>JBFDTN010000001.1:1046250-1395000 GCA_040719455.1 Streptococcus pneumoniae | reverse complement strand
ACAACATAATCATTGGAAATTGATAGCTATGAGACGAACCATTGAGACTCGCTTCTCAGAGCTTTGCGGTCTTTTTGATATAGAACACACACTGACTAGAAGTTTAGCAGGTCTGTAGTTAAGGCTGGAGCAAATTATACTGGCTTACAATCTGAGATACTTCGAGATTAACTAGCACCACGAGTTTTTTTTATTAAATTTGTATCTTAGAAAAATGTTAGTGATGTCACAGTTGAAGGGGGTGGACAGGAAGTCAGTA
This sequence comes from Streptococcus pneumoniae, assembly GCA_040719455.1. Classification (NCBI taxonomy): domain Bacteria; kingdom Bacillati; phylum Bacillota; class Bacilli; order Lactobacillales; family Streptococcaceae; genus Streptococcus; species Streptococcus pneumoniae. The sequence continues at coordinate 1,394,741 of JBFDTN010000001.1, read as the reverse complement.
TCTATAATTTATTCATATCTTTAGCCTTCAGCAGCTGAAGACAATGCTTGAGGGAAGAAAAAGTAAAAGGACTGAATCCTGTAAATCACTGGATTCAATCCTTCTAGAGGCGGCTTTAGTTATTCTCTGCAAAGAATGCTTGATAGAGGGCTTTGATGGCTGCTTTTTCTTGTTCTGAATTGATAACTATCATGATGGAGACTTCGCTAGATCCTTGGGAAATCATCTGGATATTGATCTGATGGTCTGAAAGTGCCTTAGTTGCAGTGGCTGTAAGTCCAACGTGACTCTTCATGTTTTCACCGACAATCATGATAATGGAGAGCCCATGTTCAATTTCAACATGGTCGACTTCTAGTTTTTGTCGTAGTTGGCGAAGAATCTCTTCTTCTTTGATAGGAGTGAGCTCACGATTGCGAAGGATAATGGAGAGATCATCAATACCTGTTGGCATGTGTTCCCAGCTAATATTTAGATCTTCGAAGATTTGTAATAGTTTGCGTCCGAAACCAACTTCACGGTTCATGAGGTATTTAGACATGTTGATGCTGGTAAAATTGGAGTCTGCTGCGATACCTACAACAGGTAGGGCTTGTGTCGTATGCTGTAAGACAATTCGTGTGCCTGGATGGCTTGGATTATTGGTGTTTTTGATGACTAATGGAATTTTACCACGATAGGCTGGAATTAGAGCTTCGTCATGTAGTACTGAAAATCCTGCATAGGCTAATTCCCGCATTTCCCGATAAGTTAGTTCAGGAATGGAATGAGGATTATGAATAATTCCTGGATGAGCTGCGAAAATTCCATCTACATCTGTAAAGTTTTCATAGAGATCAGCTTTGACACCAGCAGCAATAATAGAACCTGTGATGTCAGATCCTCCGCGTGAGAATGTACAAATTTGTCCATCTTGTGTGACACCAAAGAATCCTGGAATGACTAATACTTCTTGGGAATTCACGAGTTCTTCAATTTTGTCATAGCTAGATGGCAAAATCTGAGCATTTCCTGGTTCACTAGATACGAAGATTCCGGCTTCTTTTGGATGAATATAGCGTGCTGGAATCCCATTTTTGTTAAAATAGGCTGCAATCAATTTTGCATTGTTATTCTCACCAGCAGCAAGGAAAGTATCATACAGAAAGTTATTCTCTTCAATTGGCAAAGTAGCCAATTTCAAAATGCTTTTTGAAATCTTCTCTAAGACACTTGGTTTGAGGTTTAGTTCTTTAACCATGTCACCATAGCGCTTAATGATCCATTCTTGGTGAGCTGTCACATCATTTTCTTCGACATAGTCGCGGTAGTAACGAATCAAAGCATCTGTAACTTTTGTATCTTCTGCGTTGCGTTTTCCAGGAGCAGAAACGACAACAAAGCGACGCTCAGGATCGTCTTTAACAATCTGCAATACTTTTTCTAATTGTGTAGCGGAGGCAAGTGAACTTCCTCCGAATTTTACAACTTTCATATAATCTCCTTGATTTTTTCTTTAAATTATAGCAAAATTCTGACTTCTTAGCAATTGATTTGAAAAAGAATTGGAAAACTTTTAGAAAATAGGACTTGACAATCTGCGATACTGTGTTAAAATGAATACTAGCTTTTAAATATTTGATTATCAAATTATTTTAAAAGCAAATAAAATAAAAAGAAGCACAATATGGACTTTACAACAATTTTATACCATACAATAGATGATTTGGGAGTGATTACGCTGAATCGTCCTGAGGTCTCAAATGGCTTTAACGTGATGATGTGCCAAGAAATTTTAGCCGCATTAGAAGTCATTCAAGAGGATGAGAAGATTCGTTTTTGTGTCATAAAGGCGAATGGAAATATTTTCTCGGTAGGTGGTGATTTAGCAGAAATGAGAAGAGCTGTTGAAGAAGATGATATTGAGTCTTTAGTAGAGATTGTAGCTCTAGTCAATGAAATTTCTTATCGAATGAAACGTCTTTTAAAACCAGTGATTTTCTTGGTTGATGGAGCAGTGGCAGGAGCGGCAGCGAATATGGTAGTTGCTGCGGATTTTTGTATAGCCAGTGAGAAATCTCGTTTTATTCAAGCCTTTGTAGGTGTTGGATTGGCACCCGATGCTGGTGGGTTATTCTTATTGAGTCGCTCCATTGGCGTTACACGTGCACTCCAGTTAGCAATGACAGGAGAGGCGCTTTCGGCTCAAAAAGCGTATGATTATGGAATTTTGTATAAGGTTTCTGAGAAAGAATCTTTGGAAAAAGATTTGAATCAACTCCTTAAGAAGTTAAGACGCGGGTCTGCAAATTCTTACCGTGCGATGAAAGAGCTAGTTTTTAACAGTAGCTTTAATGCTTGGAACGAGTATAAAGAGCTAGAATTAGCTCTTCAAAAAGCTTTAGCCTTTACAGAGGATTTTAAAGAAGGTGTTAGGGCTTATGCAGAAAAACGACGTCCTCAATTTCTTGGGAAGTAAGTAAATGCTTGCAATTTCATTTGAAGTTTGATACAATTTTCTAGTCAAATGTTTTGATGATAAAAGTTTTTAAGAAAGAGGCCTACCTTGGATTACCAATTAGTCAATGATTATTTAACATCCATTTTTAATAACGTATTGGTGATTGAAGAGGCCAGTCTTCGTGGAAGTCGATTTAAGGATATTTCCATTAAAGAAATGCACACGATTGATGTGATTGGCAACAATCCTAATGGAACACCGAGTCAAGTTGCAAAAGAATTGATGGTGACTTTAGGGACGGTTACGACCAGTCTGAATAATTTGGAACGTAAAGGCTATATTGAGCGCATTCGTTCGGAAAAAGATCGTCGAGTGGTTCATCTATATTTGACTAAAAAAGGGCGTTTAGTCTATCGCTTGCATCGCAGATTTCATAAAGCTATGGTCGAGAGAATTATCGACGGTATGGCTGAGGATGAGATAAAGGTGATGGATAAGGGCTTGAAAAATTTATATCAGTTTCTTGAGGATTTGAAATGATGAGTTATGCAAAGATTAGTCAGGTAGCCCATTATGTGCCTGAGCAAGTCATTACCAATGATGACTTGGCAAAGATAATGGATACGAGTGACGACTGGATCGCAACTCGAACAGGGATTAAAAGGCGGCATATCTCATGCACAGAGACAACGAGTGATTTGGCGACAAAAGTTGCAGAGCAGTTGTTAGAAAAAGCACAACTAAGTGCTGAAGAGCTTGATTTTATCATTGTAGCGACCATGACACCTGATTCGATGATGCCATCTACTGCTGCTAAGGTTCAGGCTAACATTCAGGCAAGTAAGGCATTTGCTTTTGATTTGACAGCTGCTTGTAGCGGATTTGTATTTGCCTTGTCCGTTGGTGAAAAGTTCATTTCTTCTGGGCGTTATAAATGTGGTCTTGTGATTGGTAGTGAGACGGTTTCTAAGGCTTTAGATTGGTCAGATCGTGGAACAGCTGTTTTATTTGGTGATGGCGCTGGTGGTGTTCTTTTAGAAAGTAGCAGTGTTCAGCATTTTCTAGCTGAAAATCAAGGGACAGATGGTTCTCGTAGCTCTAGTTTAACGTATGGACAAACTTCTTTGAACTCACCATTTTCAGAAGCAAAATCGGTTAATACCTATCTACAAATGGATGGTCGGGCAGTCTTTGACTTTGCGACAAGAGATGTTTCAAAGTCCATCAAAGAGACGATTGCAAGCAGTGGTCTTGAGTCTGAAGAGATTGATTGGTTTTTACTACATCAGGCCAATGTTCGTATTTTAGATAAGATGGCACGAAAGATTGGGGTTGCACGAGAAAAAATGCCAGCCAATATGATGGAGTATGGCAATACCAGTGCAGCTAGCATTCCTATCCTGCTATCTGAGTGTGTCGAAAAAGGGGATATTGTCCTAAACGGAAGTCAGAAGATTTTACTTTCTGGTTTTGGTGGTGGCTTAACCTGGGGGACACTCATTGTGATTATTTAGTTACTTGTGTGTAAAACACATAGATAAAAATTTTAAAGGAGTCTATCATGGCAGTATTTGAGAAAATACAAGAAATTATTGTTGAAGAACTTGGAAAAGATGCATCAGAAGTGACACTTGAGTCAACATTTGATGATCTTGATGCGGATTCATTGGACTTGTTCCAAGTGATTTCTGAAATCGAAGATGCTTTTGATATCCAAATCGAAGCAGAAGACGATTTGAATACCGTAGGTGATTTGGTTGCTTACGTTGAAGAACGTGCATAAAAGCTAGCATAGGGAGTGGAACACAGATACAAAAGCCTAGATGTCTTTTTTGAGAGACTAAGGCTAATAGTTGGTTCCACTTTCTTGTTTGGCTAATAGTTTGATTCTCAAAGTATAAATGGAACTATGGTTGTTTAGTTTTGATTTAGTACGAGGCAATGAGTCGCAAGCGTAGTTTAAGTCAGGCAAGACGAGTGAATGATGTAATAAATTAAAACTAAATGACTGTATTAGCTAAGTAATAGGGAGGATAGAGAGTGCAAACGCGAATTACAGAGTTATTAAAGATTGAATACCCCATTTTCCAAGGAGGGATGGCTTGGGTCGCTGATGGTGACTTGGCAGGTAGTGTATCAAAAGCTGGTGGTTTAGGGATTATCGGCGGTGGTAATGCTCCGAAAGAAGTAGTTAAAAAGAATATTGATACGATTAAATCTTTGACAGACAAGCCTTTTGGAGTCAATATTATGCTCTTGTCTCCTTTTGTAGATGATATTGTTGATTTGGTCATTGAAGAAGGAGTCAAGGTTGTGACGACTGGTGCTGGTAATCCAGGGAAATACATGTCTCGTTTTCATGAGGCTGGAATTACAGTCATTCCGGTGGTACCAAGTGTTGCTCTAGCAAAACGAATGGAAAAAATCGGTGCGGATGCTGTGATTGCAGAAGGCATGGAGGCTGGCGGTCATATCGGAAAGCTGACAACCATGACCTTGGTGAGACAAGTAGTTGAAGCAGTAGAGATTCCTGTGATTGCAGCAGGAGGAATCGCTGATGGTGCGGGTGCAGCTGCTGCCTTTATGTTGGGAGCAGAGGCTGTTCAGCTAGGTACACGTTTTGTTGTGGCTCGTGAATCCAATGCACACCCGAATTATAAGGAAAAAATTCTGAAAGCAAGAGATATTGATACAACGATTTCTGCGCAACATTTTGGGCATGCCGTTCGTGGGATTAAAAATAAGCTGACGCGTCAATTTGACCAAGCAGAAAAAGCGGCTTTTAAAGAAGAAAAGCCAGATTTGACTGTATTTGAGGAAATGGGGGCAGGCAGTCTTGCGAATGCAGTGGTTCGTGGCGATGTCGAAAATGGTTCGGTCATGGCAGGACAGATTGCTGGATTGATTACAAAGGAAGAAACCGTCGAGGAAATTATCCACGATGTGTATGAGGGAGCAGCGCGTGTGATTGAGCGTGAGGCGAAACGTTGGGCAGGAGTGATGAAACATGACTAAGACAGCTGTTGTATTTGCAGGACAAGGCGCCCAATATTTGGGTATGGCAAGAGATTTGTATGATCAGCATGCGATTGTTCGAGAGACTTTTCAAGAAGCTCAGGAAATTTTAGGATATGATTTGCGAGATTTGATCAATCATGATGAGGAAAAACTCCATCAGACACGCTATACACAGCCAGCGATCTTAACAACGTCTATTGCGATTTATCGGTGCTTGACAGAAAATAGTTTTCAGCCTGATATGGCAGCTGGTCTGTCTTTAGGGGAATATGCTGCCTTGGTAGCTGCGGGGAGTCTGTCTTTTGCAGCTGCCTTGGACTTAGTAGCTAAACGTGGGGCTTTTATGGAAGAGGCTGCGCCAGAAGGTTCTGGTAAGATGGTAGCTGTTTTGAATGCAGATGCGGCAATGATTGAAGAAATCTGCCAACAAGCGTCTTACAAAGGAATTGTGACTCCAGCTAACTATAACACGCCTTCTCAAATTGTGATTGGAGGAGAAGTGGCAGCTGTGGACGAAGCGGTAGAGCTTCTTTCACAAGCTGGTGTGAAGCGGATGATTCCACTCAAGGTTTCAGGCCCTTTTCACACAGCTCTTTTAGAAAAAGCGAGCCAGCGATTGGCAGAAACCTTAAAAGAAGTGGATTTTGCAGAATTCCAAATACCTGTCGTGGGTAATACAGAAGCCGATATTATGGAATTATCACAGGTTAAGCGCTTATTAGAGCGTCAGGTGATGGAACCAGTACGATTTTATGAGAGTATTGAGCGCATGAAAGAGCTAGGTGCAAGCTCCTTTGTCGAAATCGGACCAGGGAAGGTTTTGTCTGGTTTTATCAAGAAAATTGACAAGTCTTTGTCGGTTTGTCATGTGGAAGACGAAAAAACGTTAGCAGATTTTCTAGGGAAGTAAGGAAAGATGAATTTAAAAGAAAAAAATGTATTTATCACCGGTTCTACACGTGGGATTGGTCTTGCAATTGCCCATAAGTTTGCAGCTTGTGGTGCAAATGTCGTCTTAAATGGTCGAAGAAGGATTGAAGCTGACTTGTTAGCAGCGTTTGAAGACTATGATGTGAAAGTTGTAGCGGTGTCTGGAGATGTCTCTGATAGCTCGGATGCGAAGCGAATGATTGAGGAAGCATGCGAAAAATTGGGTTCTGTGGACATTTTAGTCAATAATGCAGGTATCACGAAAGACAAACTTATGTTAAAATTAACTGAGGATGATTTCGAACAAGTCCTAAAAGTGAATCTGACAGGTGCCTTCAACATGACCCAAGCGGTGCTAAAACCGATGACCAAGGCGAGAGAGGGAAGTATCATCAATGTCTCTAGCGTGGTTGGCTTACTGGGCAATATCGGTCAAGCTAATTATGCAGCGTCAAAAGCGGGATTGATTGGCTTTAGCAAGTCGGTTGCGCGTGAAGTGGCTGGACGTAATGTCCGAGTCAATGTGATTGCGCCTGGTATGATTGAATCGGATATGACAGATGTTTTGCCAGAGAAAGTCAAGGATGCGACCTTGGCGCAAATCCCGATGAAGCGATTTGGCAATCCCGAAGAAGTCGCAGAGGTAGCTGTGTTTCTTGCTAAGCAAGAATACATGACAGGTCAGGTAGTCGCTTTAGATGGCGGTCTTACCATGCAGTAAAGGAGTTTGTATGAAATTACATCGTGTTGTTGTGACAGGCTATGGTCTAACGTCTCCTATTGGCCACAGTCCAGAGGAATTTTGGAAGAATTTACAAGCAGGAAATATTGGGATTGCTCCGATCACGAAGTTTGATACGAGTGAATACAGCGTGCGTAATGCAGCAGAAATCAACGATTTCCCGTTTGATAAGTATTTTGTGAAGAAAGATACCAATCGTTTTGATTTGTATTCTTTGTACGCCCTTTATGCGTCTCTTGAGGCAGTTGCAAATGCTAAGCTTGATGTGGAGAGTCTCGATCAGGAACGATTTGGTGTGATTGTGGCGTCTGGTATTGGGGGGATCGCAGAGATTGAAGAGCAGGTTCTTCGATTGCATGAAAAGGGTCCTAAGCGGGTTAAGCCAATGACCTTGCCCAAAGCTCTTCCCAATATGGCGGCAGGAAATGTAGCTATGAAAGTTGGAGCTAGAGGGATTTGTAAGTCGGTGAATACAGCCTGTGCTTCTTCAAATGATGCCATTGGTGAAGCTTTCAGATCTATTAAATTTGGTTTCCAAGATGTCATGCTGGTTGGTGGTTCAGAAGCTGCGATTACACCATTTGCTATCGCAGGTTTCCAAAGTTTGACGGCTCTATCAACGACAGAAGATCCTAAACGTGCTTCAATTCCTTTTGATAAGGATCGAAATGGATTTGTCATGGGTGAAGGAGCAGGGATGCTTATCTTAGAAAGCTTAGAGAGCGCTAAAGCTCGTGGAGCTAAGATTTTAGTGGAAATTGTAGGTTATGGAAACACTTGTGATGCTTATCATATGACTTCTCCACATCCAGAAGGAAGAGGGGCTATTAAAGCCATTCAATTAGCCCTTGAAGAGGCGGAGCTTGAGCCTAGTCAAGTAGCTTATGTCAATGCGCATGGTACCTCAACTCCTGCCAATGAAAAAGGAGAAAGTCAAGCGATTGTTGCAGCTCTTGGCAAAGATGTGGCGGTCTCATCGACCAAATCATTTACAGGTCATTTGCTGGGTGCAGCAGGTGCCGTAGAGGCCATTGCAACGATTGAAGCTATGAACCATAGCTTTGTCCCAATGACAGCAGGAACGACGGAATTATCCGATTATATGGAAGCTAATGTCATCTATGGACAAGGAAAAGAGCAAGAAATTCCATATGCTATTTCAAATACATTTGGCTTTGGAGGTCATAATGCAGTACTAGCCTTCAAACGCTGGGAGGATTAGATGAAGATCGATGAAATCAAAGACTTAATGGCTCAATTTGACCAATCAAGTCTGAGAGAATTTTCCTATAAAGAAGAGGAATTTGAACTTACATTTTCAAAAAATGAAACAAAGTTACTTCCAACACAAGAAGTAAAATCAAGAATAGAAAGCCTAGCAGGAACAAGCACAGAAACTCTATCTGAGCTTGAAGTGCAGGAAGAAACTGTATCGGTAGAAGACACGTCTCCAAGAGGAGAAGTGGTAGAAAGTCCCTTAGTGGGGGTGGCTTATCTGGCATCAAGTCCTGATAAGCCAGCCTTTGTGCAGGTGGGAGACCGTGTCCAAAAAGGGCAAACCTTACTTATCATTGAAGCCATGAAGGTCATGAATGAGGTTCCAGCACCGAGAGACGGTGTTGTGACAGAGATTTTGGTGGAAAATGAAGAAATGGTTGAATTTGGGAAAGGTTTGGTGAGATTAGCATGATGGACATTCGAGAAATTCAAGAAGCGCTCCCTCATCGCTACCCTATGCTCTTGGTTGATCGAGTCCTTGAAGTGACTGAGGATGAGATTGTAGCTTTAAAAAATGTGACCATTAATGAGCCGTTTTTCAACGGGCATTTTCCAGATTATCCTGTTATGCCAGGAGTTTTAATCATGGAGGCCTTGGCTCAGACTGCTGGAGCTTTGGAATTATCTAAGCCTAAAAATAAGGGGAAGTTGGTCTTTTATGCAGGAATGGACAAGGTCAAATTTAAAAAGCAGGTTGTTCCAGGTGATCAGTTGATTATGACAGCTCGCTTTGTTAAGCGACGTGGACGAATCGCCGTTGTGGAGGCTAAGGCAGAAGTGGATGGAGCTTTAGCGGCAAGGGGTACGCTGACTTTTGCTTTGGGAGAATAAAGGAGACAGTTGATGTTTCGTAAAATTTTAATTGCCAATCGAGGGGAAATTGCTGTTCGAATTATCCGTGCGGCGCGTGAATTAGGCATTCATACGGTGGCAGTGTATTCAACGGCTGATAAGGAAGCCCTTCATACCCTTTTAGCCGATGAGGCGGTGTGTATTGGTCCTGCTAGGTCAACAGACTCTTATCTCAATATCAATGCTATTTTATCTGCTGCTGTCTTGACAGAAGCAGAAGCTATTCATCCAGGCTTTGGCTTTCTGAGTGAAAATGCCAAATTTGCAACTATGTGTGAGGAAGTAGGCATTCAATTTATCGGTCCGTCTGGATCTGTCATGGAACTCATGGGCGATAAAATCAATGCTAGACAGCAAATGATTGCAGCTGGTGTGCCGGTGATTCCAGGATCAAAAGGGGAAGTCTTGACGGTTAATGAGGCGATGGAAGTGGCTGATGAGATTGGTTATCCGATTATGCTCAAGGCATCTGCAGGTGGCGGAGGCAAGGGTATTCGTAAGGTGACAAATAAAGAAGACTTAACAGAAGCCTTTGAATCTGCTTCAAGTGAAGCCAAGGCTGCTTTTGGTAATGGTGCTATGTATATCGAGAAGGTTATCTATCCAGCTCGTCATATCGAAGTTCAGATTCTAGCGGATCAAAAGGGGCACACGATTCATCTAGGTGAGCGGGATTGTTCTCTCCAGCGGAATAACCAAAAGGTACTAGAAGAAAGTCCATCTGTCGCTATTGGACCTAGTCTAAGGAAGGAAATTGGGGATGTCGCTGTGCGTGCTGCTCAATTTGTAGGCTATGAAAATGCAGGAACGATTGAGTTTTTGCTGGATGAAGCGAGCGGAAACTTCTACTTTATGGAGATGAATACGCGCGTGCAGGTCGAGCATCCTGTTACAGAATTTGTGACAGGGGTGGATATTGTCAAAGAGCAGATTCGGATTGCCGCAGGACAAGATTTATCAATCTCTCAAGAAGATATTGTACTAAAAGGTCATGCGATTGAGTGTCGGATCAATGCGGAAAATCCTGCATTCAACTTTGCACCAACTCCTGGTACGATTTCCAATCTCTATCTGCCAAGTGGGGGTGTCGGTTTGCGTGTAGATTCAGCTGTGTATCCAGGATATACCATTCCGCCTTATTACGATAGTATGATTGCCAAAATCATCGTGCATGGGGAAAATCGTTTTGATGCCTTGATGAAAATGCAGAGAGCACTCTATGAATTAGAAATTGATGGTGTTGTGACCAATAGTGAATTTCAGCTGGATTTGATTTCAAGTCCAAGTGTGATTACTGGAGATTATGACACGTCTTTCTTGATGGAGAAGTTTTTGTCGACTTATCGAGCAGAAAAGTAGAAAATTCCCAAATAGGATAGAATAAAGGAGACAAGAATGGCTTTGTTTGCTAAAAAGGATAAGTATATTCGTATCAATCCTAATCGCTCAAGCAGGCGTCCTCAAGTAAAGCCTGAGGTGCCAGATGAGCTGTTTTCCAAATGTCCGAGCTGTAAACATATCATTTACCAGAAAGACTTGGGGAGTGAGCGGATTTGTCCGAATTGTGACTATACTTTTCGGATTTCTGCCTATGAGCGTCTTGCTTTGACGGTGGATGAGGATTCTTTTGAAGAATTATTTACAGGTTTAGAGACGAGAGACCCTCTTTCCTTTCCTCGCTATCAGGAGAAAATTGCTGCAATTCAGGAAGAGACAGGGCTGGATGAGGCAGTGCTGACAGGTGTTGCTAGGATCGCAGGGCAGAAGACAGCCTTGGGAATCATGGATTCTAATTTTATCATGGCAAGCATGGGGACTGTTGTAGGTGAAAAAATTACTCGCTTGTTTGAGTATGCAAAAAAGGAGAATCTCCCTGTGACCTTATTTACAGCGTCTGGTGGTGCTCGTATGCAGGAGGGGATTATGAGCCTCATGCAGATGGCAAAGGTCTCTGCAGCTGTAAAACAGCATTCCAAAGCTGGTTTGTTTTATCTTACGATTTTAACAGATCCGACAACCGGTGGGGTCACCGCTTCATTTGCCATGCAAGGGGATATTATCCTAGCAGAAACGCAGGCTTTGGTTGGTTTTGCAGGTCGTCGCGTGATTGAATCAACGGTGCGTGAACAGTTGCCAGATGATTTTCAAAAGGCAGAATTCCTCTTGGAACATGGTTTTGTGGATAAGATTGTAAAACGTGGTGAATTGCGTGAAACTATCGGTAAACTCCTTGCTTTTCATGGAGGTGAAGAATGACCAAGATAACTCGAATTATCAAAGAAGCGCGTGATCAAGCACGTTTGACGGCTTTGGATTATGCGGAACTTTTGTTTGATGATTTTATAGAATTGCATGGTGATCGCAATTTTCGTGATGATGGAGCTGTGATTGGCGGACTAGCTCGGCTAAACGGGCAAGCAGTGACGATTGTCGGTATTCAAAAAGGTCGCAATTTACAGGAAAATTTAAAACGAAATTTTGGGCAGCCGCATCCTGAAGGTTATCGAAAAGCTCTTCGTCTGATGAAACAAGCTGAAAAGTTTGGACGTCCGATTATCACCTTTATCAATACCGCTGGTGCTTATCCAGGAGTCGGTGCTGAGGAACGCGGACAAGGAGAGGCTATCGCCCGCAATCTCCTTGAAATGAGCGATTTGAAAGTACCGATTATTGCGGTGATTATCGGTGAGGGAGGCTCTGGCGGAGCGCTTGCGCTTGCCGTAGCGGATCGTGTCTGGATGTTGGAAAATTCGATCTATGCAGTCTTGAGCCCTGAAGGTTTTGCGTCTATCCTATGGAAAGATGGGAGACGTGCGATGGAGGCGGCAGAACTGATGAAAATCACTTCCCATGAATTGCTCGATATGGAAGTAGTGGATCGAGTCTTTCCTGAGACAGGACTGAAAAGACAAGAACGCTTAGCAGACTTAAAACAAGCCCTCATCGAAGAATTGGAAAGCTTATCTCATTTGCCGATAGAGGAATTATTACAACAACGCTATGAACGCTTTCGTAAATATTGATGGGATTTATTGACTGCTTTCATTGCGAGCTGGTAGTTAAAAATTCGGAGGAATGAATGATGAAAAGAATGTTAAAACTGTTGTTCCTATTTATAGCATTGTTTATACTCAACATCTCGGTATTTTGGGTGCTCTCTATCCTCGGCTTTCCTATTGTGATGAGTGAGATGAGCTATATCCTTCCTCCTTTCGTTTCAATGCTTACTCTAGTAGGGCTTGAAAAGTTATATAGGCGAAATAGATAGTGACGTGATATAGTCATTTAGTTTTAATGTATTACGTCGTTAACTCGTCTTACCTAATCTAAGCTATGCCAGCGTCTCGTTGCCTCGTACTAAACCAAAACTAAACAACTATATTAGAGAATCAAAAATAGTCAAGGACATTTGTCCTTGACTATTTTTAGGTTTTGATAAATTATTTAGGAGCAATGACTTCTGCGCCACCCATGTATGGACGAAGAACTTCTGGGATAGTGACAGAGCCGTCTTCGTTTTGGTAGTTCTCAAGGATTGCAGCGACAGTCCGTCCTACGGCAAGTCCTGAGCCGTTCAAGGTGTGAAGGAGCTTAACCTTGCCATCTGCTTCATCACGGTAGCGGATTTGGGCACGGCGGGCTTGGAAATCTTCTGTATTGGAACAGCTAGAGATTTCACGGTAAGCATTTTGAGCAGGAATCCAGACCTCCAAGTCATATGTTTTGGCAGCTGAAAAGCCCATGTCGCCTGTACAGAGGGCAAGAACTCGGTATGGAAGTCCTAGTTTTTGTAGGATATTTTCTGCGTTGGCAGTCATTTTCTCTAATTCTTCGTAAGATTCTTCTGGTTTCGCAAATTTGACCATTTCAACCTTGTGGAATTGGTGGAGACGAATCAAGCCGCGGGTATCACGACCGGCAGAACCAGCTTCTGAACGGAAAGATGGACTCATGGCAGTGAAGTAGATAGGCAACTCCTTACCGTCTACAATCTCATCACGGTAGTAGTTGGTAAGTGGCACTTCAGCTGTTGGGATGAGGACAAAGTTTGTCTCATCTAACTCAAAGGTGTCTTCCTTGAATTTTGGATATTGACCTGTTCCAAACATGGAATCATGGTTGACCATGTAAGGGGTGATGATTTCTTGATAACCTTCTGCGATATGCTCATCAAGCATGAAGTTGTAGAGGGCGCGTTCCAAGCGAGCACCGAGGTTCTTGTAGAAGAGGAAGCGAGCGCCTGTTACCTTCGCCCCACGTTCCCAGTCGAGAATATCTAAATCCTCACCAAGATCCCAGTGAGCTTTTGGTTCAAAGTCAAATTCGCGCGGTGTACCCCAGCGACGGACTTCGACATTTTCTTCCTCATCTGCACCAACAGGTACGCTGTCGTGCGGTGTATTTGGCAAGATGACAAGAATGGCTTGCAATTCCTCGTCAATAGCAAGGAGTTCTGCATCAAGTCCCTTAATGGTTGCAGAGAGTTCTTGCATGGCTGCAATCTTGTCGTCTGCATTTTCCTTGTTGCGTTTGGCTTGGGCGATTTCAGCAGAGACCGTATTGCGCTCTGCTTTTAGCTCTTCAACCTTGACCAATACCTCACGACGTTTGGCGTCGAGTTCCTTGATTTGTGTAAGAGTTTCGGTTGCTACACCGCGGGTTGCTAGTTTTGCTGCCACACCGTCAAAATCTGCCCGAATGCGTTTGATGTCTAACATAATCTTTCCTCCTATTAAAAAACGCACCCATGAAAGCGTTGGAGTGACGAAAGCCACGGTTCCATCCAACTTCACATGAGTGCAACTTAATTTTATATAAAAATGTGATATAGTCTTTTAGTTTTGATTTAGTACTAGGCAACGAATCACAAGCATAACTTAGGTTAGGCAAGACGAATTAACGACGTAATAGATTAAAACTAAATGACTATAAACGGTAGAATTTCATACCATTTGCTTATCTGCTCACAGCGACCGCAGACTTTCTGAAAAACGCCTGATATTACTTATCCGTTGCGACTATTATACTTGATTTTTTAGTTTTTTGCAAATATATTTTTAAAAAAGTGTCCGATAGTCTGCAAAAGTGTCGGTAATTTGACCACTTTCTCATTGCCGATATGCTTTCTTGCATGCTTGAGAATACTGCCTGCATCTTTTGAGGCAAAGAGAAATTTTCCACTGTCTGTAAAGACTTGGAAATGCCGACTGACAGTCTTACCAGAGACATTTGCTCCAATTTTTTGAACATTTTCCCAAGGGATTTGGATATAATCTTCGACATTGGTGTCGGCGTAGAATTCGAGTGCCTTATCGCCAAGGAGGAATTTTCCAACCTTGCCACCGATGCCTAGGTAAGAAACGCCAGTTGTTTGAAATTCAACGGTTTTGTTTTGTGATTGTGCCATGATAATTCCTTATTCATTCTCTTTTTTCTATTATACCATATTTGTTGGCTTGTTTTTGGGTGAAGATTTCCATCGATTAGTTTTCTTGAGTAGGTAGGGATAAGAAAGTTTCATTAGCCATTTAACAACGACATTTCCTTTTCCTGCTGCGATAGCTTGTTTGCCCTTTTGGAGCATGTCTTGATAGGTGATGAAAGGCTCTGTAAAGTGTCCGTCTTTATAGTAATAAAAGCAATAAGAAGAGGATAAACTGCCGTCTGCTTCTCGTCCTCTGACGTCTTGTCCATGAAGTAGGAGAGGCATGGCACAAGATTGACAAAATTTCTTCATAAATCTTTTCCTTTATGTGGTTCATATGAGAAAAAGAAGGCCGAAACCTTCTTTTTTTGTGAAATCAATCTTACATGATACCTACAACACGTGCAAGGATACCAACGATGAAGAGTCCAATGATGATGGTAATTGGAGAAACTTTTTTCTTCAACAACCACATACATAGGAAGGTAAGGAGCAAGTTCATAAATCCTGGAATCAATCCATTCAAGTTATCTTGGAAGGTTGTTACTTTAGTAGGAGTTTGTGAAAGTCCTTGACCAACTTGTTCAAAGGCTTGGCGGATTCCTTCGCTGCCATTTGGCAATTTATCCCATTCAATGAAAGCACCTTTGGCAAGTGGCACTTCAGAAACGTTGAAGGTAAAGTTGATCGATACCCAACGTTGTGCAAGGACTGCAAGGATAAACATACCAAGGATAGACGCACCTTTTGTGATGTCTTGCAGGATACCACCTGACATGTCTTTTGTGATTTCAGAACCAGCCTTGTAGCCGATTTCTTGAGTGTACCACAAGAAGGACATACGAATCAAGTTCCATGCTACAAAGAAAATAAGTGGTCCGATGATATTTCCTGAGAGGGCAAGAGATGCTCCAAGAGATCCTAGGATTGGACGAACTGTGAACCAAAAGACTGGGTCGCCGATACCAGCAAGAGGTCCCATCATACCGATTTTCACCCCTTGGATAGCCGCATCATCGATGTCTGCACCGTTGGCACGCTCTTCTTCAAGGGCAAGTGTTACCCCGATGATAGGAGCTGCAACGTATGGATGTGTGTTGAAGAATTCCATGTGGCGTTTAAGAGCTGCAACTTGGTCTTCTTTCTTGGTGTAGAGTTTTTTAAGAGCAGGGACTAATGAGTAAGCCCAACCCAAGTTTTGCATACGCTCGTAGTTCCAAGAAGCTTGAAGGAATTGTGAACGCCACCATACTTTTTTACGGTCGTTTACGGAAAGTTGTAGTTTTTCTGACATTGTAAATCTCCCTTCTTAGTAGTCTTCTAGGATATCGCCGATTGGATCGTTAGAGGTAGCACCTCCACCACCATTTCCACCTGTTTTTGAAAGGTGAAGGTAGATAAGAGCGATTGCTACACCAAGAGCACCAAAACCGATCAAAGTGATTTCAGTTACGGCAGCAAGTACGAAGCCAATAGCAAAGAATGGCCATACTTCGCGAGTTGCCATCATGTTGATAACCATGGCAAAACCAACAGCTACAACCATACCACCACCGACTTGCATACCGCCTTTGAGCCATTCAGGCATGAGTTCAAGCATAGCTTGTACAGACTCAGCAGGAATTGCAAGAAGAAGAGCAGCAGGGACAGCGATACGAAGTCCTTGAAGAGAAAGTGCGATTAAGTGATAGCGCTCAAGAGCTGCAAAGTTTCCTTTTTCAGCAGCCGCATCAGCCCCGTGCACAAGAGCGACAGAAGCTGTACGAACAAGCATAGTAAGGAAAAGACCAGCAATCGCTAGAGGAATCGCAATCCCTTGCGCAACACTGATAGCAGATTGAGAGAAGTCGCCACCTTTAATCAAGATGATCGCAGCGGCAACAGAAGCAAGAGCAGCGTCTGGTGCAACAGCAGCCCCGATGTTTGCCCAACCAAGAGCAATCAATTGGAGAGCTCCTCCAAGCATAACACCTGCTTCAAGATGACCAGTTACAAGACCGATAAGGGTACATGCAACGATAGGTTGGTGAAATTGGAATTGGTCGAGGATCCCTTCCATACCAGCAAGGAATGCGACTACAACGACCAAAATCATTGAAATAAATGACATGTTGTTATCCTTTCGTATAAAAATAGAAATGTATAAATGTAATGCAATAGTGCCCGACAATCAACTAAGCATTTCCTGTATAGAACATATCTCGTTACGACACATGAAATGAAAAGCTACGTTATCGAATTTCTGCAACTTACGATGTCTATCGTTTAAAATCGATACTATTTCAAAATAGTCACGACGTGAGAAACGCCAATCGCTCTTATTTGAGTTTTAAAAACTTACGATGTTTATCGTTTAAAATCGATATTATTTTAAAATTGTTACGACGTGAGAAACTCAAATCGTTTTTATTTGAGTTTAGAGCTAGTAAGGCGATTAGGAAAAATCCGATGGGATTTTCCGTTTTCTAACTAGAGACGTTAGTCTCAGTTAGAAATAGCGCATTATTGCACATTTGCTTTGTTAATGAGGTCAAACAAATCTTTTTTAGAGTCATTTGGCACTTTACGCACGTCAAACTCAACACCAAGGTCGCGTAGTTTTTCAAATGTAGCAACATCTTCCTTATCCATAGAAAGAACGTTGTTGACCATTGTTTTACCAGTTGAGTGAGCCATTGAGCCGACATTCAAGGTCTTGATAGGAACTCCACCTTCAATTGCACGAAGAGCATCTTGAGGAGTTTCAAACAAGATAAGGGCATGTGTATTTCCAAAACGTGTGTCTTTAGAAACAGCAATCAATTTGTCAATTGGGACAACGTTTGCTTTTACATTTCCTGGTGCAGCTTGCTTGATTAACTCTTTGCGAAGTGTATCTGCTGATACAGAATCTGAAGCAACGATGATACGATCCGCTTTTGAATCAGGTGTCCAAGCAGTAGCAACTTGACCGTGTAAGAGACGTGTGTCGATACGAGCGAGGTTGATTTTCAATTTACCATCGCCAATAACGGTGCCTTCTGGGATAGCAGCTTGAGCAGCTTCAGCTTTTGGAGCTTGAGTCACTTCTTCGAGCGGATTTAGCTCTTCAGGAAGTGCTTTAATACCATCTTTTGCTTCTTTGATGATATTAGCAGCAACGGCGGCAACACCTGCACTCGCATCCATCATGCGTTCTGTGTAGGCTTGGATTAGCATTGGCAAATTCAAGCCAGTGATGATTGCGAATTTACGGTCTGGATTTTCCCCCATTACTCGGCTTGCTTGGTTAAATGGAGAGCCACTCCACAAGTCTGCCAAGACCAAAACCTCGTCATTCGCATCAAAAGCAGCCACAGCGCTATTAAACTTTGCGTATAGATCATCTGGACCTTCATTTGGCATGAAAGTTACAACTTGAACTTTCTCTTGTTCACCAAAAATCATGGAACCAGATTGATGAATACCCGCAGCAAATTCACCATGGCTTGCAATAATGATTCCGATACTCATTATTGTCTTTCCTCCTTATAAAATGTTTGACCTAAGTTTTAAGAAAACTTTAAGACTTACTAAGTATAAAACGTTTTCAAAAAAATTGCAAGCCTTTTACCAAAAAAGTAAAGATTTTGAAAAATTTTCTTTTTAAAAATAGCTGAAATACAGATAGATTGCAAAAATAGACTATATTAAATTATAAATATATTTTCAAAATTGCTTGATTTTTTCACATTTTTTGAAAAGAAATGAAAACAGAGTTGTGAAAAACAACTCTGTTTTGTTAGATAAATAGGTTCTGTTAGTGGGTGAAGTCAAGTACCATCCGACCTTGGATCGTTCCTGCGGCCATTTCATCAAAGACAGCTGGTGCGTCTTCGACTGGACGAGTTTGAACAACGGGCACTACAAGACCTTCTGCTCCAAATTGGAATGCTTCTTCGAGGTCTTTGCGAGTTCCGACAAGTGAGCCGACTACTTGGATACCGTCAAGAACGGTCTTCACGATACTAAGGTCCATCATTTCAGATGGAAGACCAACGGCAACGACACGACCACCAGCACGGACACTATCCACAGCTTGGTTAAAGGCAACTTTTGATACGGCTGTTACGACTGCAGAGTGGGCACCGCCTGTTTTTTCTTGGATAAGACCAGCCACATCTTCGACTTCGTGGCCATTGATGATGATATCAGCACCAACTTGTTTCGCAAGGTCTAATTTGTCATTGTTGATATCTACGGCAACAACATGGGCATTGAAGACTTTTTTCGCATATTGAACGGCTAAGTTTCCAAGACCACCTGCCCCAAAGATAACAATCCATTGACCTGGGGTGAGTTGGGCTTCTTTAATCGCTTTATAAGTAGTGACCCCCGCACAAGTGATAGAGCTAGCTTGCGCTGGGTCAAGATTTTCAGGAACTTTCACGGCGTAATCTGCTGTTACGATACACTGTTCTGCCATTCCTCCGTCAACAGAGTAGCCAGCATTTTTAACAGTGCGACAAAGTGTTTCGCGACCGGTATTGCAGTACTCGCACGCGCCACAGCCTTCAAAGAACCAAGCAACGCTGACACGATCACCGACTTTCAAGCTTTTCACATCTGGAGCGATTTCTTTGACAATCCCGATTCCTTCATGTCCGAGGACACGACCAGGAACTTGACCGAAGTCACCGTGAGCGACGTGTAGGTCTGTGTGGCAGACACCACAGTACTCAATTTCAACGAGAGCTTCTCCTGTTTCTAGTGGACGAAGTTCTTTTTCGACAACTTCTACACCAGTAGATTCAGGGTTTACAACAACAGCTTTCATAACATTTCCTCCAATCTGTTTTATATGTTAATTATATCACAAACTTTTTGGGCTAGCAAGCGATTACAAAAAATGTATTTTTTATTTTGATAGCTTGACATGGAAATAAAAAGTGCTATAATGTGGTTGAAAAGCCGATTTAGCTCAGTTGGTAGAGCAACGCACTCGTAACGCGTAGGTCGTAGGTTCGAGCCCTATAATCGGCATTTTATATCATCAAAAAGCCTTGGATTCAAGGTTTTTTCTATGGATGGGGAAAAGGGAGAGATTCTTAAATATTTTGATAGGGATGAAGAATGGAGTCAATTTTATACCTATTAAATAAGAAATAAAATTGGCAAAATTTTCATCTTCTGTCTTTTACCACTTACCTGCCATTTTTAACCACTTACGAAAATGCTCTTGTGTTTTATGTGCGAGGTGCTATAATGATAGCAAAGGATGACACTATTGAGATGGGAGGTGTGCGTGTGCGGATTCGTGTAGAGTTAGATGAAGCCTTGGTAGAAACGGAAGTTGTGATTCGGACGGCACGATTTGATGAGGAACTTGCGCTCATTCAGATGAGTTTGAAGCAAGCGATCGTAAAGCCCCTCGTTTTTTACAAGGGGACGAGCGAGTATTTTTTACCTGTTGAGGACATCCTCTTTTTTGAGACGGAAGGTAGCAAAATCATTGCCCATTCCATAGAGGATGCTTATGAGGTTAAGCTCAAGCTCTATGAATTAGAGGATTATTTGCCCTATTATTTTTGCAGGGTTTCAAAGTCCACGATTGCTAATACCCAAGCGATTTACTCGCTGGATAAGTCCTTTTCAGGAACCAGTCGGATTAGTTTTTATCGCACCCACAAGCAGGTCCATGTGTCACGGCACTATTACCAGCTCCTAAAAGAAAAGTTAAGAGAAACGAGGTAGGATATGAAAAAAAATATCATTGGGATTTTATTTCTGATACTAGCAGTCAATATTCTCATTGGAGGATTTTGGTGGAAGGATGTGCATGTTCATATCTGGCTTTGGGCTTGGGTAGCTTTTACAGGCTATGTGGCGCTTACGCACTTGCTTCAGCGAGATTTTATCGTGACAGGGATTTTTGGCTTGCTATGTGTCTTTGCACTCAACAAATATTATCATTTTCTAGCTATTTCAAATTCTGTTTTGGTTGTGGCGACGGTTTGTGCAGTGATTGGTTTACAGATGATTTTTAAACCTAAAAAATGGCAGAAGAGATTTGGCCAACCTACCTTTAGAGATAAGAGTAGTGGCAATCACATCGACATTTCTTTTGGCTCCACTACTAAGTATATCAGTGATGCAGATTTTATTGATGGCAGTGCGGATGTCTCTTTTGGAGATGCGACGGTTTATCTGGACAATGCGAGCATGGTAGAAGACAGCGCGCATTTTGGGGTAGATGTTTCTTTTGGAAATCTTACGATTTACATCCCTAAAACCTGGCGTGTGGATTTGCAGGTGGATAATTCCTTTGGCTCGGTGGAGCATAGCCCTGTGGGAGATTTTTGCGATAAGACGCTTACGATTACAGGAGATGTTTCCTTTGGAAATTTGGAAATTATTTATATTTAGCAAAAAAATGAGGCAAGCCTCTTGCCAAGCGTTGGTTTTTTTGGTAGAATAGTCAAGTATGTGGTGCTAGCACATCCGTAATATTTGATCAAATGAGGAGGAATACACATGGCTAAAGTATGTTATTTTACAGGTCGTAAGACTGTATCAGGAAACAACCGTTCACATGCGATGAACCAAACAAAACGTGCGGTAAAACCAAATCTTCAAAAAGTAACTGTTTTGATTGATGGAAAACCTAAAAAAGTTTGGGCTTCAGCTCGTGCACTTAAATCAGGCAAAGTAGAACGCGTTTAAAAAAAGAGGTCCAGTGGGCCTCTTTTTCTCTGCATCTTGAAACCGTAAAATGCAGATAGCCCGGTGGGCTGTTTTTTTCATGAGCTAAGAAACAAGAAAGCGAATTGAGGTCCAGTGGACCTCTTTTTCACGAGCCAAAAAATACGAAAGCGAGTTTGAGGTTGGGTTAAAAGTACTCAACTTCCTTATTTTATAGTTTGAGCAGTTTGACGCAGTCTTGTCGGACTTGTAAAATATTGATAAATCAATATTCTATTAAAAGAAGCTAGCGAACTTGTCTTCGCTAGCCCTATTTCCAAGCTTTCACAATTCTCAATTGTGAGAGCGTCCACTTGCAGGGGTTGGAGTAAACGAATCCACTGAATTAGTTTAGCTAGAGATTAGAAACAAAGGAGTGAGGAAAATCGATTTCTTCGAAATCATGATTGAGTCCCACTCCCTTTTCTATAGGATTTAAAAAATCCGCTGAGACACGTTCCTTTTTTACACCTTGCCCAAAATGTGGTAAAATAAAGTATAAAATAATTGAGGTACAAATAATGACTGTAAAAATCAATACAAAAGATGGTCAAATCGAACTAACAGATGATGTCATTGCGACAATCGTTGGGGGTGCTGCGACCGAGATTTTTGGTGTGGTGGGAATGGCGAGTAAAAATGCGCTCAAAGATAATTTCCAAGCCCTTCTTCGTCGTGAAAACTTCTCAAAAGGTGTTGTGGTTAAAACGACCGAAGAAGGCAGTATTGCAGTGGATGTCTATACCGTCTTGAGTTATGGCACAAAGATTAGCGAAGTGTCAAAAAATATTCAAGAACGCGTGAGATTTAGCCTCGAAAATCAATTGGGCATTACAGCCGATACGGTCAATGTCTATATCCAAAATATCAAAGTTGTAGGAGAATAATTGTGTCAAAAATTACTACGAGTTTATTCCAAGAAATGGTGCAAGCTGCATCAACTCGTTTAAATAAACAAGCTGAATATGTGAATTCCTTAAATGTCTTTCCTGTTCCAGATGGAGATACAGGAACCAACATGGGAATGACGATTGAAAATGGAGCAAAAGAAGTTTCAAATAATGCAGCTTCAACGGTCGGTCAAGTGGCTAGCATTTTTGCCAAAGGGCTTTTGATGGGTGCGCGTGGAAATTCTGGGGTGATTACTTCTCAGCTTTTCCGTGGGTTTTCTCAAAGTGTAAAAGAAAAAGAAGAGCTAGACGGAAAAGACTTGGCACTTGCTTTCCAATCAGGTGTGGAAGTGGCATACAAGGCTGTGATGAAGCCAGTTGAGGGAACGATTTTGACCGTTTCTCGTGGTGCGGCGATTGGGGCAAAGAAAAAAGCGGAAGCAACGAATGACGCAGTTGAAGTTATGAAAGGTGCTCTTGAAGGAGCAAAAACAGCTCTTGCAAAGACTCCAGACATGCTTCCAGTACTGAAAGAAGTCGGTGTTGTCGATTCTGGTGGCCAAGGTTTGGTCTTTATCTACGAAGGCTTTTTGTCTGCGCTGACAGGAGAGTATATTGCGTCTGACGACTTTGAGGCAACTCCTGCGACAATGACAGAGATGATCAATGCAGAGCACCATAAGTCTGTGGCAGGTCACGTCGCAACTGAGGATATCCAATTTGGCTATTGTACAGAGATCATGGTGGCGTTAAAGCAAGGTCCTACCTATGTTAAAGATTTTGACTATGATCATTTCCGCAATTACTTGAATGATCTTGGTGATTCGCTTCTTGTGGTCAATGATGATGAGATTGTGAAAGTCCATGTTCATACCGAAGATCCAGGTCTTGTTATGCAAGAGGGCTTGAAATACGGAAGTCTTGTTAAGGTCAAGGTTGACAACATGCGCAATCAACACGAAGCACAAGTCCAAAAAGAAGAAAAAGCTGTGAAGCCAGCAGAAGAAAAAGAATATGCTATTATTGCAGTTGTAGCAGGTGATGGCTTGGCAGAGATTTTCAAGGCTCAGGGTGCTGACTATATCATCTCTGGTGGACAAACCATGAATCCATCGACAGAAGACTTTATCAAGGCAGTTGAAGAGGTCAATGCTCGCAATATTATTATTTTGCCAAACAACAAAAATATCTTTATGGCAGCGCAATCGGCAGCAGAAGTATTGGAGCAACCAACAGCCGTCATTGAGACACGGACCTTGCCACAAGGATTGACTAGTTTGTTAGCCTTTGATGAAACTAAGTCTATCGAGGAAAATCAGGAACGCATGACAGCATCGCTTGAGGATGTCGTGAGCGGTAGCATTACAACGGCAGTCCGTGATACGACGATTGATGGTCTTGAAATCCATGAACATGATAACCTTGGTATGGTAGATGGCAAGATTGTGGTTTCAAATCCAGATATCAAGGAAGCCTTGAGCGAAACCTTTAGCAAGATGTTGGATACAGATAGCGAGATTGTGACCATCTATGTCGGCGAAGAAGGTAGCGAAGACTTGGCAAATGAAATCTCGCAAGACATCATGGATCAGTTTGAAGATGTGGAAGTGGAGATTTACCAAGGTGGACAACCTGTGTATCCATATCTCTTTAGTGTAGAATAATGAAATGTGACAAAGTTTTGAGGGAATAACCTATCAGGCTTTGTCTTTTCTTTTATAGTCGTTTAGTTTTCATGTATTACGTTGTTAGGTCGTTTTGCTACATTCTGCCTACGACTCGTTGCCTCGTATTAAATCAAAACTAAATAATAGAAAGGAGAACAGAATGAGTGAACGACTTTATATAGTCGTTTAGTCTATAAACAGTATTTTAGACTTTCATAGATAGACTTGCCAGCTCTAAGTAGCTCCCGAACCTTATGTTTGAGATTCGCCCAATAGTGTTCAATTGGATTGAGTTCGGGCGAATAAGGAGGTAATGGAAAAAAATAATGTCCTTTGTCTATGGCGAGTTTATCTAACCTGGCTTTGGGGTGAAAGCTAGCATTGTCCATCACAATCAGATGGGGCTCTGACAAAGAAGGCAAGAGTTGCTTGTCAAACCACTTAGTAAAAAAGTCACTTGTCATGCTTTCTTTGTAAATCATAGGCGCAACAATATCCTGACCAACCAGCCCTGCAACGACAGATGTACGTTCAAAACGACGACCACTTATCTTGTCATAGACCTTCACGCCTCTAGGTGCTCGACCTCGCTTTCGGTAAAGATAGGTATCAATCCCTGTTTCATCAATATAGACAATAGGGATGGTATCAAAGCAGGATAAAACCTCATGATACCGTCTCACTTCCTCCTTATTTTGTTCGCTGTAGGTCGTCGTCTTTTTTTAAAGTGATACCGAGTTGCTTGAGAGCTGCCCAAACAGAGGAGATACGGCAGTTAAAGTGTTCTGCTATTTCCCGCAAAAAAGCATCCGGGTGTTGCTCTACATATGCTTCTAATTGATCTAAGGGAATTTTTCGAGACTTGGCAACTCGTGCTTTCCGCTCTAGGTGTCCTTGTTCTGCAAGCTGTTTTTCCCACACATACAACGTATTGGTACTAATACCAAAAACTGCACATGCTTCTTTTTTGGTGTGACCAGCAGTAACGTAGTCTATTACTCGTTTTCTAAAATTCAATTCGTAAGCCATAAACTTATTATAACACATACTGTTTATAAACTAAAGGAGTATAACATGCAGTTTTCTAGTATCTACGATGCCTATAAAAAGAAAGTAGAGCGTAAAGGACGTACGCAAGAAGAGCTCAATCAAGTCATCTATTGGTTGACAGGAGATGATGAAGCTAGTCTTTCAGAAAAGTTTAAAACTAATCTGACTGTGCGGGAGTATGTTGAGCAGTTTCCTAGATTGCAGTCAGATGCGAGCCGGATTAAGGGAAAAATCTGTGGGGTTCAGATTGAGGAGATTCAAGATGAAGTGATGAAACGGATTCGGTACTTAGATAAGCTGGTGGATGAGTTAGCAAAAGGATGGGATTTGCAGAAAATTTTCCATCGAAAATAGCTGAAAAAGCTGATAAGAGTGCTTGATTTGACAACTTTGTCCTAAATATGATATGCTCAGTAATGAGAGGAGATTAGGATGAAAAAAGTTATTCCTTTAATCTTGATGAGCCTATGTTGCTTAACAGGGTGTTTTCTGAGTAAAAAAGAGGAAACGCACTCTCAAGTTTCATCATCTTATCGAGATAGTAGCCGATCATCGACTGAGTCATCATCTAGTACAGAAGAGTCTCAGGAAGTGGTGACACGGACCTTTCTAGGGGAGGTTCATGGCACTAGCCGTCAAGATACTATTACCTATCAAGGGAAAAAAATTCTTCAATTAAAATTGGACTTGACTGGTAGTCTGCCTGAAAATATACAGTCATCTGCTGAGAATTTATCTCTTGAGGATCTTCGCAGGCTTTTCCAAGAAGGGGTTGAAAAAAATGAAACCTATCAAGCGATTTCTTCGATGGAGGGTGTGGCGGTAGCCTACACTATTACCGATGAGAAAAAACTTCGTGCAGAGATTGATTTAGATATTGCAAAGATTGATACGGCTAAGCTAAAAACGCTACCTTTGTTTACAGATATTCCCTTAGATGAGATTCAAAGTATGTCTCCAGTTACCTATATAGCAGGCTTAAAAGTACTTGGTCTGCATGAAGTGAAGGAGGCTCCACAGGAGGAAGGCCAATGAGAAAATTAGGAATGTTGTGGTTACTTGCTCTTTTTATCCTTGTGGGATGTAGCACTCAGACAACCGAGCCGCTCAAAGTTCCAGAGGAAGAAAAGGAGATTGTTCGTGTCTTTAAAGGGGCGATTAAAGGCTTGGAAGAAGAGGCAAAAGTCACTTCAAAGGGAGATCAGGTCTTGGTCTTAGACTTGGTAGCCGAACGTCCCTTGAGTGACCAGGAAAAGGACTACGTCACGCGCTTGGAGCCTGATGAGGTAATTTCTTTGATAGAAGCAGGACTGGGTGTTCCTGGCGAATTTGATCGCTTGCAGTCTTTGAAGGGCTTTCATCTCAGTAGCCAATTACGAGAGAATCAAGTTTTTCGCTTGATGCTTCATTTTGATATGAAGGAGTTAGATATTGAGGAGGCACGAAAGTCAGCTCTATTGCAGCGATTTGACTTGGATCAGTTGGTCAATGCCACTGCCGATGATTTGGTAGAAAGTTTGAAGGCTGAAGGCCTCGTAGAAGTAAAATAATGCCATTCTCTTCGAGAAATCGAAGGGAATTTTTTTGTGACATTTGTCATCTTTTTCCATGACAAACCTATCTAGTGAGGGAAAATAAGATAGGGTATACTGGTAGTGTAAAGGAAAAGAAGGTTCACAGATGAGCATGATTGAAGTGAGAAACATCTCAAAAACGATTAAGGGAAAGAAGATTTTGGAAGATATTTCCTTTGAGATTGGTGAGGGCGAGTGTGTTGCCTTGATTGGGCCAAATGGGGCAGGAAAGACCACCTTGCTGTCCTGCTTGTTGGGGGATTGGTTTGTCACCAAAGGCGATATTCGTATTCAAGGGCTCAAGGTGACAGAAACGGCTTTAAAGAAAGTGGTCGGGATTTTACCGCAAGAAAATGGGGTGCCAAGTAGTCTCAAGGTTCAGGAATTGATTGCTTTTTTCCAAGCGATCTATCCCAATCCTTTGACAGATAAGGAAGTAGATGAGCTACTGCATTTTTCTCCTGAGCAGAAAAACCAGTTGGCAGAAAAATTATCAGGCGGTCAAAAGCGTTTGTTATCCTTTGTCTTGACCTTGATTGGTCGTCCCTCCATTCTCTTTTTGGATGAGCCGACAACGGCCATGGACACCTCTACTCGTCAGCATTTCTGGGAGATTGTCCACAGCTTAAAAGAGAGCGGTGTGACCCTGGTCTATTCTTCGCATTATATCGAAGAAGTCGAGCATACGGCGGATCGGATCTTGGTCTTGCATCAGGGACGACTCTTGCGGGATACGACACCCTTTAAGATGCGTTCAGAAGAGCAGGAAAAACAATTCATCATTCCAAGTGATTATGAGGCACTTGTCACAGACTGGGAGCATATCTATGATATGGAAGTCAAGCATGATAGGCTTTCCTTTATGACTAAAGATGTGGATGCGGTCTGGCAGGCTCTGCAGGAGGTAAACTGTCCGATTACGGAGATTGAAATGACCAATAAAACGCTACTCAATACCCTATTTGATACAACTAAGGAGGAAGAAAAATGACGGCTTTACTAAGGATTGAATATCTTTTAACCAAACGTAGTGTGGGGAATTTTCTATTAGGAATTGGCATGCCTGTCATCTTTTTCCTCTTCTTTTCGTCCATGTTTGACACTTCCTATGAGGATGCGGCAGGCTTGACGAGAAATTATCTGCTCACCATGACGGCCTTTAGTATGAGTAGTTTTGCTTTATTTAGTTTTCCTAGTATGCTGGAAGAGGATATTAGAAATCGTTGGCTCTTACAGATTCAGCATTCTCCAATCCCTCTTTACCAATACTATGCTGCCAAAGTGTTTCGTGTTTTTCTGTCATTTATCATTTCCATTGTGGTCAATTTTGCGGTTGGGGCAGTCTTTCGAGGTGTGCGAATGACGGCAGACCAGTGGTTGGTATCTGCTTTCTTGCTACTAATTGCCAGTATGGTTTATTTGGCAATTGGCCTTGCTCTGACCTTGTTCAAGAGTCTCCAAACCTTGTCCGTGGTCGCGAATATCTTATACCTAGTGTTGGCCATTTTTGGTGGTAGCTGGATGCCCTATGAAACCTTTCCTAATTGGATGAAATTAGTGGCTCACTTTACCCCGTCTTATTATGCCAATCAGCTTGTGTTGAGCTATGTTAAAGACAATCACTTACAATTCCAGTCTTTACTAATGGTCTTCCTTTATACTATAATAATAGTAGGCCTAACCCTAGTGCTAAAAAAGAAACAGGAAGTGAGATAAGGTGAACTTACTGAAGAAATTCAAACAAGCCCATACCATGTACTATGTGTCCTTGGTTTACCTCATTTTCCCCATATACGGGGTATTATCAGGAGGTTTTCCAGTACACATCCTCTCCATGACCATTCTTTTTGCGATTGCTTATTTAGGATTACTGGTTGTAGAAAAAGAGTGCATTCTTAATTTGTTCTGGCTTTATCTTTGTATTTACGTCATCTATACAACGATATATGGAACACCTTCGATGAGCATGTTTACCTTTTATCTGTCTAATATCCTAACTTGGAATTTTCAAGAGGATAAAAAGACTAGTTTTCGTTACTTGACCTTTTATTTGGTACTTCTATTGTTGGTTATTTATATTTTTATTATAGATGAGATAGAAGTGAAGATTTTTTTGGCTGTTATGCTGTTGGCATGCGTTGCGATGACATATGGAATGCAAAGAGGTATCCAGAAAGCTAAGCTAGAGGAAGAGTTGCTTGAGAAAAATACCTCGATTAACCTGCTTTTAGCTGAAAATGAACGCAATCGGATTGGGCAGGATTTGCACGATACCTTGGGACATGTCTTTGCCATGTTAAGTGTTATACTCCTTTAGTTTATAAACAGTATGTGTTATAATAAGTTTATGGCTTACGAATTGAATTTTAGAAAACGAGTAATAGACTACGTTACTGCTGGTCACACCAAAAAAGAAGCATGTGCAGTTTTTGGTATTAGTACCAATACGTTGTATGTGTGGGAAAAACAGCTTGCAGAACAAGGACACCTAGAGCGGAAAGCACGAGTTGCCAAGTCTCGAAAAATTCCCTTAGATCAATTAGAAGCATATGTAGAGCAACACCCGGATGCTTTTTTGCGGGAAATAGCAGAACACTTTAACTGCCGTATCTCCTCTGTTTGGGCAGCTCTCAAGCAACTCGGTATCACTTTAAAAAAAGACGACGACCTACAGCGAACAAAATAAGGAGGAAGTGAGACGGTATCATGAGGTTTTATCCTGCTTTGATACCATCCCTATTGTCTATATTGATGAAACAGGGATTGATACCTATCTTTACCGAAAGCGAGGTCGAGCACCTAGAGGCGTGAAGGTCTATGACAAGATAAGTGGTCGTCGTTTTGAACGTACATCTGTCGTTGCAGGGCTGGTTGGTCAGGATATTGTTGCGCCTATGATTTACAAAGAAAGCATGACAAGTGACTTTTTTACTAAGTGGTTTGACAAGCAACTCTTGCCTTCTTTGTCAGAGCCCCATCTGATTGTGATGGACAATGCTAGCTTTCACCCCAAAGCCAGGTTAGATAAACTCGCCATAGACAAAGGACATTATTTTTTTCCATTACCTCCTTATTCGCCCGAACTCAATCCAATTGAACACTATTGGGCGAATCTCAAACATAAGGTTCGGGAGCTACTTAGAGCTGGCAAGTCTATCTATGAAAGTCTAAAATACTGTTTATAGACTAAACGACTATAAGAGTGAGCTAGCGCTAACGCTTATGGAGCGTGATTCCTATGATAAGGCTAGGAAAGAAGTCGAGGATTTGCGGGATATTACCAAAAATGCCATGCAGGAAGTGCGGCAGATTGTCCAAGCTCTGAAACTCCATAGTTTGGAAGAAGAATTGCAAATTTTAGGAAATATGCTGGAGTTGGCAGGGGTTGAGCTAACGGTTGAAAAAGACAATATAGAAATGGGTAGGGAGCAGGAGGCTGCTTTGACCATGGCCCTGCGGGAATTGTGTAATAATCTCATCAAACATAGTCAAGCAAGTCATTGCCGTATCCAGTTGAGCGAGCAAGACGGCTGGGTCCGGGTTTTGGTAGAAGATAATGGGATTGGCTTTGGGGAGCTGACGGGTGAGGAGTTGCATTCCATTCGTGACCGCTTGATTCGCTACCAAGGAAGAGTGGAAATTGTGTCCAGTAAGCAGCCGACACAAATTCAACTGGACATTCCAAAAGGAGAAAAAGATGAAGATACTCGTCGCTGAAGACCAAAGCATGTTGCGCGATGCGCTCTGCCAACTCTTGGAATTGCAGGAAGCTGTCAATCAGGTCTTCCCAGCCAAGAATGGCTTAGAAGCGCAAGCAATTTTACAAAAGGAAACGATAGATGTCGCTATTTTAGACATTGAGATGCCTGAGATGACGGGGTTAGATGTCCTTGAGTGGGCAAAAGAGGCGCTGCCGAGCTTAAAGGTGATCATGGTGACCACCTTCAAGCGGCCTGGTTATTTTGAACGTGCCATTCGGGCGGATGTGGATGCCTATGTGCTGAAAGAACGCAGTATTGCTGAGCTGATGCGGACCATTGAGCGCGTGCGGCAAGGCCAAAAAGAGTATTCGCCAGAGCTCATGGAGAGCTTTTTCACCATGAAAAATCCCCTAACCCAGCAGGAGCAGGTTCTCCTTCAAAAAGTTGCAGAGGGCCTATCCAACAAAGAAATTGCCGACCAAATGTACCTCTCAAACGGCACCATCCGCAACTACATGTCCAACATCCTCAGCAAACTCAACGCCGAAAACCGCACCGAAGCCACCAAAATCGCCAAAGAAAATGGGTGGCTCTAACAATCCAGTGGATTGTTAGAGGTTGGAAATAAAGGAAGCGTAGCTTCCATCAATACAGTCGGGGAACTATTGTAAGTTGGAAATAGAAGAAACGAAGTTTCTCTCATTACAGTTTAGTGAACTATTGCAAGTTGGAGATAAAGGAACCGCAGGTTCTGTCCTCTCACCCTGGGAGCTTATTGGGGGTGAAATAGGAGAACGGTTTCTTTCGTTGCAGTGCTGGGGAGTGTAACAGGTGGGAAATACAAGCATCGTAGGTTCTACCAATGCAGTCAATGAACTATTGCAAGTTGGAAATGAAAGAACTGCGGATAGTTGGCTTAAGCGTTACAGTTCAAATCTAAAAGAAACGAGGTTGGGACAAAAGTTCCGACCTCATTACATTTTATAGTTCTAACAGTTTTACGCACTCTTGTCTGCTTTGTAAAACATTGATAAATCAACGTTCTATTAGAAGGGGCTAGCGAATTGCTTTTCGTTAGCCCTATTTCCAACCGTTCACAATTTTCAATTATGAAAGTATCAACTTGCGGGATATGAACAGTCCAGTGGACTGTTCATACCTGAGCTCGGAAACTAGAAAGCGAAGATAGTCAGGGGAGTGACTGTTCATACCTGAGCCTAAAAATTGGAAAGCGAAGTTAACAGAATTGATTTCTTCGAAATCGCGATTGAGTCCCATTCTCTTTTGTTTATTCTTTTGTGAGTATTTAGTCGGAAAATTCGGATTTATAGAAAAAATCTGAATTTTCGATAAGATTCTCTTGCAATTTTTTTCAAAAATGGTATTATAGTAGAAAGATTTTAGAATTTTTAGAAAATTGAAAATTACTGAAAGGAGATGTATGAAAAAAATCACGCTTGAGTCGCCTAAAACAGGCTCGGAATTACTGCTAGATACCTTATTAGAATTAGGTGTGGATACGATTTTTGGTTATCCTGGTGGCGCTGTATTGCCTTTATATGATGCGATTTATCAGTTCAAAGGGATTCGTCATATCTTGGGACGTCATGAGCAGGGCTGTTTGCATGAGGCAGAGGGCTATGCCAAATCGACTGGAAAGATTGGTGTAGCGATTGTGACCAGTGGTCCTGGGGCGACAAATGCCATTACTGGGATTGCCGATGCTATGAGTGACAGTGTGCCACTCCTTGTCTTTACAGGGCAGGTCGGCATTTCAGGGATCGGAAAAGATGCCTTTCAGGAGGCAGATATTGTCGGTATTACCATGCCGATTACGAAGTATAATTACCAAGTGCGTGAAACAGCTGAAATTCCGCGCGTGATTACAGAAGCCATTCATATTGCTACAACGGGTCGTCCGGGTCCTGTGGTGATTGATTTGCCAAAGGACGTGTCGGCTAAGGAGACAGATTTTATCTATGATACGACTGTTGATTTGCCTAGTTATCAGCCAGTTACTTTGCCAAATGAATTGCAGATTAAAAAGATTATCAAGCAATTAGCCAAGGCAAAGAAGCCTGTTATCCTAGCAGGGGGTGGTGTTAGCTACGCTGGAGCCTCAAAGGATTTGATTGCCTTTGCAGAGCGTTATCAGATTCCTGTGGTGACAACCCTTTTGGGGCAAGGAACGATTGCGACTGACCATTCTTTATTCTTGGGTATGGGAGGGATGCATGGCTCTTATGCGGCTAATATCGCTATGACCGAGACAGATTTTATGATCAATATTGGATCGCGCTTTGATGATCGTCTGACGGGAAATCCGAAAACCTTTGCGAAAAATGCCAAAGTTGTTCATGTGGATATTGACCCAGCAGAGATTGGCAAGATTATTGCGGTGGATATTCCTGTGGTAGGAGATGCTAAGGAAACGCTTCAAATGCTACTGGATGAGCCTATGGTTAAAAATCATACTGAAAAATGGATTGAGCGTGTGACTGATAATAAACGTCGCGTGCGTTCCTATGATAAAAAAGAGCGCGTGGTACAGCCGCAGGCAGTCATTGAGCGCGTGGGTGAGTTGACAAAAGGTGAGGCGATTGTCGTCACAGACGTTGGGCAACACCAGATGTGGGCTGCTCAGTACTATCCTTATAAGGAGGAACGTCAGTTGGTCACTTCTGGCGGACTTGGGACGATGGGCTTTGGGATTCCAGCAGCTATCGGTGCTAAATTAGCCAATCCAGACAAGGAAGTGGTCTTATTTGTCGGAGATGGTGGCTTTCAGATGACTAACCAAGAATTGGCTATTTTAAATGGATACGGTATTCCGATCAAGGTTATTTTGCTCAATAACCACTCCTTGGGCATGGTGCGTCAGTGGCAAGAATCCTTCTATGAGGGACGGACTAGCGAGTCAGTGTTTGAAAGCGAGCCGGATTTTCAACTGTTAGCCGCAGCTTATGGCATTAAGCACTATAAGTTTGCGAATCCTGAGACCTTGTACGATGATTTGGAAGTTCTTCAAGAAAATGTACCGATGCTGATTGAAGTGGATATTTCCAGAAAAGAGCATGTGCTTCCAATGGTGCCTGCGGGCAAGAGCAATGCAGAGATGTTGGGGGTGAAGTTCCATGCGTAGAATGTTAACAGCAAAACTGCAAAATCGCTCAGGTGTTTTGAACCGCTTTACAGGAGTTCTTTCGAGACGTCAGGTCAATATCGAGAGTATTTCTGTCGGAGCGACGGAAGACGAAAATGTATCACGGATTACGATTATTATTGATGTAGCATCTCTTAATGAGGTGGAGCAGATTATCAAGCAATTAAATCGACAAATCGATGTGATTCGTATTCGAGATATTACGGACAAGCCACACTTGGAGCGAGAGGTGATCTTGGTGAAAATGGCAGCACCAGCCAGCAAGCGGGCAGAGATTTTGGCGATTATTCAGCCGTTTCGAGCGACAGTTGTTGATGTGGCGCCAAGCTCTATCACCATTCAGATGACTGGAGATGCAGAAAAGAGTGAAGCCCTCTTGCGTGTGATTCGTCCTTACGGAATTAAAAATATCGCACGAACAGGCGCAACTGGATTTACACGTGATTAAATCCTTACACGGAGTAAAGACAGCCTAACAGGCAAATTAAAGATGAAGAAAGAGAGAAGAAATATGGCAGTAGAAATGCAATACGAAAAAGATGTAACAGTAGCAGCACTTGACGGGAAAAAAATCGCCGTGATCGGATACGGTTCACAAGGTCATGCCCATGCGCAAAACTTGCGTGATACAGGTCATGACGTGATCATCGGTGTGCGTGCTGGTAAGTCATTTGACAAGGCAAAAGAAGACGGATTTGAGACATTTGAAGTAGCAGAAGCTGCAAAACAAGCAGATGTGATCATGATTTTGGCGCCTGATGAAATTCAAGCAGACCTTTACGCAGAAGAAATCGGACCAAACTTGGAAGCTGGAAATGCGCTTGGTTTCGCTCACGGATTCAACATCCATTTTGGATTTATCAAGGTTCCGGCAGAAGTCGATGTCTTTATGTGTGCGCCAAAAGGACCTGGTCACTTGGTTCGTCGTACCTTTGAAGAAGGCTTTGGTGTGCCAGCCCTTTATGCGGTTTACCAAGACGCGACTGGCAATGCCAAGCATATCGCTATGGACTGGGCAAAAGGTGTTGGTTCAGCCCGTGTTGGATTGCTTGAGACAACCTTTAAAGAAGAGACTGAAGAAGATTTGTTTGGGGAGCAAGCCGTTCTCTGTGGTGGTTTGACAGCCCTTATGGAAGCTGGATTTGAAGTCTTGACAGAAGCAGGATATGCGCCAGAATTGGCTTACTTTGAAGTGCTCCATGAAATGAAACTCATTGTTGACTTGATCTACGAAGGTGGCTTTAAGAAAATGCGCCAATCTATCTCAAACACAGCTGAATTTGGAGACTATGTATCAGGTCCTCGTGTGATTACTGACCAAGTCAAAGAAAACATGAAGGCTGTCCTTGCAGACATCCAATCTGGCAAATTTGCTAATGACTTTGTTGAAGACTACAAAGCAGGTCGTCCACGCATGGAAGAATACCGCAAAGCAGCTGCTGACCTTGAAATTGAAAAAGTGGGAGCAGAGCTTCGTAAAGCGATGCCATTTGTCGGTAAAAATGATGACGATGCCTTCAAAATCTACAACTAAGATTAAGACAGAATTCATTAGATTGTGACATTATTTGTTCTGAATAGGACAAGGAGATAAAGAAGTGAGGGAAATTGATGTGACTAACGCGATTTTTCTCACTTTATTTTTCATGCTAGACAGAAATGAGGGAAAAGGAGAAACTATGTTAACAGCCAAGGACATCGTCCGAGCTCATAAGGTATTAAAGGATGTGGTAGTCTATACACCGCTCGATTATGATCGCTATTTGTCAGAAAAGTATGGGGCAAAGATTTATCTCAAGCGGGAAAATGCCCAACGTGTGCGCTCTTTCAAGATTCGTGGAGCTTATTATGCGATTTCGCAGTTAAGTGAAAACGAGCGCAAGCGTGGGGTGGTCTGTGCCAGTGCAGGAAATCATGCGCAAGGAGTAGCATTTACCTGCAATGAATTGAAAATTCCTGCAACGATTTTCATGCCTATTACTACGCCGCAACAGAAAATTGGACAGGTTCGTTTCTTTGGTGGCGATATGGTGGACATCAAGCTAGTTGGAGATACCTTTGATGCTTCTGCTAAGGCGGCACAGGACTTTACCGAGCGTGAAAACCGCACCTTTATCGCGCCTTTTGATGATGTTCATGTGCAGGCAGGTCAAGGGACAGTTGCCTATGAGATTATGGAAGAAGCCGAGCGAGAGTCTATCAATTTTGATACGGTTCTGGTACCTGTTGGGGGTGGTGGCTTGATCGCAGGTGTTGCGACCTATATCAAGGAAAAAAATCCAGACATCGAAGTCATCGGTGTGGAGGCGGAAGGTGCACGCAGCATGAAGGCAGCCTTTGAAGCAGGTGGTCCTGTTAAACTGAAAGAGATTGATAAGTTTGCAGACGGAATTGCCGTGCAAAAAGTCGGTCAACTGACCTATGAAGTGACTCGCAAGCACGTAGAAAATCTCATCGGTGTCGATGAGGGCTTGATTTCTGAAACCTTGATTGACCTGTATTCCAAGCAAGGAATTGTTGCGGAGCCAGCTGGTGCAGCTAGTATCGCAGCACTTGAAGTTTTGAGCGAATACATCAAAGGAAAAACGGTTTGCTGTATCATTTCAGGAGGTAATAACGATATCAACCGTATGCCAGAGATGGAAGAGCGGGCGCTTATTTACGATGGAATTAAGCATTATTTTGTCGTGAATTTCCCACAACGTCCAGGAGCTCTACGTGAGTTTGTGACAGACATCTTGGGGCCAAATGATGATATTACCCGTTTTGAGTATATCAAGCGGGCTAGCAAGGGAACAGGACCAGTTCTTATCGGAGTGGCGCTCGGTGATAAGCATGACTATGCTGGTTTGATTGAGCGTATGGAGAAATTCGATCCTTCGTACATCAATCTACGTGGAAATGAAACCTTGTATAGTTTATTAGTCTAAATCCGTATGATATGTCTATTTTTATTATTTTTTATTTGCAATATCAATTATAAAGGAGTATAATAGCCTATAACTAAAAGAAGGAGGGATGTCTATGACAGGAATTGGTGTGTTTATTGTGTTGATGGTGTTACTTTTTCTGGCGATAGGGGTGGGTTTTAGCTCTGTCTATGTTGTTCGTCAGCAATCCGTAGCCATTATTGAGCGATTTGGGAAATACCAAAAATTGAGCAACAGCGGGATTCATTTACGCTTGCCTTTTGGAATTGATCATATTGCTGCGCGTGTGCAGTTGCGTCTCTTGCAGAGCGAGATTGTCGTTGAGACCAAGACGCAGGATAATGTTTTTGTGACGATGAATGTCGCCACGCAATACCGTGTGAATGAAAATAACGTCACGGATGCCTACTACAAATTGATTCGACCAGAGGCTCAAATCAAATCCTATATTGAAGACGCCCTTCGCTCCTCCGTTCCAAAGTTAACCTTGGACGAATTGTTTGAGAAAAAGGATGAAATTGCCCTCGAAGTTCAAAAGCAAGTGGCAGAAGAAATGTCCACTTATGGCTATATCATCGTAAAAACTTTGATTACGAAGGTTGAACCAGATGCCGAAGTAAAGCAATCCATGAATGAAATCAATGCAGCGCAGAGAAAACGAGTTGCAGCGCAGGAATTGGCTGAAGCAGACAAGATTAAAATCGTAACGGCAGCTGAAGCAGAGGCAGAAAAAGATCGCCTTCATGGGGTAGGGATTGCTGAGCAACGTAAAGCCATTGTTGATGGTTTGGCAGACTCGATCAAGGAGTTACGCGGCGCTAATGTCGAGCTTTCAGAAGAGCAAATTATGTCCATCCTTTTGACAAATCAATATTTAGATACATTGAATAATTTTGCAGAAAAACAGGGAAATAATACAATTTTCTTACCTGCTAACCCCGATGGAGTTGAGAACATTCGCACCCAAATATTATCGGCATTAAAGGCAAAATAAAGAAAATTCTGAATTATTAATTTTCATGCTTCAAAGTTTTTTTATTGACAAATCGTCTAAAAACTTTTAGAATAAGAAGGAAGTAATAAAATAGGAGAAGGAAATGGCTAAGTCAAACTTTGAAAAAGTAGAATCAGTTGTTAGCTGGGTACGTGACAAAAAAATCACAGGCTATCGTATTAGTAAAGAAACAAACGCCCGTGAGATGTCAATTATCGCCCTTGCGCAAGGCCGTGCAAAAGTGAAAAATATTTCATTTGAAACAGCACTTGGCTTGATTGATTTCTACGACAAAAATCATGAA
The DNA here is from genome assembly GCA_040719455.1 of Streptococcus pneumoniae. Lineage (NCBI taxonomy): Bacteria > Bacillati > Bacillota > Bacilli > Lactobacillales > Streptococcaceae > Streptococcus > Streptococcus pneumoniae. The sequence continues at coordinate 1,357,084 of JBFDTN010000001.1, read as the reverse complement.
AAATTTGAAGACTAATCTTCAAAAAGAGCAGGTGTAAGCCTGCTTTTCATGTATAGGGTTAGCTAGTTTACATATTTTTTGTGATATTCTATCATAGGAAGATAAAAGGGCACTTTGTCAACTGTAGTGGGTGAAGTATTATCCCATACGAGAGAGAATCAGGTTGGTTCTCTCTTTTTGTATGTTTAAAGCGATGAGAATTTTTGTTTTAAAATTTTTAGCCGAATTGTCAAGTTAAGTGCAACAGTGTCTATCTGATACAAAGTTTAGTGGGCATTAGGCTGCTTGGGCTAGCCCAAGCAGGGTTTTGGCAGACTGATAGCCTAATAATCTTCTTGGTCTCTGGTTGATGGCTGAGGTAGCCGTAGCTAAGCTCTCAGCTGTGATGAATTTGAGCGATTTACCTTTTGGGATAAACTCCCTAAGCAAGCCGTTAAAGTTCTCATTGGTGCCTCGTTCGTGTGAGGAATAGGCATGAGCATAGTACACCTGAACCCCTTCTAATTGACTCAGAGTCGCAAACTCCGCCCCGTTATCCGCTGTGATGGATTTGATGGGGTAATCCTTAAGGAGTTGAGACACGGCTTCGTTCACAAACTCCGCCTTCTTTCCAGCCAGATAGACGGTGATCGCGTAGCGTGTCTTGCGTTCAACCAGGGTCAGGATAGATGGCTCTCCAGCTGTTTTCAATCCAAGGACAGAGTCAATCTCCCAATGTCCAAACTCAGAACGATTATTGATTTCTTCTGGGCGTTCCTCAATGGAAGTCCCCAAATGCTTCTTAGTTGATGTACGCTTCTTGACCTTTGGTTTTAGTCGCACGGCACGAGGTAAGTCAATAGGCTTAACTGCCAGTAATCCTTGATGAATATAGGTGTACATGGTTTTAGTGCTGGGAACTAGCTCATCAGGATTGTCCTGCTTATAGGCATGAATAAAGGTATCGACACTATGAATTCTTGGCTTAGCCAACATGGCCTCCGTAAAGGCGGTTAGGAAAGACTCTGAGACCTTTTCAAGTTTCAGACAGTAAACAGCCTCCCGCCTCTTTTCAGCCAGATTTTGGGCTGTCTCATCGAAATAGTCCTGAAAATAAACGAGTTTACCATTGACTTTCTTGACTTGCTGGACAGAGCCACGCTTAATCTCGCGTGAGATGCTGGAACGGTGAACACCTATTCTACGAGCAATCTCAGCCATGGAATGACCATCAGACAACCAAGCCTGAATTTTCCCTCTCTGACCAGCTGTCAGATGCGTATAAGAACGTTTTGTGGTACAATCAGTAGTGGACATGTTTATCTATCTTTCTATACTTTGTTTAGCAACTTTAGTATATCAGATAAACATGTCTTTTTCTGTTGCACTTCATTTTACAACGGGGGTTTAAAATTTTTAAAGTTTCTAAAACCAAAAGCTTGTCGTTTGATGTCTTTGATAAGTTTGTTAGTAGCTTCTAGCTTAGCGTTTGAATAAGGTAATTCAAGTGCATTGGTAATGTATTGTCTGTATTTGAGAAAGGTTGTCATGAAAAGGCAACAGTTTTCTGTACAAATTTTATAAAGTGTACTCGTGGTGCTAGTTAATTTCAAACTACAATAAAAAGCCCAAAAGGACTATACTGTAAGTGCCGAAACAAACAGGAGGAAGTCCAAATGAGCCACTTACAGTATACCGCTAAATCTCATCACTTACAATGGAATTTGAAGCAATTATCAAAAATTTGTCATCAACTGTATAGGGATTATTGTCCTGAATCTTTCAAACATCGTCATAATGTCAGTCTATCTAAGGTTTCAGATCAATCTCTATTAGTCTTACTTCTCTTGCAAGCTGAACTAGGGATTAAGTCACAACGTCATTTCTACCGTCTCTGTTACTTATTTCCTTGTGGTCATCTTCTTGAACGAAGCCGTTTTAATAGACGAGCAAGACAGTTGATTTGGTTAGTTCAAGTCATTAGACAAGCAATGAATACTAAAATCTCGCCTGGTTCCATTGTTATTATAGATAGCTTTCCCTTGCCACTTTGCCAACCTACCCGTAACTATAGAACACGTATTTTTAACGACTTAGCAGATATTGGCTACAATGCTTCCAAACGTCTGTGGTTCTATGGATTCAAAGTACACATGCTGGTAACTTTATCAGGCTATATTCTGAATTATGTTGTGACACCTGCATCAGTCCATGATATTAGGGCAGTTGATGACTTACTAGAAAATTGCCGACAACCTTATATTTTGGCAGATTTAGGCTATCTTAGTAAGGAACTTAAAGATCATTTGACCCAAAAAGGCTATCATCTATGGACTCCCTTACGCCAAAATATGGCAGGAGCTAAACAACATAATCATTGGAAATTGATGGCTATGAGACGAACCATTGAGACTCGCTTCTCAGAGCTTTGCGGTCTTTTTGATATAGAACACACACTGACTAGAGGTGTAGCAGGTCTGCAGTTAAGGCTGGAGCAAATTATACTGGCTTACAATCTGAGATACTTCGAGATTAACTAGCACCACGAGTAAAGTGTTTTTTTGCTTAATCGATGACTCGCTTAGTCATAGGCGTTTGGTAGTTGAGACTGCTATGAATGCGGTGGTGGTTCCACCAGTGAACGTAGTCTTTGGTTTTTAGAGTTAATTCTTCCAAGGAATGGAAGGTTTCTTGGTTAATAAACTCAAGTTTGAAAGAATGATAGGTACTCTCGGCTACGGCATTATCATAGGGACAACCGGCTTGACTGAGTGAACGGGTGATACCAAAGGCTTCTAATATCTCATCAATCAGCTGATTATCAAACTCCTTCCCTCGATCAGAATGGAAGAGCTTGACCTTAGTCAGCGCATAAGGGATACTTTGAATATCCTCTTTGACCAGCTCTGCAGTCTTGTTCCAACTAGCTGACAGTCCGATGATTTCGCGATTAAAGAGGTCAATGACCAAGCAGATATAAGCCCAACGCTTACCAACACGGACATAAGTTAAGTCCGTCACAAGAGCTTCCAGGGGCTTCTCTTGGTGAAACTGTCTGGCTAGGAGGTTTGGAATGGATGCCTCATTTTTCCCTTTAGCATGTGGTTTGAAGGCAGCCTTCTGGTAAACAGAAACCAAATTCAGTCTCTTCATGATGCGAGAAATCCGACGACGAGACAAGTTGATACCTTGTACTTGTAGACATTTCTTGATTTTCCTAGCACCATATCTGGACTTGCTTTCGAGAAAAATGCGTTTGATTTTTTCTTCGAGACCAGCCTCGGATATAGACTCCACAGCTTTGTAGTAATAGCTAGAACGCGGAATGTTCAAGCACCGACACATTGCTGAAATGCTGTAATTCTTCTTGTTCGCAGTGATTATTTGCCTTTTCGTGCCATAATCACTGCCGCTTGCTTTAAGATATCGACCTGCATTTCAAGCTCTTTATTTCGTTTTCTGAGTTCAATCAGCTCACGTTGCTCATCAGTTAGGTTATCAACAGTTTTGAAGGAACCGGTTGTTCTTGCCTGTTTAACCCATTTATCGAAGGTTGAGGGAGTTAGCTCATACTCTTTGATAAGCTCGCTTCGTTTCATACCTGCCTTGTGAAGATCAACGATTTGTTGTTTGAATTCATCTGTGAAGTAGCGACGTGTTTTTCTAGACATATTTTCCTTCTGGTTTTCTTTAGTGTAGAACACTTTATAATTTCTGTCTAGTTTAGTGTAACCTATTCAATCAGTCCGAAGAAAGCCTCGCTGTTCTTCTCTTGGAAATGGAACATCAAGAGCTGATAAAGGTCATAATAGTATCTTAGTTCCTCTGATAAGTCTAAGGTCTTTCGAACTACTTCTCTAGGGGTTACTGTTTGTCTAAAGGTTCGAGAATAAAAGAGTTTGTTAGAGAGTTTCCGGCTGTCCTTTTGGAGGATTCTCCAATGATGTTTCATAGCACGATAAGGAAGTGATCCCTTGTCACAGTTCTTCATAATGGCAATCCGAGTAGCCATCATAGCCCGGCTCAGGTGCTGAATAATATGGAAACGATCCAGAACAATCTTTGCCTTCGGGAATAAGAATTTAATGATAGGAATATAGTTACCAGACATATCCACAGTTACGACTTTGACGTTTTCCCTCACCTCTCTCGTGTATTTGAGGAAATAGTTTTTAATGGTTGTTTGCCGATTATTCTCAAGAATAGTGATAATCTTTTTGGATTGAAAATCCTGAGCGATAAATGCCAGCTTTCCCTTATTTCGAGAGAATTCATCCCAGGAGAGGATTTTAGGTAATTGTGAGAACTGTTCCTTGAAGGAGAATTGATTCAGTTTTCTCTGTACAACAGAGACAGAGATATGAAGTCTTCTAGCAATATCGGAGTTCGTTAGTTTTTCCGTATGTAGTTGAGTGATTTTATCCCAGATAGGTTGAGAAATTTGATGATGTTTCTTGACGAGAGGCGTTTGAGAAACGGATACACGTAGACAACACTTGCATTTAAAGCGGCGTTTTCTCAGTTTTAGAAGAGTAGGAAATCCTTGAATATCAAGCATAGGAATAGAGGATTCTCGTTGGAAGTCATATTTTATCATCTTTCCTTGGCAGTGAGGACAAGGAGGAGCAGGATAATCTAAGGTTGCTTGAATGAGGATATGGGATTTAGACTTGTAAGCAGAAGTGATGGTGATATTTTTATCTTTTATTCCGATAAGATTTGTGGTATTATTAAGTCGTTCCATATGATTCTTTCTAATGTGAGTTTCGTCGCTTTTCATTATAGATTATATGGGACTTTTTTTCTACGGCGAATTGTCAAATTAAGTGCACATTTATCCCATAAAAAATTTCATAAGGTGTTTTCCAGTTTAGACATTTTCGTGGTCTGTTGTTTAATTTATCTTCCCATTCCTGAATGATCAAGTGTTCTACCTCTGTGTTAAGTCACTTCCTTTTGGAAAATACTCTCGCAATAAGCCATTTGTATTCTCGTTTGTTCCTCGTTGCCAAGGAGCATGAGGATCAGGAAAATAGACTTCGACATTTAGTTTCTCGGTGAGTTCAGGATGTCCTGAGAATTCCTTACCTCTATCAGGAGTCACTGTTTCTTTTGGTAGGGACTCTAACATATTTACCATGGCTTCTATAACCAATTTACTTTTCTTGACAGCTACTTTCTGAATTTTGAGGAAGCGGGAATGCCTATCAGTGAGTGTTACTAGGCAAGCTTTTCCAGTCTTTCCAGCAACAGTATCGGCTTCCCAATCACCTATTCTCGAGCGTTCATTAGCTGCTATTGGCCTCTCATGAATGGTATGAGAAATAGGAATTTTTCCTCGCTTTTCCACATGGGATTGTGTATGGCGTGTTTTACCATGGTGACGAAGTTTGCGAACACCCCCACGAGCACGATGTGAAAGAGGCGTGTCGTCAAAGTGACCGCGATAGATAGCTCTATAAATGGTTTGATAACTAATGACGGGTCTTTCTCGTTCTAAACGTAATCGTCCCTCAATTTCTTCTGGCGACCATTGACACTCAAGAAAAAGATGCTTGACGGTCTGACTGAGTTCAGTGTCTATTTCTAATTTCCTTTTTCGCCCACAATGCGATTTAGCGAGATGATAAGCTGTTTGTGCCCTACTAGGCGAATAGTTGCCTTGTTTTGAATGACGTTTTAATTCACGACTAATACTTGAGGGGTGCCGATGTAATAGTCGTGCTATTTGAGAAAAGGTCATCCCTTTAGTACGATAAATCAGAATACTTTCTCGTTCATCTATGGTAAAATGATGGTAGCTCATAAGATTTCCTTTCGTAAGATGTTTGTTCAGTTTTATTTTACTAGAAAAAATCTTATGAGTTTTTATTGTGCACTTATATTGTAAATTCAAGACTCAAAAAGCCCTATAAGTCCTGTGGCGGGAGTTACCCACTACAGAAATTATAGAGCCAGATAAAAGAGCCGTTGTGGCTCTTTTTTTCAGATCAAAAAACAGGAGCGGGATGAAACGAGACCACTGAAAAAGTCATCAAAATGATGGCTTTTTGCTATACTAGAGTTGAGGAGAGATTATGCTTGATAATCCGTTAACTTTGGATGTTAGTCCTTACACTAGTTTATATGATATTGTAGTTCCTAAAACCCATTTTTTACGCCAGCTAACTGAACTCTGTGATTTTAGCTTTATTTATGATGAATTGGAAAAGAATTATCGCCTTGATTTTGGACGCAAGGCCTATTCGCCGATTATGATGTTCAAATATCTCTTGTTGAAAGATATTTACAAGTTATCTGATGTGGATGTGGTTGAGCGCTCTTTTTCAGATATGGCCTTTAAATTCTTTCTTGGTCTAGCTCCTGAAGATTCTGTCATTGAACCTTCATCTCTGACAAAATTTAGAAAACTTCGGATTAAAGATGATCGTTTACTTGATTTACTAATCTATAAATCTGTTCAAATTGCCATTGAACACAACTTGATTAAAAGTAAACTTCTTATCGTGGATGCCACGCACACTAAGTCTCATTACAACCAGAAGAAACCTCAAGAAGTCCTTAGGGAACGCTCAAGAGCCTTACGAAGAACGATCTACCAGTATTCTGAAAGCATCAAAACTGAGTTCCCAAATAAACCTCAGGAAGATAACCTTGAAGCGGAATTGGCTTATACCGAGAAGCTCATGACTGTGGTAGAAAAACACAAAAACATTTTGGCTCTGCCCGCAGTCTCACAAAAGTATAATTACCTCAAAGAAGCTGTTGATGATGACTTAGAACACTTACAAGCCTCTGTCAAAGAAGAAGCTAGAGTTGGACATAAGACAGCGGATAGCTCCTTCTATGGTTATAAAAGCCATGTTGCGATGACGGACGAACGGATTATTACTGCTTGTGTGGTGACTTCGGGTGAGCAAAGTGACGGGAAATATCTTCCTAGCTTGTATGAGAAAACAAAGGAAAATGGTGTTGAAGTAGACACTATTATTGGTGATACTGCTTATTCAGGAAAAGAGAATATTCAATTAGCTCGAGAAGAAAAGATTCATTTGGTCTCAAAACTAAATCCTTCTGTTTCAAAAGGATACCGTAAAGAAGAGGATGCGTTTGAGTTTAATAAAGACGCAGGTCTCTTTGTCTGTCCCGAAGGGCACATGGCTGTTCGTAAGGCAAGAACTGGTAAGAAGAATCAGAAGCGAAACCAAAAAACAACCCATTACTTTGATATTGAAAAATGTAAGATTTGCCCTTCTAAAAAAGGATGTTATAAAGATGGTGCGAAATCAAAGACTTACTCCATTACTATCAAAAGTGATGTCCATCTTTTTCAGAAACGATTTCAGGAAACACCCTATTTTAAAGAAATGGCTAGACATCGCTACAAGATAGAAGCAAAGAATGCGGAACTCAAACAAAGACATGGTCTTGATGTCGCCAGGGCATCAGGTCTTTTCAACATGGAGTTACAGGCAGCTACAACCATCTTTGTGGTCAATATGAAACGAATTATGACTCTAATAAACCGAAAATAGTCAAAAAGAAACGAGGAAGCAACTCTAATTCTAGAGAGATTCCTCGTTTTCTGTTCATATAAAATATTAAGGGGACTTTTTCAGTGGTCTCGGATAAAACCGACTCCTGTTTTGATTAGCGTAGGTAACGTTGAAGGAATTCCTTGGTGCGCTCTTCTTTTGGATTGGTAAAGATTTGCTCAGGTTTCCCTTCTTCTGCGATAATGCCTTTATCCATGAAGATGACACGGCTAGAGACGTCGCGGGCGAATTCCATTTCGTGGGTCACCACAATCATAGTGAGTCCTTCCTGAGCTAGCTCTTTCATGATTTTCAGAACTTCTCCGACCATTTCAGGGTCAAGGGCTGATGTTGGTTCATCAAAGAGGATGGCGTCTGGATTCATGGAGAGCGCACGAGCGATAGCGACACGCTGTTTTTGTCCACCAGAGAGTTGTTTTGGCTTAGCTGACCAATATTGCTCGCCCATGCCGACCTTGTTTAGGTTTTCTTTGGCGATTTTTTCAGCTTCTGCTCGTTCACGTTTAAGGACTGTGGTTTGTGCTACGATGGTGTTTTCCAAGACATTGAGATTTTCAAAAAGATTGAAAGATTGAAAGACCATGCCCAGCTTTTCACGATAACGAGTGAGGTCGTAGTCTTTTTCAAGAACATTGTCGCCATGGTAGAGGATTTCTCCAGCTGTTGGCACCTCTAAGAGGTTAATCGAGCGTAGGAAGGTGGATTTTCCGCTTCCTGAGCTTCCGATGATCGAGATGACCTCACCTTGGTGGACGGTTAGAGAGATGTCCTTGAGGACTTCGTTTTGTCCGTAGGATTTTTTGAGGTGTTTGATTTCTAAAATGGTTTGACTCATAGTTTCATCTCCCCTGTTTGCATTTGATTAGCTCCTGTTGTGTAGCTGTCGGTATCAAAGCGACGCTCCACATAGCGGAGGATGCGCGTGATAGTAAAGGTTAAGATAAAGTAAATCACGGCGATGATGGTAAAGGTTTGGAAGTATTGGTAGGTTTGAGTAGCGATGGTATTTCCTGAGAAGTAGAGCTCCACCACTGAAATCACGTTCAATACAGATGTGTCTTTGATATTGATGACAAATTCATTTCCTGTTGCTGGAAGAATATTGCGGATAACCTGTGGCAAGACGACCTTGCGCATGGTTTGGTTATGGGTCATGCCAAGAGCGGTTGCGGCTTCAAATTGACCTTTATCAACGGCAAAGATACCTCCGCGAACAATCTCACTCATATATGCTCCGGTATTGATCGATACGATGAAAATCGCAGCAATCGTGCGGTCAATGGAAATACCGAAAGCTTGGGCAGAACCGTAATAGATAACCATAGATTGAACGATCATCGGTGTGCCACGGAAGATTTCGATATAGACATTGAGGAACCAGCCAAAGGCTTTTTGTAAGAACGCAAGCGTTTTGTTGCTTGAGATTGGGGCTGTGCGATAGACACCGATCAAAAGTCCGATGATTAAGCCCACGATAGTTCCTGTGATGGAAATGAGTAGGGTGATACCTGTTCCGCGCAAGAATTGAGGCCAGTTCTCTTGGAGGATTTTTGCGACTTGGGCAAGAAATGATGGTTTTGCTTCTTCGTCCTCGGTGTCAACGGGCTGATTTTTAATCATCTTGTCCATGAGTGTGACTTGATCTTCTGGTGTGATACGAGAAATCGCAGTATTGACCTGCGCGATGCGGCTGTCATCCTTTCGCATACCAACGGCAATTGAAGCATCTTCCTCACCAGCTTCGAAGCCTTTTTTGAATTGAATCATTTTAAAGGCAGAGTTGGCAGCTTCAGCAGTTAGGGCTTCTGGGCGTTCTGAGATATAGCCATCAATGACACCTGACTCAAGAGCTTGGCGCATTTGAGCAAAATCTCCCATAGCTGTCTCTTGTTTTGCCCCTTTCAGTTGAGAAATGAGGTTGTAGAGATAGACCCCTTGTTGAGAGGTGATTTTTGCTCCATCAAAATCTTCCAAGGTATTGGCGTTGGCAAAGGCGCCGTCTTTTCTGACAAGGACAACAGGTTCACTGGTGTAGTAGCTATTTGAAAAGGCAATTTCCTTTTTACGCTCTGCTGTTGGACTCATCCCTGCGATAATCATATCGAGTTTGCCAGAGGTCAGAGCGGGAATCAAGCCGTTCCAAGAGGTTTTTACAACCAAGGGTTCTTTGCCCAATTCCTTAGCGATTTGCTTCGCGATTTGGACATCGTAACCGTTGGCGTACTGATTGGTCCCTTCAATTTTGACAGCACCATTGGAATCATCATCTTGCGTCCAGTTGAAGGGAGCGTAGGCTGCCTCCATCCCAATCCGAAGATACTCATCCGCATGGGCAAGGTCGGCAAATCCCAGCGTAAACATGAGAAATGCCAACACAGATAAGAATAATTTCTTCATAGTTATCTCCTATATATAGTATTCATTCTATTTTACCCTAAAATAGGAAGCTTTTCAATGAATGGAACCATTTACATAGAAAAAAAGAGTTGGAGTGAGGGAAATCGATTTTGTCGTCTTCGCTTTCTAGTTTCCGAGCTTAGGTATGAACATCCAGTGGACTGTTCACACCCCGTAAGTTAATGCTCTCATAATGGAGAATTATGAAAGGTTGGAAATAGCTCTAGCGAAAAGCAATTCACTAGCCTCTTCTAATAGAATATTGATGTGTCAATGTTCTACAAACCAGACAAGACGGCGTCAAACTGTTAAATCTACAAAACAAAATCGGAGACGTTTGTCCTGGTCTTGCTCTTGGATGCTTATAGGCTGTAAGATTCCTAGTGAGTACCTGTATAGATGAAACTACGACATTCTAGCTGGTCAACAGGGCTAAATCCTAAAGATTGGTAGAATTGTTTTGTCTTTTCCGTTTGGTCTGTCAAGAGGACAATTTGATAGATCTTAGGGTAGCGTTTTAGAATGTCCTTCAAGAGCTTTGTTCCAATGCCCTTTCGTTGATAAAAAGGCAGCACAATGAGGTCTTGGATATAGAGAATAGATGCCTCATCTCCTACCACTCGAATAATGCCGACGAGCTGATCTTTGTGATAAGCTCCAAGCGTACAGAGTGAGTGCACATAGGCTCTTTGTAGCATAGATGGATCCTTTGTGTAGTTGCTCCATCCGACTGCTTGATAGAGTGGCAGGATTTCTTTTTCTTGGTAATGGAGATAGGGTTGGATTGTAATCATGGAATGCTCCTTTTTTAATCGTTTTTATGAGCAGATTTTTTCCGCCATTTGAGGTAGAAATGAGTGAAAATTCCCATGAATAGAGTATTCAAGATAAGGATAACGATTGATTTTGGTGATAAGAAACTTTCGATGAGTGGCCTATTGTCAATAAAGTTGAAAGTTCCGTGAAATATCCATGTGAAAATTCCAAAGAATAGGCCTTGTTTTAGTCCTGCAAAACGCATTTTTTTCTGTTCTTGTTTCGTTAATTCTTCCTCGTCAATATCCATCAAGTGAAGTTTGTGCGTGCGGTAGATGATATAGCTAAGTGCAAGAAAGATGCAGAATGTGAGAATAGCAGGATAGGCAAAGGCTACGGTTTCAGGGTACGTGTCGGCTAGCAATATGGCACAGAGATTGCCAATCAAGAGTACCCAAAAGAGATAGATAAAGCAAAGATTGCCAATTCTATCAAGCTCTCTGCGCTTGTATTCATCCAAGGGACCTGTAATGCCATAAAAGCGTTTCATTAGTTTTTCGATAAAGGTTTCTTTGTTCATGGGATTCTCCTAATCTTCGACAATAACAATTCTGCGACGATTCTTCATAAATAGACAGACAAAAGCAATGCTCGTGATGAGGATAGAACTGCTAGGTGCTGCCATGTACCAGAATGTCTCAAAGCCTGTACCACTCTCTTGTGGAATATTCAGATTCCAAAGTAGGAGACAGGTGATAATTGACACAAGGACAATCCATGCTGTTTCTAAAAGGGTACGCTTGAACATCTTTTTGCGTGCTAATGGTAGCTCGGAAGGAGTAATTTCAAGTTTGTGGAGTCTTAGACGTCGAATAAGTCGCTCTTGTTTGGTAAGTGCAATGATAAAACCTAGGATTGAGACGAGTTCAGACAGGTCTTCAAATCCCAAGAAAGAGATGATAATGGATAGTTAGATAGTTGCACAAATGAGCATATACATATTGTTTCCAAAATAGTTGATTTCTTGGATGGTGTACTCATCTAACTCTCCAGTGATATTGTAGAAGAAGCGGATAAAGCGTAGGTGTAGATTTTCTTTTTTCATAAATCTTCTCCTGTATAGCTTATTTTTCTTTATTAGATTTCATATAAAAAACAGGGACTAAAAAGAGGAGTGTAATAAGGAGTTGGACGATGACTTTCCAGTTGAGGAGCTGTTCTAATTGCCAGTTGGCAAAGGCTAGGCGGATGACTAATAAAATAAGAAGGGCGGAGGAGAGTGAGAGAATGTATTTAGTATTTGTTTTCATGATTGTTATCCTTTCTAGTTTGCTTGAAGGTTTTAAAGATTGTATAGCTTAGGAAAATGATGTGAAGACCAAGTAGGATGGGAGCGATGATAAGGAGAGGTTTCACCGTACCTACTGCGACACCGACTGCTAGAATGATGAGAAGGGCAAATTCTGCGACGATTTGATGGAGATTATAGATGACGAGTTTTTCAGGTTGCTTTTTGATAATGGCTATTTTATTCGTATGTAAGGCAAATAGGAACAGATACAGGAGAATAAGATGATAGGATTTCCCATGAAGATAGCCGTCAATGATGATGGTCGCTAAAATGATCTGACTAAAGGTAAAGAAAATAAGAGTTTTTAGATCTAGTGAGATAGAGTTTTCGTGCTTGTCCATAGGATTTCCTTTCTAGTCTTCCCAAAAAAGGCTGTTTAGGTCTGTTTTGAGAGCGTGAGCGAGATTGATACAGAGTTCCAAAGTAGGGTTGTACTTGTCGTTTTCAATCATGTTAATGGTCTGTCTGGAGACACCAATGGCTTTTGCCAGCTCCAGCTGGGAGAGTTTTTGTTCCTTACGATAGAAGGTGACGCGATTCATCTTGACCTCCATTCTATATATAGTCATTTCATTTTCAGTTATTACGTCGTTCACTTGTCTTGCCTAACCTAAATTCTACCTGCGACTTGTCGCCTCGTAATAAATGAAAACTAAACAACTAAAAAATATGTCAATTATACTTGACTTGTTTTCGTTTTCATTATAACTCCTATATTTAAAAATGTCAATCATAATTGACAAAAAAGTATAAAAAAACTTCAATTTTCTTTTTAAGGGAGAATAGCAGAAGAATGTGGTATAATGGTAAGGATATGATAAATGAATTTCACCATGTAACTGTTCTTCTTCATGAAACGATTGACCAGCTAGCGGTTAAGCCTGACGGTATCTATGTGGATGCGACTTTGGGCGGGGCGGGTCATAGCGAGTATTTATTGAGCCAATTAAGTGAAAAAGGTCATCTCTATGCCTTTGACCAGGACGAGACGGCTATTTTGAATGCCCAAAAACGCTTGGCACCCTATATTGAAAAAGGCATGGTTACCTTTATTAAGGATAATTTCCGTCATCTAAAAGCACGCTTGCAGGAGCAAGGTGTAGAAGAGATTGATGGGATTTGCTATGATTTAGGAGTCTCGAGTCCTCAGCTAGATGAGCGAGAACGCGGATTTTCGTATAAAAAAGATGCCCCCCTTGATATGCGGATGGATCAAACGGCGTCACTAACGGCTTATGAGGTTGTGAATCGCTATGATTACCATGATTTGGTGCGGATTTTCTTTAAGTATGGCGAGGATAAATTCTCCAAGCAAATTGCACGAAAAATCGAGCAAGTTCGAAGTGAAAAGCCGATTGAAACGACGACTGAGCTAGCAGAAGTGATTAAATCAGCTAAGCCAGCTAAGGAATTAAAGAAAAAGGGACATCCAGCCAAGCAGATTTTCCAAGCGATTCGTATTGAGGTCAATGACGAGCTGGGTGCAGCAGACGACTCTATCCAACAAGCCATTGACTTGCTTGCCTTAGATGGGCGGATTTCGGTTATTACCTTTCATTCCTTGGAAGATCGCTTGACCAAGCAGCTATTTAAAGAGGCGTCAACGGTCGATGTGCCAAAAGGGCTTCCTTTTATTCCTGATGATTTGAAACCCAAGCTAGAATTGGTCAATAGAAAGCCGATTTTGCCAAGTGAAGCCGAGCTAGCAGCCAATAACCGTGCTCATTCGGCGAAATTGCGCGTGGCGAAAAAAATACAGAAATGAGAGAGATATGTCAGATAGAAGAAATAGTCGTGCCTTTCAAGCACGAATCCAGCAATTTTCTAGGACAGAGAAATTTTTCTACGGATCCATTATCCTAACAGCCCTTGTTGTGGCCGTTTCGATTGTTTTTATGCAGACAAGATTGTTGCAAGTGCAACGTGATTTGACTGAGGTCAATGCAGAAATCAATGTCAAGCAGACAGAGCTAGATGATGCCAAGCAAGAAGTCAATGAATTGAGCCGGATGGAGCGCTTGTCAAAATTGGCAGATTCAAAAGAAATGTCACGAACCAATGCACATATTAAAACGGTGGAATAAGTATGGATAAATGGAAGCAAAGAATTCTCAGACATTCTTTAAAAAATCGAAAAAATCCTGCTGAAAACAGGCGGCAAGTGGGGAAGAGTCTTAGTCTGTTGACCATCTTTCTCTTTTTAGTCTTTCTGATTAACTTTGCCATTATCATTGGAACGGATCAAAAGTTCGGGGTGAATTTGGCAGAAGGGGCTAAAAAAGTCCATCAGGTGGAGGTTAAAATCCCCGCCAAGAGAGGAACGATTTTCGACCGAAATGGTCTTCCGATTGCCGAAGATGCGACGTCTTATAATGTCTATGCTATTATCAATAAAGAGTATAAGTCTGCAACAGGTGAGATCCTATATGTTGAGGAGTCGCAATTTGACAAGGTGGCAGAAGTCTTTCATAACTACCTTGGTTTGGAAAAAGACTATGTAAAAAGCCAGCTATCTCAAAAAGGCTTGCAGCAAGTTTCCTTTGGTGCGAAGGGAAATGGCATCACCTTTAGCAATATGAGTGCGATTAAGGAAGAATTGGAAAAAGCAAAGATCAAAGGGGTTGCCTTTACAACCAGTCCAAATCGTAGCTATAAAAATGGGAATTTTGCCTCTTTATTAGTAGGGCTTGCTCAGCTGCAGGAAAATGAAGACGGCAGTAAGACTCTCGTCGGTCAGACAGGCATTGAGGCAGCTATGAATAGTATCTTGGCAGGAACAGATGGCGTTGTCACCTATGAAAAAGATAGGGCTGGTAATATCATTCCAGGTTCTGATCAGGTGTCGGTCAAGACAGAGGATGGAAAAGATGTTTATACGACTCTGTCTGCGGATTTACAGACTTTACTTGAAACCCGTATGGACTTGCTTCAAGAAAATGTCAAGGGGCGCTTTGCCAGTGCGACACTGGTCAGTGCAAAAACAGGAGAGATTCTTGCAACAACACAACGTCCGACCTTTGACCCTGATACCAAAGAAGGGCTAGAAGAGTTAAATAATACAGCTTCAAGCAGTGCTCTTTATCAGACTCAGTATGAGCCAGGTTCGACCATGAAGGTCATGACCATGGCGTCAGCTATTGATAATGGAACCTTTTCAGCTGATGAATACTATGACCGTTCGGAACTTAAGATTGCAGATGCGGTTATTCGTGACTGGGATGTCAACTCTGGTAATATCTCAGTGCCTCTGACAGCTACTTTCCCACAAGGCTTTTCGCATTCTAGTAACGTTGGGATGACGATTTTGCAGCAAAAAATCGGAGATGACAAATGGATTGATTATTTGAGTAAGTTTCGCTTTGGGCTGCCGACTCGCTTTGGGATGGACTACGAAGGCTTTGGGCAGCTTCCTGTGGACAATCAGGTCAGCATTGCCATGAGTGCTTTTGGACAAGGGATCTCAGTCACTCAGGTGCAAATGCTCCGTGCTTTTTCGGCGGTGGCAAATAACGGTGTGATGATTGAGCCAAAATTTATCAGTGCTATTCAAGACAGCAAGAGTGGAGCTGTAAGAAAAAGTGAGTCTGAAATTGTAGGACATCCGGTTTCTAAGAAAGCTGCAGAAGAAACTCGTAAATATATGATCAATGTCGGAACCGACCCTTATTTTGGAACGGTATTTGATAAGACCAATGGTGTTCCTGTTGTCCGTGTAGGAGAGTACAATGTAGCTGTCAAATCAGGAACGGCGCAGATTGCTGCTGAAAATGGTGGGGGTTACTTGACTGGAGCGACAGACTACATCAACTCCTTGGTAGCCATGGTGCCAGCAGAGGATCCAGAATTTATCCTCTATGCGACTGAGCAGCAAACAGAGCATTTCTTCCAATCAGTGGAGTGGGCAGTCTTGTTTAACCCAATTCTTGAAGAAGCGATGGCGATGAAGGATAGCTTGAATTTGACAAGCACACCGCCGATTTTGGATCAAGCAACCAAGGAGATGACCTATAAAATGCCATCGACAAAAGATGGCAAACAAGACATTTCACCAGGAGCTTTCTCAGCAGAATTACGTCGCAACTTGGTGCAACCAATCGTTCTTGGGATTGGGAAGAAAATCAAAAAACTCTCTGTGGAGACAGGGCAAAATCTTAAAGCCAATCAACAGGTCTTGATTTTAACCAATGATTTTACTGAAATGCCAGATATGTATGGATGGACCAAGAAAAATGTCGAGATTTTTGGCGAATGGCTAGGGATTGAAGTCAGCTTTAAAGGGAAAGGCACGAGGGTCGTCGATCAAAGTGTCAAAGTCAATGCGACTATGAAAAAAATAAAAGAATTAACTGTAACGTTAGGAGATTAGAGTCAATGTTTGTAGTGATTGTGGCTGGTATTCTGACCTTTCTTGCAACTTGTGTGGGAATTCCAGCTTTTATCCGTTTTTATCAAAAAGCCCGTATTTCTGGGCAACAAATGCATGAGGATGTCAAGCAGCACCAAGCCAAGGCAGGGACACCAACCATGGGAGGAGTTGTTTTCTTGGTAGCTTCTCTAGTGGTGAGTCTAGTGCTAGGTTTTGCGATAGGGCAGTTGACAAGTTCTGCCTTGATGGTCTTATTTATCCTTGCCTTGTATGGTGTTGTTGGATTTTTGGATGACTTTTTGAAAGTCTTTCGAAAAATTAACGAAGGGCTGAACCCCAAGCAGAAATTAGCTCTTCAAATCGTGGGTGGAATCGTCTTTTATATCTTCTTTGATCGTCATGGCGGTACGGATCTTCTTGATGTCTTTGGAATACCTGTTCATTTAGGGTATTTCTATCTTGCTTTTGTTCTTTTTTGGTTAGTTGGCTTTTCAAATGCGGTCAATTTGACAGATGGGATTGATGGCTTAGCGAGTATTTCTGTGGTGATTAGCCTGACTGCTTATGCTGTGATTGCTGTCATGGAAGGTCGTTTGGATATTTTGCTCATTATTGTGAGTATGATTGGTGGATTGCTAGCATTCTTTCTTTTCAATCACAAGCCTGCGAAAATCTTTATGGGAGATGTTGGAAGTCTAGCCTTAGGAGGTATGTTAGCCGCGATCTCTATGGCTCTTCATAAAGAGTGGACTCTGTTATTTATCGGTTTGGTCTATGTCTTTGAGACAAGCTCAGTGATGCTTCAAGTTAGCTATTTTAAACTAACGGGTGGCAAACGAATTTTCCGTATGACCCCTCTTCATCACCATTTTGAACTAGGTGGCTTGAGCGGTCACGGAGAGCCTTGGAGCGAATGGAAAGTAGATTTCTTCTTCTGGGGCATTGGTCTAGTCATGAGTATCTTGACCTTGTGTTTGATGTATTTGTAATGTAAAAAAGGATGAGATAAAATGCTCATCCTTTTTATAGTTTTTATTTTTTATGTTTTTTGGTAAATGAGAATGTCAAAATCAGTCCCAGTGCTCCTAGGAGAGAGTGGAGAAAGGACGTAGGAGTTCCTGTTTTTGGAAGTTCTGATTTTACAGATTTCATTTGAGTGGATCGTATTTTCATGAGCGGAGCCTGTTCATGATTGACACTTTCTTGAGATAGGCTGGTGATGTGATGATTTTTCGTCACTGAGGTTGCTATTGGTATTTGTTTGAGATTTTCTAAATAGCTTTCTAATGGGAAATTAGGCTTTGCTGGTATTTTGAGACCTTCTCCGACATCAACATGATGTGTTTGTTTTAGACTTTCTAAGTAGCTTTCTAATGGGAAATTAGGCTTTGCTGGTATTTTGAGACCTTCTCCGACATCAACATGATGTGTTTGTTTTAGACTTTCTAAATAGCTCTCTAATGGGAAAATAGGCTTTGCTGGTGTTTTGAGATCTTCTCCGATATTAACATGATGTGTTTGTTTTAGACTTTCTAAATAGCTTTCTAATGGGAAATTAGGTTTTTCTGGTGTTTTGAGACCTTCTCCGACATCAACATGATGTGTTTCTTGTTCAAGTTGCTGGGTCAGTCTGATAGCTTCTTCAATGGATAGACTTGGCTTTTCAAGGATAAGTGTCTCAGATCCAACGTCATGTGTTAAAATAAGGGTTGGTTTATCAAAATTTGGAATAGTATGACTTGGAACGGCAAATCGATGCGGTTCTGTTCCTAAAGATGGGCTATATGTTGCTTGAGCTACTCGAGATTCTTGTACAGTTGGAATACTTGCCTTGATACTATCTGTTTTGAAAGTGATCTGGTATTCATCTGGAATATAGATACTATTGGTGTCGTAAGTGTTTAAGACAAGAGCAAGGCGGTGCCCTTGTTTGACTTCATAAACAGTTGGTTGTAGATAGACAGTATAGTCATGGAACTCACCGATTTGCGGGTCAATACTCTCGCTTGCGCTTGCAGAGTCAAAATCAGATTTTGGATTGCGTAGATTTACCCAGCCGTTAGCAATGACTTTGTAATTGCTTTTTAGCGTGCCGTATTGTTTGAGTGCTTTACTTTTTAGATTGCTACCCTGCCAGAAACCTTTTGGATCTGTTGTGTAACTATCTTGCCAAGCATAACGATAACCATAGGTTTCGTAGTCTACATTTTCTCCTGTTACTTCAAACTCTTCATCTGAAATATCAACGAGAAGGACATTGATTGGTAAATTTGTACCGGAACCTTTGGCTAGGGCGGCGCTAAATTTCACAGGAATGGATCCTTTTATAGTGGTGGTCTCAGGTACTTCTGTGATATAGGTAAGATTGGCAGGTGATGAGTGAAAACTAACTGCTGCATCTCGGTAACGCCAGTCAATTTCTGCTTTATTTACATATTCACTGGTGATGGTTGCGCGCTCATCTTGAGGAGCATCGGTGGTCAGTGACAAATGGTTTTTTGTTTCCCAACTATCATAGCTTGTCCATTTGGTAGGGTCGTAGTTATTTTGGACAGTCACGGCGGGCAGAGATTCGACATCATTTTCGACATCATAGAGATAGTGGGAGAACCAGCTATTTAGCAGATCGAAGAACACACGCATGTTTTTACCATTTTTATCTGTTGAGATGAGAGCGGTTGGTTCGATATGGTTACCTTGATGGAGATATAGTTTTGCTAGTTGTCCTGCTTTTTTGAAAGCTTGATACATGAGTTCGAAGTTTTTGGTTTTTACAATATCATCGTTCAAGCCGTGTACGATAAGCGCAGGTATGTTGATATTTTCTGCCTGAAGGGTGTAATCTCGTTCCTTAAAGACTGGGCTATAATTATAATCGTAGGTGTTTTGTTGTTTGTCCAGTTGTGTGATATAGGCCGCGTAGTTTTCTTTGATAGAATCCCAATCCTCAGTGTCTAGGACGCGTCCAGATACATAGGTGGATAACCAAGAAAGATTGCTATTTGGTTCTGCGTTATAAGGTGTACCTTGACTCATGAGGTATTCATACCAACTGGCGATTCCTGCTTGGGGAACAATGGTTTTAAGATTTTTAATACCTGTTGCGGCAAGGGCGAAATTAGTAGTTCCTCCCCATGATAGACCTGTCATGCCGACTTTTCCATTTGCCCAATCAGCTGTTACAGCGATATTACTGGTCTTATCGGTATAGGCTACGCGTTTACCGTCTAACCATTCTAAGATTGCCTTGAAAGCAGCTACTTCCAATTCGGAACCCACGGTATTAAAACCTTCAGAATCATAAGAACCCAGACCTGCGCTAGAGACCACAGCAAAGCCACGAACAAGGAAGTAATTGTACCAATTTAAGTCTTCATAGTCCCATTTATTGTCTTCGAGTGGATTTTGATAGTACCATTGGGAAGAAGTAGCATTTCTAGCTGCTTCTTCGGCGTTGACGTGTTTGATGGGGATTCGTTTTTCGGGCTGACTAGAGAGTTGATTGTTATTAAAGGTTCCGCTTTTTTGAAGTCCTAAGTCTTCTAAGGTAGCAGCGCCGGTCGTTCCAGTAACATATGGAAGAGCTTCAAAGATGGTGGAGGCTTTGAAATCTCCGTTGACGGCTGCTTTTGGCACTTGTACCAAAGCCTTGACCAAATCTCTTTTGCCATCACCATCGGTATCGAAATCTGTCTCGACATAAACAACATGCCGCACGATGTGGCTTTTATCATAGTCATATCCCTTACTTTTTGCTCCAGTTGAAAATGGGAATATGGGCTGCGCCTTTCCGTTTAGAAAGAGTGGCTGTTTCTTTTCAGCTCGATAAGCATCATGGAGCTTTTGAGCAATGGTTTGCATTTCTCGAAGTGTGTCTGTATTGACAGGACTAGAGACATCGGTATCTTCCTGAAGAAGTCCCAAGCTATGCGCAAAATGTAGGCGATCGGCCTCTTCTTTGCCGATTTGCTTAGGTGAGGTAGATGCCCAAGAAAGCAGTGTTTCAGCAGCTTCTTGGTGAGTAACCGTTTGCGCCGCATTTTCAGTTGTAATAGGTGTATTAGTTACTGCAGCTAAATCTTGTTGTGTAGCTAGAGTGGCGGTCTCTGGAAGAGGTGCTGTTGTCTCTGCTGACGCAGTAGTTTCTTTAGCTTCGGAACTTTGCGTGGTACTTGTTTCAGAAGTTTCTGTGCTATTGGTATCAACGATTCGTGTTTCGGTGATAGCTGTTTCTGAAACTTCTTCATCGGCAAATGTAGTTGTTGCTAGAAGAAAGGGAGCGATTAGAAGGGAAGTGAAGATATACTTTTTATTCATTATAATTGTCCTTTGAAAATTCACTATATTTACAAAGAGGTTAGAACGATAGTTCTCAACCTCTTGTTTTTGATGGAAATAGTGTGATTTGTTTATCCTAGGGTTGAAACTGTACCAAATTAGTGTTTTTCACGGTGCTTTTTGCCAAAGAAACTAGAAAGAGTGAGAAGAGAAAGACCAAGACTAGCGAGAATGCTAGATGCTTTATCTCCTGTTTTTGGTAAAGATGGGCTAGTGTTCTCTTTAATGTTAGTAGTGGTCTCTGGCATAGCCTGAGCCTTTTGAGTTTTGAGTGGATGTGCAACCGGAGAAATCACGGGTTTAGCTAGATACGTTTGCTGCTGATGAATTGGTCTTACTTGAGATGTATGAGAGGACAGCTGGCTTAAATCTAGTTGAGGTTTTTCGATGCTGGTTGGATCAGGATCGACTTGATAACGTTTATCAAGATGTAATTCTGGTAATGTTGGTAGTGTCGAGAAATCTTTGAGATAGGCGAGGGCTTTTTTATCTCCCTTGATGGCTAGTTGAATTTTGTCTTCGACCACTTTCATTTCTTTAAAAACAACTTCTGCTAGGGCAAGAAAATCCTTGGTAACATTTTCGCTTGCTTCTTGGGAAGTAATACCCGCTGTTTTGTAGAAGGAATTTTGCAGGTTTTGTCGTTTGATTTCTGCATTTTCAAGAGCTTTCCAACGTTCTTGAATGGTATTGCCAAATAAATCATAGTGTTCAGATACTAATTTATCAATATTCTGAGCAGTCCAGTACCAAGAATTGCCATCGTATGTAGTGGTTTGAGAGTGGAATTCTTTTGGTGTTTTAGTGATATTTCCATAATAAGGGATGTAAGGGGTATTACGAGATTGACCGAGTGCCATCCAGGCAACACCACCGAAGCCTTCTGGCAGATCTGGATTGACTTGGTAGATATGAGGATCAATCACATTTTTATTTCCCAAAGCATACTTATATACAGGATGGCTATATTCGACATCATTGTTTACCCATGTTTTTGACTCTGTCTCAGGCATTTGATCATCAGGCTTATATTCTGGTAAATGTTCAAAGCGATTGCGTTGAATCTCAAAGGCGTCGCGAATACTGTATTTCCGGCTAGGGTCTGTTGGAGAACGTAGGAAATCGTAGTAAGGGTCATCATAGCTGATATTGGCTTTGGGGTCTAGGAGTTTGATACCTGCGTAGACTCGAGAGCGATTGGCTTCAGCATAATCATTGGTACTATAAGAGCGAGCAATGAGGAAATTTCCATCCTTATCATAAGTAGCAGAACCTACTCGCTTAGCAAGGGCTTCGACATTTTTAGAAGCAATCACATTTTCCTTGTCTGAAAAATCAACACTGCCTAGAAAGTAGGTATTTGGGAATACAGAAAATTTATCAGCAGGATACTTGATAGCAACGTATTCATGACCAGATAGAATTTCCATGTACCACAATTCTTTTTTGTCTGCAATGACGATGGTGTTGCCGTCATAGGCACCATGTTCATCAATGGCTTTGGCAATGGTTTCAATTCCTTCACGAGCTGTTCTTGCCCGTGGTAAAACAAGGTCAATCATACTAGATTCACCAAGTCCACCTTGTTTTTCTTCGGTGATATTTTGGGCTTTGTAGTAAGCTGCTTGGTCTGCCTTTTGCTCGGCTTCTTCAGGAGTTTGACCAGCATCTAGCTCTGCTTGATAGGCAGTGTCATATTCTTTATAGTATTCTTTAAAGAAAGGTTCGTATTTGAAGAAGGGATCTTCTTTGGCGATTTTCTTCCAATTTCCTGTTTGCCATTTGTTTGGAGTGGTGGTTACAGTCGCCGACATGGATACACCTGCTTCGTTAAAACCGTGTGCACCATATGTTCCATTGAGATTTTCACCCTCGTCTCGCTCCGCATCAGGAACAGCAGTGTATTTCATCTCATGTTCTGCATGAGGATAGGTAAATCCTGTATCTCCATCGTGGAGGACTTCTCCATTGCTATAATCAGCAGCTTCGTGGACGATAAAGTTTTTATTGTGTTCGGCATTTTCTTCTTGGAAAGGAAAGTCTTCGGTCCGGCCAAATAGATAAGTCCCGTCTTCGGTCAAGTCTTTACCGATGATAAAGGCAGAGCAGGCTTCCGCAGACTGAGCTGATAAGATAACTGCAGAGAAAAGAGCAGTAGCAAAGATGGCTTTTAAATGTGTAGATTTCATAATAAACCTACCTTTCTATGTTTTTTATCTGTAAATGTTTACGCTTTCATTATATGCCAGATTGATTCAGAAAAGTGAGAAATATTTCACTATTTTGAAGAAATGTTCACATATTTCAGCGGTAAAGAAAAAGGAGTTGCAGAATGAGTGTAACTTTTTCTGGTAATGGAGTTTAGGAAAAATCTTATTGTTTTTTTCGTATAACGATTGTAGCTCCCATTGTAGCTAATAGCAGTCCTGTTAAGCCAAGAAGTGACCCTTGGCTATTTGTTTTAGGCAGTGTTTTATCTGCTTTGAAGCTTGCTTTTGCAATTTTTTGATTGTTTGCCGTTGTTTTTACAGTGCTGATTATCAAGTGGTTCTTATCAGATTCTGCTGATGAAGAAGTAGGAGATTTAGGAATGATTGGGGTCGCCGTTGTAGCATATACGAGAGCATACTGGCTGAAGTGGTTGATGTGAAACATGACTTCTTTTTGGTCTTTACTTTGAACAAATGGCAATGCTTCTACCATATCATTTAGGACAGAATAGACTTGTTTGACAGCTCCTTTGCTTGGAATGACCACTGTGATTTCACCATTGAGTTGGACTGGTTCGCCCTTTTCATTGAAGAGAGCAATATCGTACAAGTCATAGTCGTGACCAGATAATTCACTTACTGAAGTTAGTAGTGTTTGTACCTTTAAGTCCACAGCACCATTAAGTGCGGCTGTTGTGCTCAATATTTTGATTTGTGTTGGTTCATGGACAAGTCCGATGACCTTGCTTTCAGTAGTTATGGTTGGTTGATCAGATTTGTTAGGGATTTCTGGTGAAGTAGGTTTGCTTTCTTTTTCTTTAAAAATAGAAGTTCTAAAATCGTCCGTCGATTTGAGATAGGCGTCTAGCAACGCTTTTTCAAGTTTGGTTACTTGGGACTCTTCACTATTATCAATTAATTCTTTTTCAATATCGTGATTAACGGCTTCTTTCATGAGCTTCATTAATGTTTCAAAGGAATCAACAGAGATATCTTGCTCTAAATAATGGATAGTCACTGGTTTTAGATTTCCTAATTGATCGATACGTTCGTGATACATTGCCTTTTTAAAGGCTGCAAATGAACCGTTATATTCTGGGAGAAGTTTCCTAAAGACAAAGGGATCGCTGACGGACCAGTCTTGAATGCTATCTGCCCAAGCTTCATCTTTGTATTGATTGGAAGCATAAGGAACCAGTCCTTTTTCAAAACCTTTGCCAGCAAGTAGCTCAAGTCCTGTTCGTTTAAAGGATAAATCTCCCGGTGATGATGGACTTTCAGCTGAAGCATAGATAGGTCCAAATGGGGTAATCATATCATAACCATTTTGGAGGAGATGAGTTGGATGTTCATCATCAAATTCGATAGTTTTATCGTATGTAGGATTATAGCTGCGATTGGTCATGACATTGTAATCAACCAAATCATCGATAGTCTTGAGAGACATGGTTTGCCATTCTTCCTCAGTAAACGGGCGTTTAACATTGCGCCCCTCATCGTATCCATCTGCATTTGGAATGTTAATGGTTTCAAGCTTACTGAACCACTTCTTTTGAACTGCCTTATCCTTATCAAGAACCGCCATTCCTTCAGCATATTCCATCATGTAAACGACATCAAATATGCCATGCATGTATTCTTGCAAATCATCCGCATTTTGGAACCGCTCAGGATTGAGATTGTGGAACCGCTGCCGGTCAGTATTTTGCGTGTGGTCTAGTACGGAGTTAATACCAATAATTGGAACATCACTATTATCTGGTGCTTGAAGGAACCCTTCTGGAAAGGCTTCTGGCCACATGAATTGGCGTCTGCCATTACGCAAGAGATAGGTGTAGTAATCATACATATGCACCATCTCATGAGTAAGCGTTCCGATTCCACGTTCACTGATGAGACCAGTGATGACAAAGACAATTTCTTTTTCTAACGCATCTGCAAAAGCTCCAACATATTTGATGTTGCCATAGGGATTGTAAGCTCCAACTGGTCCAAAGAAATTTTGAATAGAAGCAGGGGAATCTTCTCCGTATTCTGGGAACCAAATGCCTTCGTACCGATTGGTTTCAGGATTCTTTTGGTAACGCCCTAAGGAATCCCATACAGGAACGTATAATTTCATTTGTTCCTTATATTCATCAGGAAGGATGCGATACCACATATCAAAATGACGTCGAAACTTCTCGGCTGAATCTGTGATTTGCTGTTCGAATGCTGCTATCTTTTCGTAGTATTCAGTTGGACTGGAATGTTTTAATTCTGGGTCAATATAGCGTTCGTAGGTTCCAAATATAATAGTAGAAAGAACATTCATAATATAAAGATTATGCTCTGGTATGGTTAGCAGTGGTAGGAGCATATTTCGAAAACGTCGTCGATTTTTCTTGGTGCTATATTCGTCGCGACGAGATAGGTCTTTGAGTCGATCGTAAAGATTGCTAGATGAGTCGGTGACATGGTGAGAAGGTTCTTCCACAATATAGGCTTTTGATGTGCTCTTAAACCAATCGTTGTTGCTCATATTTGGCAAAAAGGCCTCACGATAGCTTTCTAAAAATTCAGGGAGAATTGACTTGCCTGTAAAGGATGCGAGCAAGCGTGCATAGTATTTATAGTTATTTTGTGGTTCGTACCCTTTATGTCCTTCGCTACCAATTTTTAACAGTAATTCCAAAGGCTGATTTTTCATACCAAAGAAATCTTGGCGATATATGGTAAGCTCTTTGGATTTGATGTCTCCATAAGCGACATCGTACCAGCGATTCAGATAAGCAAGGCTGAGTAGGACCTTCTCTTTATTTTCAAGGATAGAATCAACTACTTTATGGATAGCGTCTGGATTGTTAAGCTGGATAGAATCATCGTTGATGAGAACTTTTTTGATAAATTCACGCACATTTTTTTGGACATCAACAAAAGAGTGTTCCAGATAAAGTTTATCCATTGTTTCTTCTTGGTTCTCTGTGATTCCAAGAGCTTGATAGACTTGGGTAGATTTGTAGGTTACTTCTTTTAAAGGGGGCTCTAGTTTATCCAGAATGTCGTCAAGAGGAGCGATGACTTGCTTTGGTGTGTACTTTAGAGATTTATCCAGTTGATAGTGAGCGTGTTTGTCGTCGTCGGTTTTTTGATAAGCAAGATCTTTGTACTCGATCGAATTATCCTCGTAGTGGAGCAAGAGTTTATTGACTGAATGTTCCTTGCCATAGACATCGGTGACAATATCTTTATCTTGCATGGTGATAGCCGATGTGAGTTTAGTAGTTGCCAGCTTGTCATCAGCGGAAATTTTTTCTGCGTAGACTGTTTGTTCTGTTTCATCGGCATAAGGTAGAAGGATTTTAGCATTTTCTAAGGCAATGTTTTGAGTCTCTGTCGTATGGGTGCTAGAGGGAGTTTTTTCTACGCTGGGATTTTTATCTTCAATAATACTATTTTTTACCTCTGTTTCTGTTTGAGGTGTGATATTACTTGTCTCGTCAGCTTGTACCCATCCAGTTAGACTAGCCGCTAACAGGAGAGTTGTTGAGCTAAGTGTGAGTTGATGAAGAAGTTTCTTTTTTGAGGACATGATGATTTCCTTCTTTTCTGTAATAGTGATGAGGGTAAAATAAGAACGTAGCAGTCTGCTACGTTCTTACATTCTTAGTTTTCTTTTTTCCCTTTTTTCATAAAGAATCCAGAGAGAGTAAGGAGTATGAGACCGAGGCTTTCAATCATACTAGATGTATGACCATTTGTTTGTGGTAGAGATTTGCTGCTATCTGATACAGCAGGTGCTTCGTCTTTTGAAAGTGGTTTGGTATCTTGTTTGTTCGTTGCTTTGCTTCCCAATGCTTGAACATGAGTTTTTTGAGTTTGACCACGTTGGATAAAGTGAGAGAGTGGTGCGCTCGGTGGATTGTAGGACACAGGTTGGCTACCTGTTGACTCGAGTTTGTAGAGATGAGGTTCTGGTAAGACTGGCAGATTGTCTAAGCTTTGGAGCCAAGCGAGTGCTTCCTTATCACCGTCAATAGCAGCTTGGAGTTTCTTTTCGACAGTTTTCATTTCCTTAAACATAGTTTCTGCTAAACGAAGAAAATCAGCTGTCACCATTCTGCTGGCTTGCTCAGGACTGAGTCCAGCTTCTGTGTAAAATGCATTCATCTTATCTTGACGAGCGATTTCCAATTCTTCAATAGCTTTCCAGCGTTTTTGAATGGTATTGCCGAAAAGGTCATAATGTTCAGAAGTTAGTTTGTCAATGTTTTGCACAGTCCAATACCAAGAATTGGTGTCATACTCTGTACTTTGTGGATGAAATTCTTTCGGAGTTTCTGTGATGTTTCCGTAGTATGGAACGTACGGTGTGTTTCTAGTTTGACCAAATCCTAGCCAAGCAATTCCTCCAAACTCTGTTGGGAGATTTGGATTGATTTGATAGACATGGGCGTTGATGACATTTTTATTTCCGAGGGCGTATTTATAGACATCGTGTCCAATACGGCGGTTGTATTTCAAGTCTTTTGGTGCTTCATCGTCAGGTTTGAATTCTGGTAAGTGTTCAAAACGATTGCGTTGAAGGTTAAAGACGTCTTGAAGCGAGAATTTTTTATGGGGATTGGTCGGAGTACGAAGGAGATCATAGAAATCATCGTTGTACTGGATAGGTGAATCAGGGTCTAAAAGTTTGATTCCTGCATAGGCGCGTGAACGGTTGCCTGGTGAATCTTTGTCTGGACCGTATGAACGAGCGATAAGGAAGTTACCATCTTTATCATAAGTAGCTGAACCAGCTTCTTTGGCGATTTTTTCTACATCTTTGGACGCAATGACATTTTCCTTGTCGTTAAAGTCAACGCTACCAAGTGACCAAGTATTTGGGAAAACAGAGTATTTATCGGCTGGATATTTAATGGCGACATATTGGTGACCAGACAAAATTTCCATATACCAGAGCTCTTTTTTGTCCCCAATCATGATGACATTGCCATCATAGGCTCCTTTTTCTTCAAGAACTTTAGCGATTAACTCAATCCCTTCACGAGCTGTTTTTACCCGTGGAAGAACCAAGTCAATCATGCTAGATTCACCCAGCCCACCTAATGGTGCGAGATAGCTTGGATCTTTTTTATTTTGGGCGTCTGTGGCTTCTTTGATGGCTGCGTCGTAGATGACTTGAGCAGCTTCTTTGGCGACTTTCTTTGCTTCTTTTTCTGTTTTGCCTTCTGTTAGGGCTTTATTTTTAGCGTCTTTGCTAGCTTTTTCAGCTTCTATTTGAACACTGGATTTTGCGGTTTCCTCTAGCTCTTCTTGGCGTTGTCGCTGAATGACGCTGGTAAATGGATCAACTTTTTCAATCTTTTGGAAATTTCCTGTTTCATATCCAGCAACTGGGCTTGCAGTGACAGTGGCTGACATAGAGACTCCATGTTCATTGAAACCATGAGCGCCATAAGTACCGTTGAGATTGCTTTCTGCAAAGCCTTCTTCAGCACTTAGTTTTGCCTTGTCTGCCTCAGTCGCGTCTTGGTCTCCCCGTTCCGCGTCAGGTGTTGAGGTGTATTTGTATTCGTGAGCAGCGTGTTCATAGGTAAATCCTGTGTCGCCATCATGTTGAAATTCCCCTGGTTGATAATCTTGTGCTTCATGAACAATGAAATTTTTGTTGTGGTCAGCATTTCCATTTTGGAAAGGATAATCTTCCGTACGTCCAAAAAGATAGGAGCCGTCTTCAGTCAAGTCTTTTCCGATGATGAAAGCTGAACAGGCTTCTGTTGGTTTAGCTGCTAATAAGGCGGTTGAAAATAGGGTTGCTGCGATGAGCCCTTTGATATGTTTGGATTGCATAACATTCTCCTTTTATAGATTTCGAGTAAAGAGAGACTGAGAGATAGCTTGTCGCCTCCTTTTTATACTCCTTTAGTTTATAAACAGTATGTGTTATAATAAGTTTATGGCTTACGAATTGAATTTTAGAAAACGAGTAATAGACTACGTTACTGCTGGTCACACCAAAAAAGAAGCATGTGCAGTTTTTGGTATTAGTACCAATACGTTGTATGTGTGGGAAAAACAGCTTGCAGAACAAGGACACCTAGAGCGGAAAGCACGAGTTGCCAAGTCTCGAAAAATTCCCTTAGATCAATTAGAAGCATATGTAGAGCAACACCCGGATGCTTTTTTGCGGGAAATAGCAGAACACTTTAACTGCCGTATCTCCTCTGTTTGGGCAGCTCTCAAGCAACTCGGTATCACTTTAAAAAAAGACGACGACCTACATCGAACAAAATAAGGAGGAAGTGAGACGGTATCATGAGGTTTTATCCTGCTTTGATACCATCCCTATTGTCTATATTGATGAAACAGGGATTGATACCTATCTTTACCGAAAGCGAGGTCGAGCACCTAGAGGCGTGAAGGTCTATGACAAGATAAGTGGTCGTCGTTTTGAACGTACATCTGTCGTTGCAGGGCTGGTTGGTCAGGATATTGTTGCGCCTATGATTTACAAAGAAAGCATGACAAGTGACTTTTTTACTAAGTGGTTTGACAAGCAACTCTTGCCTTCTTTGTCAGAGCCCCATCTGATTGTGATGGACAATGCTAGCTTTCACCCCAAAGCCAGGTTAGATAAACTCGCCATAGACAAAGGACATTATTTTTTTCCATTACCTCCTTATTCGCCCGAACTCAATCCAATTGAACACTATTGGGCGAATCTCAAACATAAGGTTCGGGAGCTACTTAGAGCTGGCAAGTCTATCTATGAAAGTCTAAAATACTGTTTATAGACTAAACGACTATATCTTATGAGAATGACCTCTCAAGCTCTCTTTGTTTACGCTTACATTATACATCTGTTTTTCAAGTAAAAATGCCAAATTTTTCACTAAAATAGTGAGAAATTTTTCTTATTTTTGATAAAACCTGTTTGAGATAGCTGGTATAAGAAGACAGGGTTTAAAACTGATTTTCTGAGAGAATTTTGCTATGATAGAGAAAGAATATAGAAAAGAGGAGTATAATGGCAGAACCGTTATTTTTACAATCCGTCATGCAAGAAAAAATCTGGGGTGGAGTGAAACTTCGTGATGAGTTTGGCTATGAGACTGCGAGTGAGCAGGTAGGAGAATATTGGGCGATATCCGCCCATCCAAATGGTGTTTCCACCGTTAAAAACGGAGTCTACGCTGGTTTTCAATTAGATGATTTGTACCGAGAGCACCGTGAACTATTTGGAAATCGTAAGGAAGCAGTTTTTCCGCTGTTGACCAAGATTTTGGATGCCAATGATTGGCTGAGTGTGCAGGTTCATCCAGATGATGACTACGGGCTTGAGCATGAGGGTGAGCTTGGCAAGACCGAATGTTGGTATGTGATAGCTGCCGATGAAGGCTCTGAGATTATCTATGGGCACAAAGCCACATCAAAAGAAGAGCTCAGAGAAAAGATTGAACAAAAAGACTGGGATAATTTGTTGCAAAAGGTTCCTGTTAAGGCAGGGGATTTCTTTTATGTACCGAGCGGGACTATGCACGCTATTGGTAAGGGGATCATGATTTTGGAGACCCAGCAATCGAGCGATACGACTTATCGTGTCTATGATTTTGACAGAAAGGACGATGCGGGTAATCTCAGGGAATTGCATTTGGAGAAATCCATTGATGTGACCACTATTGGTGAACCTGCAAATAGTCGTCCGGTGACTCTATGTGTGGATGATTTGCGCTCAACTGTGCTTGTAGCAAATAGCTTTTTTACCGTTTACAAGTGGGAATTAACCGGAGAAGTTGAGATGAAGCAAACAGCTGACTACTATCTAGTTAGTGTCTTGGCTGGTCAAGGGGAAATTGTGATTGACCAGACTTCTTATGAAATTAGAAAAGGTGATCATTTTATCTTGCCAAATGATGTTCGCAGTTGGCAGTTTAAGGGAGAAGATTTAGAAATCATTGCAAGTCACCCTTAAAAATACGAATAAAATAGGAGAAAAACCGATGATGGAGATAGCTGTCATCGGTTTAAAAACCTATTCTCATTCTTGAAAGATATAGGAAAACATGCTATAATGAAAAGAACATTTTAAAAATATAACTCTCAAAAAATCTGATAGGTAACGAAGGATGATTTGAGAGCAAAAGACGAATAAGTAAGGAAAAAAATGGCAAATATTTTAAAAACAATCATTGAAAATGATAAAGGCGAATTACGAAAATTAGAAAAAATGGCCAAGAAAGTCATCAGCTATGAAGATGAAATGGCTGCTTTGTCAGACGAGGCTTTAAAAGCAAAAACAGAGGAATTCAAAGAACGTCATCGCAATGGTGAATCTTTAGATGATTTGCTTTATGAAGCTTTTGCGGTTGTCCGTGAAGGAGCAAAACGGGTGCTTGGCTTGTTCCCATATCCTGTGCAGATCATGGGAGGGATTGTTCTTCACCATGGAGATGTGCCAGAGATGCGTACTGGGGAAGGAAAGACCTTGACTGCGACCATGCCGGTTTATCTCAATGCGATTTCTGGAAAAGGCGTGCACGTTGTTACAGTCAATGAGTACCTGTCTGAACGTGATGCGACTGAAATGGGTGAGTTGTACTCTTGGCTTGGTCTATCCGTAGGGATTAACCTTGCAGCCAAATCTCCAATGGAGAAAAAAGAAGCCTATGCTTGTGATATTACTTACTCTACCAACTCAGAGATTGGATTTGACTATCTGCGGGATAACATGGTTGTCCGTGCAGAAAATATGGTTCAACGTCCGCTTAACTATGCCTTGGTCGATGAGGTAGACTCTATCTTGATTGACGAAGCGCGTACGCCTTTGATTGTATCTGGTCCTGTTTCATCTGAGACGAGTCAGCTCTACCACATGGCAGATAGCTATGTGAAATCACTTGATAAGGATGACTATATCATTGACGTTCAGTCTAAGACCATTGGTCTTTCAGACTCAGGGATTGATAAGGCAGAAAGCTACTTCAAGCTTGATAATCTCTACGATATTGAAAATGTAGCCTTGACTCACTTTATTGACAATGCCCTTCGTGCCAACTACATCATGTTGCTTGACATTGATTATGTGGTTAGCGAAGAGCAAGAGATCCTTATCGTCGATCAATTTACGGGACGTACCATGGAAGGTCGTCGCTATTCAGACGGACTTCACCAAGCGATTGAAGCCAAAGAAGGGGTACCTGTTCAGGACGAGACTAAGACTTCTGCTTCTATCACTTACCAAAATCTTTTCCGTATGTATAAGAAATTGTCAGGGATGACAGGGACTGGTAAGACTGAGGAGGAAGAATTCCGTGAAATTTACAATATCCGTGTGATTCCAATCCCAACTAACCGTCCTGTTGCTCGTATTGACCATCCAGATCTTTTGTATCCAAGTATTGAGTCTAAGTTCAAGGCAGTGGTGCAAGATGTCAAAGAGCGCTACCAAACAGGTCAACCAGTCCTTGTCGGAACGGTTGCGGTTGAAACCAGTGACTACATTTCTAAGATGTTGGTGAAAGCTGGCGTTCCTCACGAAGTCTTGAATGCGAAAAATCACTACAAAGAAGCCCAAATCGTTATGAATGCTGGACAACGTGGTGCCGTTACGATTGCGACCAATATGGCGGGACGTGGAACAGATATTAAATTGGGTGAGGGTGTGCGTGAGCTTGGTGGACTTTGTGTCATCGGAACTGAGCGCCATGAAAGCCGTCGGATTGATAACCAGTTGCGTGGACGTTCTGGTCGTCAAGGAGATCCAGGTGAGTCACAATTCTATCTATCCTTGGAAGATGATTTGATGAAACGCTTTGGCTCAGAGCGGATTAAGGCTGTTTTGGATCGCATGAATTTGAGCGAAGAAGAATCTGTGATCAAATCTAAGATGTTGACACGTCAGGTCGAAGGAGCTCAAAAACGAGTTGAAGGAAACAACTACGATACGCGTAAACAAGTCCTTCAATACGATGATGTCATGCGTGAACAACGAGAAATCATCTATGCAGAGCGCTATGATGTGATTACGGCAGACCGTGACCTCGCTCCTGAAATCCATGGAATGATTAAACGTACAATCAACCGTACAGTCGATATGAATAGCCATGCGGATAAGGAAGAGAAGCTAGAAGCGATTGTCAACTTTGCCAAGATGAATCTTTTACCAGAGGATTCTATCAGTGAAGAGGATTTGGAAGGCTTGTCTGACAAGCAAATCAAGGAAGAGTTATTTGAGCGTGCGCTGGAAGTCTATGATAGCCAAATTGCCAAACTCCGTGATGAAGATGCGGTCAAAGAATTCCAAAAAGTCTTGATTTTGCGCGTGGTTGATGCCAAGTGGACAGATCATATTGATGCGCTTGATCAGTTGAGAAGTTCTGTTGGCTTGCGTGGTTATGCACAAAATAATCCAATCGTTGAGTATCAATCAGAAGGATTCCGTATGTTTAACGATATGATTGGCTCTATCGAATTTGATGTGACGCGCTTGATGATGAAAGCACAAATTCATGAACAAGAGCGGCCACGTGCAGAGCACCAAATCAGTACCACTGCCACTCGAAATATTGCAGCGCAAAATGCTGTGATGCCAGAAAATGTGAAAATTGAAAACCTCCGTCGTAATGAATTGTGCCCATGCGGCTCTGGCAAGAAATTCAAAAATTGCCACGGACGGAGAAACTAATCTATAAAAAACAGGAGAGAGTATGACATTTAAAGCCTTAAGTCAGCCGATCAATGTAGAAGAAGTACGAAGCAACTATAAGTTAGAAGGTGCTTTACTGCAGCGAAAAGAAGAACGAGATGCCGAATTGAATGCCATTATTCGTGGGGAAGATGACCGTATTTTATTGGTCATCGGTCCCTGCTCATCTGATAATGAAGAAGCTGTTTTGGAGTACGCCAAGCGTTTAGCGGCGCTCCAAGAAGCGGTCAAGGACCGTATTTTCATGGTGATGCGAGTCTATACAGCTAAGCCACGAACCAATGGTGATGGCTATAAGGGCTTGATTCATCAGCCTAATGCGACAGCAGCACCAAGTTTGATCAATGGGATCAATGCGGTGCGTAAACTCCATTATCGTGTCATTACAGAGACAGGTATGACGACAGCTGATGAAATGCTCTATCCAGAAAACCTTCCTTTGGTGGATGATTTGATTTCGTATATGGCGGTAGGAGCTCGTTCGGTGGAAGATCAGCAACACCGCTTTGTAGCAAGTGGAGCAGACTTGGTGACAGGACTGAAAAATCCGACATCAGGTAATCTAAATGTTATGTTTAATGGCATTTATGCAGCGCAAAACAAACAAAGCTTCCTCTTTGGGAATACCGAAGTGGAAACGTCTGGGAATCCTTATGCCCATGCGATTTTGCGTGGTGCTCTAAATGAATATGGGAAAAATATTCCCAACTACTACTATGATAATTTACTAGACACCATCGCCCAGTATGAGAAGATGGGTCTTGAAAATCCATTTATTATCATTGATACCAATCATGATAATTCTGGAAAACAATATTTTGAACAAGTGCGAATTGTGCGTCAGACCTTGATTAACCGTGATTGGAATGAAAAAATCAATCGTTATGTTCGAGGTTTTATGATTGAATCCTACCTCGAAGATGGTCGTCAAGATGAGCCAGAAGTCTTTGGTAAGTCCATCACAGATCCTTGCTTGGGTTGGGACAATACAGAGCAGCTTGTTCGTGAAATCTATGAAACACTAGGGAAGTAATATGGTATTTATTGAAAAAGGTCAACAAATTGATATTGAAGAGATTAAATCCGTTAGTCGGCTTTCGGATGAAGCTCTTGCAAAAAAAGTAGCACGTGATGAGGAGTTAGCAGCTATTATCCGCGGAGAAGATGATCGTATTCTTTTGGTGATTGGTCCTTGTTCGTCTGATAATGAAGAAGCTGTTTTGGAGTATGCCAAGCGCTTGGCTGCTCTTCAAGAGAAAGTAAAAGATAAGATCTTTATGGTGATGCGGGTCTATACGGCAAAACCACGGACTAATGGTGATGGCTATAAAGGCTTGGTGCATCAGCCGGATACTTCAAAAGCACCGAGCTTGATCAATGGGATTTTGGCGGTTCGTCAGCTTCACTATCGTGTCATCACAGAGACAGGTTTAACGACAGCTGATGAGATGCTTTATCCGTCTAATCTGGTCTTGGTAGATGATTTGGTTAGCTACCATGCGATTGGGGCCCGTTCAGTGGAAGATCAAGAGCATCGTTTTGTAGCGTCAGGAATTGACGCTCCAGTCGGTATGAAAAATCCTACCTCTGGAAATATGGGTGTGATGTTTAATGCTGTCTATGCAGCACAAAATAAGCAAAGTTTCTTGTACCATGCACAGGAAGTAGAAACTTCTGGAAATCCATTGAGCCATGTTATCTTGCGTGGCGCTACCAATGAATACGGCAAAAATGTGCCAAACTTCTACTACGAAAATCTCTTGGATGCGATTGAGCGTTATGAGAAGATGGAGCTTGAAAATCCTTTCATTATCATTGATACCAATCATGATAATTCAGGCAAGCAATATTTGGAGCAGGTGCGGATTATTCGTCAAGTCTTGATCAATCGTGACTGGAATCCGAAAATCAAGAAAGCGGTTCGTGGGTTTATGATTGAGTCTTATTTGGAAGATGGTCGTCAAGACCAGCCAGAAGTCTTTGGAAAATCCATTACAGACCCTTGCTTGGGCTGGGAGAATACCGAGCAGCTGATCATGGAAATCTATCAAACAGTAGAGTAAATAGAAGATAAATTAGGGCAAAAGTAATATTCTATCTATGTATGGTTTGACCAAATAGATTTGCCTGATTTGTAGCTTGTTGATGGATTAGAAGACAATGAATCTAGTAATCTTAGAGGAGTAGGGCAAATGATTTCTAGGAAATCACGATTGACCTTACTGTAAACTCTTGAAAGGGATAGTGGGTGGTCCTCAGGTGAATTATCACCACGAGTGCCACTCTTTTTTAACACAATGATAAAAGGACATGGGATTGATGTGGAGGAGATTTCCTCCATTCAGAGGGCATACGAGCGCAATGCACGCTTTGCAGATAAGGTCTTGACTGCACATGAAAAAGAGCGATTTGATGGGCTGTCAGGTAAGAGGAAATTTGAATATTTGGCAGGGCGCTGGGCTGCAAAGGAAGCTTTTTCCAAGGCTTGGGGAACGGGTCTTGTGACTCGCCAGCTAGGATTTCAGGACTTGGAAATTTTGCAAAACCAAGACGGTGCACCTATCTTTACCAAGTCTCCTTTTCAAGGGAGGATTTGGGTGTCGATTAGCCATGCTGGAAATATGGTGACAGCGAGTGTGATTTTGGAGGAAGAAAATGAAAGTTAGTCCACATAGACCGACTAGAGCGGTTGTTGATGTAGCAGCCATTTCTTATAATGTCGAACAAGTAGCTGCTCATATCCCGAAAGATGTGGAGAAATGGGCGGTGGTTAAGGCAAATGCTTATGGACACGGAGCGGTAACAGTCGCTCGTGCTCTGGAACCACAGGTCAATGGCTTTTGTGTGTCCAATATCGATGAAGCTTTAGAATTGCGAGAAGCAGGTTTGACACGCGATATATTGGTCTTAGGGGTGTCTTCTGTGGATAGCGTCGCGCTAGCTATGAAAGAGAATATTATTCTCACCGTTGCAAGCTTAGAGTGGCTTGATTTGCTCAAGGAATCACAGCAAGATGTGACTGGCTTGCGAGTGCATATGAAGGTGGACTCTGGTATGGGGCGAATCGGCTTTAGACAGGCTAGAGCAATCAACCAAGCCATTGCAGACTTAAAAGCAGCTGGTAGCCTTGTAGAAGGGATTTTTACCCATTTTGCGACTGCTGATGAAGCAAATGATGATTACTTTAATGAGCAATTAACCACATTTAAGGACATCTTAGCACAAATGACAGATTGCCCTGCTATGGTGCATGCCAGCAATTCTGCGACAAGTCTCTGGCATAGAGAGACGATTTTTAATGCCGTACGTCTGGGAGTGGTGCTCTATGGGTTAAATCCGAGTGGGACGACTTTGAACTTACCTTACACGCTTCGTCCGGCTTTGCAATTAGAGACAGAAATCGTACATCTCAAAAAGGTGGAAAAAGGTTCTCATATTGGTTACGGTGCAACCTATGAAGCGCTTGAGGAGGAGTGGATTGCGACTTTGCCGATTGGCTATGCGGATGGGTGGACGCGTGATATGCAAGGATTTGAGGTCTTGGTTGAGGGGGAGAAGTATCCGATTGTTGGGCGAGTGTCCATGGATCAGACGACTATTGCGCTGTCTCATCCCTATCCACTGGGGACCAAGGTGGTCTTGATTGGTGTAAGTGGCACTCAGGAAGTGTCAGCAACAGATGTGGCAGCTTATCGAGAAACGATTAACTATGAGGTGGTGTGCTTGTTGAGTGATCGCATTCCTCGGATATATAGAGAATTGAATAAAGATTAGGACATCGATAATTCGCTTTGATAAATTCGAGTTTTATCTGTAAGCTCTTTGCTTTGTCCTCTTTTTATCCATAAATGCTTGAAGGGAAAGGAGTTTTATGAATTTACACCAACCTTTGACGGTGCTTTCAGGTGTGGGACCTAAGTCAGCTGAGAAATATTTAAAATTAGGCATTGCGACCTTAGAGGATTTATTACTCTACTTTCCTTTTCGGTATGAGGATTTTCAGACAAAGAATGTGCTGGAGTTAGAAGATGGTGAGAAGGCAGTGATTACAGGCGAGGTCACAACGCCTGCTAATGTCCAATATTACGGCTTTAAGCGAAATCGCCTGCGTTTTTCCATCAAGCAAGGTGAAGCCGTTCTTGCGATCAATTTTTTCAACCAGCCCTACTTAGCAGACAAGATTGAGCTGGGGCAGACGATTGCTGTCTTTGGAAAATGGGATAAGAAAAAAGCGAGCTTAACAGGGATGAAGCTTTTGGCGCAGGTAGCAGATGATTTGCAGCCGGTTTATCGTGTGGCGCAAGGCATCAGTCAAGCCAATCTTGTCAAAATCATCAAGAAAGCCTTTGATGAGGGGCTAGATCTCTTGCTTGAGGAAAATCTACCAGAGTCTTTGTTAGAGCGCTACCAGCTGATGAGGCGAACTCAAGCCGTGCGCGCTATGCATTTTCCCAAGGATTTGGCAGAGTATAAGCAGGCGATTCGGCGCATGAAGTTTGAAGAGCTTCTCTATTTTCAGTTGCAATTACAAGTCTTAAAATCCCAGACCAAGGATGAGGGAAATGGACTTGTTTTGGCTTGGGATGAAGAGCAGTTACATGAGAAAAAAGCTGCCCTACCGTTTGCATTGACAGCAGCACAGGAGACTAGCCTTTCGGAGATTTTGGCAGACATGCGCTCAAGCTCCCACATGAATCGTCTCTTGCAGGGGGATGTGGGAAGTGGAAAAACAGTTGTAGCAGCACTTGCTATGTATGCGGCTTATACGGCGAGTTTTCAGTCAGCTCTCATGGTTCCAACAGAAATCTTGGCTGAGCAGCATGCAGAAAGTTTGAGAGAATTATTTCCAGACTTAAACTTGGTTCTCTTAACAGGCAGTATGAAGGCTGCGGAGAAAAGAGAGGCTCTTTCAGCGATTGCGACTGGGGAGGCGGAGTTAATCGTGGGAACTCATGCTCTTATCCAAGAAGGAGTGGACTATCAGAAACTCGGCTTGATTATCATTGATGAGCAACATCGTTTTGGAGTGGGACAACGGCGGGTTTTACGGGAAAAAGGTCAAAATCCTGATGTGCTTATGATGACAGCAACCCCCATTCCACGGACTTTGGCGATTACGGCTTTTGGGGATATGGATGTCTCTATCATTGACCAAATGCCTGCTGGGCGCAAACCCATTGTCACACGGTGGGTCAAACACGAGCAGATGCCAGTAGTCCTTGACTGGCTTTTAAAAGAGCTTCAAAAAGGCTCGCAAGCCTATGTCATCTCACCCTTGATTGAGGAGTCAGAAGCCCTCGATTTGAAAAATGCTCTGGCTTTGGAGGAGGAGTTAAAAGCCTATTTTGGCGATAAAGCGCGCATTGCCTTGCTACATGGCAAGATGAAAAGCGAAGAGAAAGATCTGATTATGCAAGACTTTAAGGAGAAAAAGACGGATCTTTTGGTATCCACCACAGTCATTGAAGTTGGGGTCAATGTGCCCAATGCGACGGTCATGATGATTATGGATGCTGACCGTTTTGGACTGAGCCAGCTCCATCAGCTTCGAGGTCGAGTGGGGCGTGGAGATAAGCAATCCTATGCTATTTTAGTCGCCAATCCTAAGACAGAATCAGCTCAACAACGCATGAAAATCATGACAGAGACAACTAATGGATTTATCCTTGCAGAAGAGGATTTGAAAATGCGAGGATCTGGAGAAATCTTTGGCACCAGACAATCAGGTATCCCAGAATTTCAAGTAGCAAATCTCCTTGAGGACTATCCGATCTTAGAAGAAGCAAGAAAGGTCGCTGCAAGCGTGGTTGCTACTCCTCAATGGCAAGAAGATCCCGAGTGGCAGATTTTAGCCCTAAATGTGAAGAAAAAGGAACATTTGGATTAAGCTTTGTATAAGAAAATTCTAAGTCTGCTTTAAGCTTGAAAGGGTATACTAAGACTATCAAAAGAAATGAGGTAGTAGATATGACCAAACTCATCAAAGTAAACTACAAAAAACAATTTTCAAAACAAGACAAAGCGCAGCAAACCTATGGAAAAAACTAAGTAGAATATAGTAAAAAAATTTCCTTTTTTGAACTATAAGACTTTTAGAAAGAGAGCAAGGCTTATGATTGAGCCTTGCTCTCTTTTTATTTCCCAGTATTCAATCCAACCAAGTCATAAAAACTATGGTATAATAGAAAAGATTGATACTCTTCAAGAGTAGAAGTAAGACGGCGAAACTAGGGAGGATAAAAATGGCAAAAACAAGATTGTATCTGGTGCGTCATGGAAAAACCATGTTTAATACCATCGGTCGGGCGCAAGGTTGGAGTGACACTCCGCTGACAGCAGAGGGGGAGCGAGGTATTCATGAGTTAGGAATTGGGTTGCGAGAGTCTGGTTTAAACTTTGATTTAGCCTTTTCAAGTGACAGTGGTCGGACGATTCAGACCATGGGGATTATTTTAGAAGAGCTGGGCTTGATAGGAAAGATTCCTTATCAGTATGACAAGCGGATTCGGGAGTGGTGCTTTGGTAGTTTTGATGGTGCCTATGATGGAGAGTTGTTCATGGGCTTGATTCCGCGCGTGTTTCATGTAGATCATGTGCACCAGCTGAGCTATGCAGAGCTTGCGGAAGGTTTGGTAGAGGTCGATACGGCTGGCTGGGCAGAATCGTGGGAAACCTTGAGTGGTCGGATTTTAGAAGGCTTTACTGCCATTGCAAAAGCCGTGGAAGAACAAGGTGGAGGCAATGCCATTGTTGTGAGCCACGGTATGACGATTGGGACCTTTGCTTGGTTGATTGACCATACAACGCCTCGTGGTCTTGGTTTGCAAAATGGTAGTGTGACCGTAGTGGACTATGAAGATGGTGTCTTTAGCATTGATCGTATCGGTGATATGTCCTATCGAGAAATAGGGGCTAGAGTACTGGAGGAAGCTGGTGAATAAGAAGATACGAAGAGTAGTACAGCTTTGCTCGCTTCTACTATTGATAGCCTTGATAGCTTTAGTTCTATTTTTTGATCCAAATTGGTTGAATCCTGCATCTCAAAATACAGAATCGAAGCAATCCGAGCAGTCTGTCTTACAAGTGATGACAGAGAAAAAAGAAGCCTTGCCAAAGGTATCAAGAGATGACTGGAACTTGATTTTGGTCAATCGTAGTCACCCGACAGATGTCAATCCTTCTAAGCTAGCTAAGTTAGAGGATATTGAGGTAGATAGTCGGATTGAGCAAGCGATTAAAGACTTTTTAGCGGCTATACGCCAGATTGAGCCAGAGGAGACCTTGATTTCTGGCTATCGGAGTAAGGAAGAGCAGACGGAACTTTATCATGAAGCAGTTGAGTTGGCAGAGATGGACGGTCTGTCGCACGAAGAGGCTGAAGAATTAGTAGGGCACCAAATCCAAATTCCTGGGGCGAGTGAACATCAGACAGGTCTTGCCTTGGATATTAGTGTGCCAAGTGGTCAGTCAGATGAGTTAGCAGAACAAATCTCAAGCCTAGCTCCTGATTTTGGCTTTGTCCTTCGCTATCCAAAGGACAAGAGTGATATTACAGGAGTGGATTTTGAAAATTGGCACTATCGCTATGTTGGTAAAGACTCGGCTCGCTATATGGCTGATCATAATCTCGTCTTAGAAGAATACATCGAGCTTTTGGAAAAAGCTGGTCAGTAAACGTCAGATTTCTGGCGTTTTTCTTTTGGAAAAAAATCCATATTTTTCTTGACAAATACATCGAACTGCGATATACTTTTTATATCAAGGTTCGATATATCGAGGTGCAAATATGGATGAAAAATTACGGCGCATTTATATGCCCATGACAGAAACGGGCTTTTACATCCTTTTTTGTCTGCAAAAGGAACGACATGGATACAGTATTACCCAAAAAGTAAAGGAGATGACAGACGGGGAGCTCCTCATCAGCCCTGGGACCATGTATGGGACTTTATCAAAAATGGAGCGAGATGGCTTGATTGTCTTTGTCCGTGAGGAGCAAAAACGCAGGATTTATCGTGCCACAGAGATTGGGCGAGAGATTTTAGATTTGGAGAAGAAGCGGATTGAGCGCTTGTACCGCAATAGTCAGGAGGTTGATGACTGATGGAAAAGAAAGTACGGGTTTGGAAGAGCTTAGAAAAGCAAGAAGACTACTTACGTCACATGCATAAACAGGGTTGGGCTTTGGTTCGCCATGCTAGATGGACAGGAACTTTGATTTTTGAGTCTTGTGAGAAAGAAGACGTGGTATATCGGTGTGATTATTTTCATGAAGGCTATGTGACCGAGGGCTATCTCAATATCTACCGAGATATGGGCTGGGAGTTTGTCTGTCAATCTGGCTTTAATGTCGTATTTCGCAAGAAAGTAGCAGATGCGCAACATCCGTCAGAGTTGGACTTGTATAGTGATGTGGATTCGCGTTTTGAAGTTCAAAAACAGCGGATAAGATCCATGCATGTGGTCGCTATGATAGGCCTAGCTTGGGTAGGTTCTAGTCTGATCATGAACATCCTTAGTAGGGGATGGACTCTAAAGCGTTTCGTTACAACTTTGTTCTTTTCTGTTTTCTACCTTGTTTTGGAAGGTGTTTATCGTTATCGCTTAAGTCGACTCGTAAAGGAGATGGAAGATGAAAAAGGAATGTAAACTTTTTTAATTACTGATTTCGAAAAAAATGAGGCATATTTGACGGCGATGCACTGCAAGGGCTGGAAATTAAAGGAAGTGAAATATAGATGTTTATACATATTTGAGTCTTGCGAGCCAGCAGATGTGGTTTATCGGCTTGACTTCAAACCCCAATTAGGAGAGAGTGAGTCTGCCTATTATCAGATGTACGAAGACTATGGCTGGGAGCGTGTCTTTATCTGTAACAATTTCGTTTGCTTCCGAAAAGCAGTCGTAGAGGGAGAGAACATGGAGATTTATAGTGACAATCAGACCAAACTTGAGATGATTGGACGGATCTTCAAAAGGCGATTTGTAGTGTTCATACCGTTGATGCTCATTGTCTTTAAAAATGCCATTCATCCACGCTACATAGATGATCCTTTGTTATGGTTCTGGAGAATGTTGGCACTTGCCTATCTATTGATTTTGATTTATTGCGGAATTGGATTTTATACATTGAGAAAACGGTATAAAAAGGAGAAATGAAGATGAAACGGGAATGTAATAAGAAATCTGCTCTCTTGACTATACCCATCTTATGCATCAATTTTGGAATAAACCTGCATCGCCTGCAGTTTGACCATCTCACTCTTGCAAAGATGATCACTGATGGGATTGTGCTGTTGCATCCTGTCTTGATAGGGATTATCTCTATCGCTGGTGGAAAGATCGAAATAAAACATAAAAAAGTTGGCAATAGCCAACTTTTTTGCTTAGAATCTGTATTCATAAGCTTCTGATTAGAATTGCTGAGCTGTGAATACAGGTTCTTAAAATCCACCGCCGCCAGATCCTCCTCCAAAGCCACCTGAACTACCTCCGCTAAATCCCCCACCGCTGCCGCTTGCATTGATAGAAGTTGCGGTTTCATAGGATTGTTGGAAGGAGTTATTAAACTGGTGGAAAAAGGCAGTGTTATAAATAAATCTCTGGTAATCGGTGTTCCAGTCTGTATCTGGCAGACCTTCTGGAAAGACCTCTTTTAGTCTGTGGATAACGTTTTTAGCGACACCGAGTGATACAGCATAGACTAAGATATGGTCCCAAATCGTGACTGCTGCGATGTCAGCGGTGTCCAGTCGACTAATATCTATGAGCATCTGCTTAAAAGCTTTCCATTGCCGATATTCGTATTCTTCCTCAAGAGTTCGACGTTTGGAAAAGAATCGATTAGATAGGAAGATGAAGATGCCAAATACTAAGACGATCATGGTATAGGGGAAGAAGTCCATAGACAACCTTAAGGTCCAAAGACTAGCAAGCAGGGCAAGGACTGCAATACTACTTGAAATCCATGTATAAATCGCAGAAAAGCGAGTATCCTGATCTGTGTAATGTGGTGCTTGATTTCGTGCAGCTTTTCTGAAGTCTTCAATCCGATTGGCATAGCTGCTAGGATGTTTTTTAGCGTAGCGTTTGATTTGACTAAGTGTAACCCAAGATTGATTTGAGCTAATCTTATCAAATAGGAGAGAGATGAGCACTTCTTCATGAGGGAGAAGATTTTCTCGTGAAAGAAGTGTAAAGCCAGAATCGTTTGTCAAGCTGTCTAAAGCGACCTTTTTCTTGCGGACTAAATCAAGCAAAGTAGCCCCCATGTCAGCACCATCTAGTTTTTTAAAGACGGTGATATGCATAACCGCAGGCGAGATGTCTCGTGGAATATCAAATAGATGCTCAGGAACCAGTGGTAGTTTTTCT
The DNA here is from genome assembly GCA_040719455.1 of Streptococcus pneumoniae. Taxonomy (NCBI): domain Bacteria; kingdom Bacillati; phylum Bacillota; class Bacilli; order Lactobacillales; family Streptococcaceae; genus Streptococcus; species Streptococcus pneumoniae. Next base: position 1,313,070 of record JBFDTN010000001.1, on the reverse strand, counting down.
GTCCATCTTTTATAGGGTCTATGGACAAAGAAATAGACACCCAGTAAGGTCGTTCCCATGATTGGCAATAGGCTGATAGACAGGGTATGAGCTTGCTTTTTTTCTTCCTCGATTTCTTTTTGATGGCGCAATCGTTCGTAGGCACGTTGTCCCTCTTCTTGGGCGATACGATCCCAAGCTTTTTCTGACACACGATTTGGATTGTCCGCTGTGACATCTGGTGAAAAGAGTACTCTTGTTTCGATGAAATCACCAGATTGATTGCGTGGACTGGTAAAGGTCACTCCTTTGTAATCTGGATCAATGCGGACCTCTCCTTGGTCACTCGCATGCCCCCAAGCCTTGAGTGTATCCGCTGATAGAGCTTTGGGAAAACGGATATGGATTCGGATATTTTCTTGGTCAATATCCCAGCCCTGACCTACGAATTTTCGATTGATTTCCGCTACATCAAGATAATTGATAACGGAGCTCTTGAGCGTATAGCGAAGAAGTACGGTGCGAGCATTCGCATCAAGTGGCAAAAATAATTTAAACTTCAGATAGGAACCAGTATCTGAAAGCTGATAGGTTTGCTCCTGACCGCTACTTGATTCGGTGAGCACTTGCTCGCCTTGATCTGTCTTCTCACTTGCAGAAATATCCGTTACCTGGGTGTATGTTCCCTCGGTTTCCTGCTTGTCTAAATGATAGTAAACACCGTTATAATGACGGTCTGCTTGAAAAGTCATTTCTTCACTGACAGCCAAATCGCCATTTTGCTGCACGGAAACATCAATATGATAAGCACTCACTTGTAAATCATCTGCTAAAACAGAAGGATTTACAAAGAGGAATAGGAGAAAGAGAGAGCGAATGAACCATTTTTTCATAAGAAATTCCTCCTTTTTATCTTCTATTATACTCTTAAATTTTAAAAAATCCAGATTATTATAGTAAATAGTTTCTAGGTCCTCAGACGGATTTCTAGCACTCAAGCAAAAAGAGTGCTAAAAATTGAGGTTTTCCCCTTGACTTTGAGAATAATCGGTGTATAATAGAATCATGAGTTAGCACTCGAAAGGTTAGAGTGCTAACAAGAGAATCCGGATTGGAGGTGAGGTTTTGGTAACAGAACGCCAACATGAAATTCTAAATTTAATCGTTGAAATCTTTACGAAAACACACGAACCAGTCGGATCAAAAGCTCTCCAAGAAAGTATTGCCTCAAGTAGTGCAACCATTCGAAATGAAATGGCGGCTCTCGAGAAAAAAGGGCTCCTTGAAAAAGCCCATACATCGAGTGGTCGAATGCCTAGTGTGGAGGGTTTTAAATACTTTGTGGAGCATTCTCTTACCTTTGATAGTCTAGCTGAAGAGGATGTCTATCAAGTCGTCAGAAGTTTTGACCGCGAGTTTTTCCGCTTGGACGATATTTTCCAGACGGCAGCGACTATTCTTTCTGATCTGACAGCTTGTACGGTGGCAGTGCTCGATGTCGAGCCCAGCCAGCAAAAGCTAACAGCCTTTGACATCGTTATCCTCAGTCAGCATGCAGCTCTAGCCGTTATGACCTTGGATGAGTCAAAGACCCTGACCAGACAGTTTGCCATTCCAAAGAATTTTCTCCGTGAAGATTTAATGGAAGTGAGAAGTCTGGTGCGGGAGCGCCTGCTTGGAAAGTCCGTCCTTGATATTCACTACAAGCTACGGACCGAGATTCCCCAGATTATCCAACGGCATTTCGTCACGACAGACAATGTCCTTCATCTCTTTGAACACATTTTCTCAGACCTCTTTACAGAGGATGTCGTGACTGCTGGAAAGATTCGCTTGCTCGATTTTGCAGATATCAGAGCTTATCAGTTCTTTGATTTTCCGCAAAAGGTAGCCCTTGAAATGCGAAGCAACCTAGCAGAAGATGAAATGCAAAGTGTCAAGGTGGCTGACAGCCGAGAACAATCGCTCTCTAATTTGACCGTGGTGACGACCAAGTTTCTTATCCCCTATCGCGGATTTGGACTATTGTCTGTCATCGGCCCCATCAACGTGGACTACAACCGCCTGATGAGCCTGATCAATCTCGTCAACCGCGTCCTCATGATGAAACTAACCGATTTTTATCGATATTTAAGTAGCAACCACTACGAGGTTCATTAAGATACGAGGGCGTGAAAAAATCGAGGTGTACCCCAAGGGCATCCGTATCTGTACAACGAGCAAGCTCGTAACAGCTACGGAAAAAATAGGGAATACGACGTAGAAGCTGAGGCTTTTAGGAGTGTTCATACCTAAAGGTGGCCATATCTGTAATCTAGCTAAAGCTAGAACAGCTATGTCTCTTTTTCCGAGATTTTAGCTCGAGTTCAATTCATTAAGAAGAGAGCATTCCGAAATATGTTATAAAGGAGGTTTCGTGTGACCGAAGAAATTAAAAAAGAAGAACAAGTTGAGGAAGTGGAAGGGACAGAAGAAGTTGTCCAAGAAGAAGCGCCTCAAGAAAAATCAGAATTAGAATTGGCCAACGAGCGTGCAGAAGACTTTGAAAACAAGTACCTGCGTGCCGTAGCTGAAATGCAAAATATTCAACGTCGCAGTAGCGAAGAACGCCAAATCTTGCAAAAGTACCGCAGCCAAGATTTGGCTAAGGCAATCTTGCCATCCCTCGATAACCTTGAGCGTGCTTTAGCCGTGGAAGGATTGACAGACGATGTGAAAAAAGGCCTTGAAATGGTACAAGAAAGCCTCATTCAAGCACTCAAAGACGAAGGTATTGAAGAAGTGGCGGCGGATGGGGCGTTCGACCCTAACTTCCACATGGCTATTCAAACCATGCCGGCAGACGATGAACACCCAGCTGATACCATTGCCCAAGTCTTCCAAAAAGGCTATAAGTTGCATGAGAGGGTTTTGCGTCCTGCTATGGTAGTCGTCTATAACTAGCTCTCTCATTTGCTCTATCCCTGCGTTAATGCGGCTTGCCTAACTTCAGTTATGCCTGCGCCGCATTGCCTAGGTCTAAAACAAATGATAGGCTAGTTATGGCTGACGCCTTGCCTAGATTAAAGGGAAACAATCAAGCCTAGTTGATGATTGGTATCTATATACCGCATTGCCTAGGTCTAAAACAAATGATGGGATAGTTATAGCTGGTGCCTTGTCTGGTTTAAAAATAGAATGATTCTGGACCGAGATGTCCTTAAACTATCTGTAAATTGATCACGAAAGTACATTAGAAAATAAACATTAGGAAAGGAAAAGAACCGGAATGGAGGGCTTGAAATGATGGCTTCCGAGCGGTTCTTGGTATCTAAAACATGTCTAAAATTATTGGTATTGACTTAGGAACTACAAACTCTGCAGTAGCTGTTCTTGAAGGAACAGAAAGCAAAATCATTGCAAACCCAGAAGGAAATCGTACAACTCCGTCTGTTGTATCATTCAAAAATGGTGAAATCATCGTTGGTGATGCTGCAAAACGCCAAGCGGTAACAAACCCAGATACGATTATCTCTATCAAATCAAAAATGGGAACTTCTGAAAAAGTTGCTGCAAACGGTAAAGAATACACTCCACAAGAAATTTCTGCGATGATTCTTCAATACTTGAAAGGTTATGCAGAAGAATATCTTGGTGAAAAAGTAACCAAAGCAGTCATCACTGTACCTGCTTACTTCAACGATGCACAACGTCAAGCGACAAAAGATGCTGGTAAAATTGCAGGCCTTGAAGTAGAACGTATCGTCAACGAGCCAACAGCAGCAGCCCTTGCTTACGGACTTGACAAGACAGACAAAGAAGAAAAAATCTTGGTATTTGACCTTGGTGGAGGAACGTTTGACGTTTCAATCCTTGAGTTAGGTGATGGTGTCTTTGATGTTCTTGCAACTGCAGGTGACAACAAACTTGGTGGAGATGACTTTGACCAAAAAATCATTGACCACTTGGTTGCGGAATTCAAGAAAGAAAACGGGATTGATTTGTCAGCTGATAAAATGGCAGTTCAACGTTTGAAAGATGCGGCTGAAAAAGCCAAGAAAGATCTTTCAGGTGTGACATCAACTCAAATCAGCTTGCCATTTATCACAGCAGGAGAAGCAGGACCTCTTCACTTGGAAATGACCCTTACTCGTGCGAAATTTGATGATTTGACTCGTGACCTTGTAGAACGTACAAAAGAGCCAGTTCGCCGTGCATTGTCAGACGCAGGACTTTCTATCTCAGAAATTGATGAAGTAATCCTTGTCGGTGGTTCAACTCGTATCCCAGCTGTTGTTGAAGCCGTTAAAGCTGAAACTGGTAAAGAACCAAACAAATCTGTTAACCCTGACGAAGTTGTTGCTATGGGTGCTGCAATCCAAGGTGGGGTTATCTCTGGTGATGTGAAAGACGTAGTTCTTCTTGACGTAACACCATTGTCACTTGGTATCGAGACCATGGGTGGTGTATTTACAAAACTTATTGACCGCAATACTACTATCCCAACTTCTAAATCACAAGTCTTCTCAACTGCAGCAGACAATCAACCAGCAGTAGATATTCACGTTCTTCAAGGTGAGCGTCCAATGGCAGCAGACAACAAAACACTTGGTCGCTTCCAATTGACAGACATCCCAGCTGCACCTCGTGGAATTCCTCAAATCGAAGTAACCTTTGATATTGACAAAAACGGTATCGTATCTGTTAAAGCCAAAGACCTTGGAACTCAAAAAGAGCAAACCATCGTTATCCAATCAAATTCAGGCTTGACAGATGAAGAAATCGACCGCATGATGAAAGATGCAGAAGCAAACGCAGAAGCAGATAAAAAACGTAAAGAAGAAGTGGACCTTCGTAACGAAGTAGACCAAGCAATCTTTGCGACTGAAAAAACAATCAAAGAAACCGAAGGTAAAGGATTCGATGCTGAACGCGATGCAGCCCAAGCAGCCCTTGACGAATTGAAAGCCGCTCAAGAAGCAAACAACTTGGACGACATGAAAGCGAAATTGGAAAACTTGAATGAAAAAGCCCAAGGCTTAGCCGTTAAATTGTACGAACAAGCCGCAGCAGCACAACAAGCAGCCCAAGGAGGAGAAGCAGCAACAAACCCTAACCCAGCAGGCGACGACGTAGTAGACGGAGAGTTTACGGAAAAATAAGATGTGAGAGCGTTAAAAAAGTCCCAGCAAAAATAGGAGATTGGTGAAGCGTTCATAGAACGCTAGCCCATCTATCTTTTTTGCAAGACTTTTAGCTCGAACTCAGTTCAGCTGATATAGATTGTCCGAGTTTAACTATAATGTGACGATATGAAGATACTCTTGGAACTCAGTCTATTTTGGTAGATGAATTGTTCTACTAGCAATTGATATCAGGTCACATACACAAATGAAAACAAGTATCGCAAGATACATATAGCAAGGAGCTAGGGAGGATTTCTTGGCTCCTGCTTTGCTAGTAAGAAATGGGAAGAGTGGGTTAGCTTGATGTGAGAACCTGGGCTAAAATCCTAGTGAAAACGTCTGTTTCAGGAGATTATAGCTTGATATAAATGAGTTGCGCTAATCTGAGTAAACATCTTTTCTATACTTAACTTTAACAGAAAGGAATTGAGTACGCCCTAGTGTGTGGAGCTTGTTTCCGTTTTAACTTTATAAGAAAGGATATGTGGTTTGAGTAATCGAACCCGCCCTAACGTCATGTCAAAAAGAGACATAGCTGTTCCAGCATAGCTGGCTTACAGATATGGCTACCTTTAGGTACAAACGTTTCCTAGACGCAAGCGTCTTCGTCACATTTGCTATTTTGACTTTGCCGTTTACGGGCTTGGTATCTTTGGTAAATTTCCCTATTTCCTTTAAGTCATTTGTTGACTTAGCATTTTAACAGAAAGGAATTGAGTACGCCTACAACTCTTTGAAAAAAGATAAACCATTCCTAGATGCAAAGCATCTTCGTCAGGTTTCCTATTTTTCTTCGAGTTGTTTAACGGCTTAACATCTTAATTATGAACAACACTGAATTTTACGATCGTCTTGGGGTATCTAAGGATGCGTCTCAAGATGAGATTAAGAAGGCTTATCGGAAAATGTCTAAGAAGTACCATCCAGACATCAATAAAGAGGCTGGTGCGGAGCAAAAATACAAGGACATTCAAGAGGCTTATGAAACACTTAGCGATAGCCAAAAGAGGGCTGCCTATGACCAATACGGCGCTGCGGGTGCCCAAGGTGGTTTTGGCGGTGGAGGCTTTAGTGGCTTTGACGGTGCAGGTTTTGGAGGTTTTGAGGACATCTTCTCTAGCTTCTTTGGAGGCGGTGGTGCAAGTCGTAATCCAAATGCACCGCGTCAGGGAGACGATCTTCAATACCGTGTGAATTTGAAGTTTGAAGAAGCGATTTTTGGGGCTGAAAAAGAAGTCAGCTATAATCGCGAAGCAACTTGTCGGACTTGTACAGGTTCTGGTGCAAAACCAGGAACCAGCCCTGTGACCTGTGGTCGCTGTCATGGCGCAGGGGTCATCAATGTCGATACTCAAACACCGCTTGGTATGATGCGCCGTCAAGTGACCTGTGATGTCTGTCATGGTCGTGGAAAAGAAATCAAAACGCCATGTAACACTTGTCACGGCACAGGTCATGAAAAACAAGCGCACACGGTAACTGTAAAAGTGCCAGCAGGGGTAGAAACTGGGCAACAAATCCGCCTAGCTGGTCAAGGGGAAGCTGGTTTTAATGGCGGTCCGTATGGGGATTTGTATGTCTTAGTGCAGGTCGAAGCCAGTGATAAGTTTGAGCGTGATGGCTCCACCATCTTCTACAAATTAGACCTTAACTTTGTTCAAGCAGCCTTGGGGGACAGTGTAGAAATCCCAACGGTTCATGGTAATGTGGAGTTGACCATTCCAGAAGGAACGCAAACAGGTAAACGATTCCGCTTGCGAGGCAAGGGTGCTCCAAGTCTTCGTGGGGGAGCTGTGGGTGACCAATATGTGACCGTCAATGTCGTCACACCAACCAACCTCAATGACAAACAAAAAGCAGCCTTGAAAGATTTCGCAGCTGCAGGAAATATCAATGTCCATCCCAAGAAAAAAGGATTTTTCGACAAGATGAAAGACGCTTTTGAAGAAATGTAAGAAAAATCGCCAGTTTTACTGGTGCTTTTTCATTGCCTAAAAGATTCTAGGTGCGTGACTGGCTAATTTATGATACAATAAAGAAAGCAGAATTTTTTGGAGTGAAATGTGGGAATTGAGAATTATATGCCTGATTTTGCGATTGAGGCAGTTTATGATTTGACAGTAGAGAGTTTAGAAAAGCATGGTATTTCTGCGGTATTGGTCGATTTGGACAATACCTTGATTGCCTGGAATAACCCTGATGGGACTAAGGAAATGCGTCAGTGGTTGCATGATATGCGAGACGCTGGGATTAAAGTTGTGGTCGTGTCTAATAACACGCAAAAGCGGGTGCGCCGTGCGGTAGAGCGTTTTGGGATCGACTATGTCTATTGGTCGCTGAAGCCTTTCACTTTTGGGATTGATCGAGCCTTGAGGAAGTTTTCGATTGACAAGAACGAGGTTGTCATGGTCGGAGATCAGCTCATGACAGACATTCGTGCAGCTCATCGAGCAGGGATTCGCTCAATTTTAGTCAAACCCTTGGTCAAACATGACTCGATTAATACCCAAATCAATCGGGCGCGTGAGCGCCGTGTTCTCAAACAAATCAAGGAGAAATACGGCCCAATTCAATTTACAAAAGGAATATAAGATGGAAGAACTTCTTTGTATCGGCTGTGGAGTCGCGATTCAGACAGAACACAAGGATAAGATGGGCTATACGCCTCAAAGTGCCTTGGAAAAAGGTTTAGAAACTGGGGAATTGTACTGCCAGCGCTGTTTTCGTCTGCGTCATTATAATGAAATCACTGATGTGCAAATCACCGATGATGAATTTTTAAGACTCTTGCATGAGGTGGGAGATAGCAAGGCTTTGGTGGTCAATGTCATTGATATTTTTGATTTCAATGGCTCGATTATTCCAGGGCTTCCTCGTTTTGTGTCAGGAAATGACATTCTGCTCGTCGGAAATAAAAAGGATATTTTACCAAAATCAGTCAAGAGTAGTAAAGTGACCCAATGGCTGACTGAGCGTGCCCACGAAGAAGGTTTGCGTCCTTTGGATGTTATCTTGACCAGTGCCCAGCAGAAAGAAGCGATCAAGGAATTGATCGAAAAGATTGAAAAGCTGAGAGCTGGTCGTGATGTCTATGTCGTTGGGGTGACCAATGTTGGCAAATCAACCTTGATTAACGCAATCATTCAGGAGATTACAGGAGATAAGGATGTGATCACCACCTCTCGTTTTCCAGGCACCACTTTGGATAAAATTGAGATTCCGCTTGCGGATGGTTCTTATATCTACGATACTCCAGGGATTATCCATCGCCATCAGATGGCTCATTATTTGTCTGGGAAAAATCTCAAATTTGCCAGCCCTAGGAAAGAAATCAAGCCCAAGACTTATCAGCTAAATCCTGAGCAAACTCTCTTTTTGGGTGGCTTAGCACGCTTTGATTTTGTCGCAGGAAGTAAGCAAGGCTTTACAGCTTATGTGGATAATGAATTAAACCTTCATCGGACTAAGTTAGATGGTGCAAATGCTTTTTATGACAAGCATGTGGGAAGTTTATTGACTCCGCCTGGTAAGAAAGAGATAGAGGCTTTTCCAACTCTCGTTAAGCATGAGTTTACGATTACGGAAAAGACAGACGTTGTTTTCTCGGGTCTTGGTTGGATTCGAGTGAATGGCGCAGCAAAAGTGGCAGCTTGGGCACCAGAGGGTGTAGGAGTTGTCACACGAAAAGCAATCATATAAAAAGGAAATACTATGGCATTAACATCAAAACAACGAGCTTTTTTAAACAGTCAAGCTCATCATTTGAAACCAATCATTCAAATTGGAAAACATGGCTTGAATGATCAGATTAAAACAAGCGTCCGTCAAGCACTAGACAGACGAGAGCTAATCAAGGTGACGCTTCTACAAAATACGGATGAAAACATCCATGAGGTAGCTGAGATTTTAGAAGAAGAGATTGGAGTGGATACGGTGCAGAAAATCGGTCGTATTCTCATCCTCTTTAAGCAATCCAGTAAAAAAGAAAATCGAAAACTTTCTGTAAAAGTAAAGGAAATCTAGGGATTTGACTGATAAAGACAGACAGATCATGGAGGAGTAGAGATGGCGATTGAACTCTTAACTCCCTTTACGAAGGTCGATTTAGAGCCTGAGGTAAAGGAAAAAAAACGCAAACAAGTAGGCATTTTAGGAGGGAATTTCAACCCTGTTCATCATGCCCATCTGGTCATAGCTGATCAAGTACGGCAACAGTTGGGGTTAGATCAAGTGCTTCTCATGCCAGAATACGAACCACCACATGTGGATAAAAAAGAAACCATCGATGAAGCTCATCGTTTGAAGATGCTGGAACTTGCGATTGAAGGTGTGGATGGACTTGGAATTGAGACCATTGAGCTGGAGCGAAAAGGGATCAGTTATACCTATGACACCATGAAACTCTTGACGGAAAAACATCCAGATACGGATTATTATTTCATCATCGGTGCAGATATGGTGGATTATTTGCCCAAGTGGCATCGAATTAACGAGTTGGTTGATTTAGTTCAGTTTGTAGGGGTGCAGCGTCCACGTTACAAGGCTGGAACTTCCTATCCTGTGATTTGGGTGGATGTTCCTCTGATGGATATTTCATCGAGCATGGTGCGTGAGTTTTTGAAAAATGACAGAAAGCCTAATTTTCTTCTTCCCCAGTCTGTTTTGACCTACATTGAGAAAGAAGGGCTTTACAAATGATAGCAAGAGACTTATCCTTTGACCGTGAACAGCTCCTTGAAGCAATCAGCTCTGCTATGTCAGAGAAACGTTTCCGCCATGTTCTTGGTGTGGAAGAAGCAGCATTAAAGCTGGCTCGTCAGTATGGTTGTGATGAGCAAAAAGCGAGCCTTGCGGCTCTTCTCCATGATTATGCCAAGGAAGTAGACGATCAAGTTTTTTTGGACTTGATTAATCAGTATCAGCTAGGGGAAGACTTGAAAGCCTGGGGCAATAATGTCTGGCATGGTATGGTCGGTGCCTACAAAATTCGTCAAGATTTTGGACTAGATGACGCGGATATCTTACAAGCTATTCAACGCCATACGGTTGGGGCAGCTGAGATGACCTTGCTTGATAAGGTGCTCTACGTAGCAGACTACATTGAGCCCAACCGTGATTTTCCGGGGGTTGATGAGGCAAGAAGACTAGCCAAGCTATCGCTAGACAAGGCTGTTGCTTTTGAAACAGCGCAAACTGTCGCGCATCTGGCCAAAAAAGGCATTCCAATTTATCCCCAAACCATTGAAACCTATAATGCTTATGTTGGGTATTTAAAGGAGTCATAGATGAAAAGTGCATTGATTGTGATTGATGTCCAAAATTTATTAGTTGATGCAAAGCCATATCGTATTGAGGAATGTTTAGAAAATATTCAAGAATTGCTCTCAGAAGCTCGAAGGAGTGACATGGAGGTGATTTTTGTTCGACATTCAGACCAAGAGTTTATCTACGGTAGTCCAGAGTGGGAACTATCAGATGTTTTAGCAGTGAGAAATAATGAGAAAATTGTAGATAAGCACTTTAACAGTATGTTTAAAGACACGGATCTAAATGAATATTTAAAGCAGTCGGAGATTAACCATTTGATCCTGTGTGGAATGGTCACAAATTATTGTGTGGATACCTCTTGTAGAGTTGCTTTTGAGCTGGGATATCAGGTAACGATTGCGGAAGGGTCTACCACGCTGTTTGCTACGGAAGATTTTGCTGCTGATACGTTACAGGATTACTATGAAGATTTATGGCATGAAAGATTTGCCCAAGTTCTTCCAATGGAAGATGTGTTAAAAATAATGAGGTAAAACGTGAAAGAAAAAGAATTAGTAGAATTGGTCGTTCGAGCGGCCGACGAGAAACGTGCAGAAGAAATTGTGGCGCTAGATGTCACATCGCTGACCAGCGTGACAGACTACTTTGTCATTGCAAGCTCCATGAATAGTCGCCAGCTTGAGGCGATTGCGGACAATATCCGTGAAAAAGTCAAAGAAGCAGGATTTGCGGCGAGCCAAATTGAGGGAGATTCAGCAGGTGGTTGGGTCCTTTTAGACCTCGGTGGCGTTGTCGTTCACATCTTCTCAGAAGAAATGCGTGCCCACTACAATCTTGAAAAATTGTGGCATGAAGCAGAGAGTGTTGATGTAGCCGAGTGGCTATAATATAGTTAGTTTTGATTGATTACGTCGTTAACGCGTCTTGCCTAACTCCAGTTATGTCTGTGACTTGTTGCCTAGTACTAAATCAAAACTAAACGGACTATACTACGTAAAAATACAAAACTCAGTTGAGAACCAGCTGAGTTTTTTCAAGAAAGGAAATATAATGGCAACTTATGAAACCTTTGCCTCAGTCTATGATGCGATTATGGACGACAGTCTCTATGACCAATGGACGGATTTTAGCTTGCGGCATTTCCCCGATGGAAAGACAAAACTGCTTGAATTGGCCTGCGGGACAGGGATTCAATCTATCCGCTTTAAGGAAGCAGGCTTTGATGTGACAGGGCTTGATTTGAGCCGTGAGATGTTGGACTTGGCTCAAAAGCGCAGTCAGAAAGCAAATCTTGACATTCCTTTTTTGGAGGGCAATATGCTGGACTTATCTAACCTCGGTCAGTTTGATATGGTGACCTGCTATTCGGATTCCATTTGCTATATGGAAGATGAAGTCGAGGTTGGTCAGGTCTTTCAAGAAGTTTACCAGCATCTCAATGAGGGTGGTCGTTTTCTTTTTGATGTGCATTCGACCTATCAAATGGATGAGGTCTTTCCAGGTTACAGTTATCATGAAAATGCCGAGGATTTTGCCTTTGTCTGGGATACTTATGCGGATGAACCACCGCATTCGATTGTGCATGAGTTGACCTTCTTTGTACAGGAAGAAGACGGTCGTTTCAGTCGAGTGGATGAAATCCACGAGGAGCGGACCTACGACCTCTTGACGTATGATGTCTTGCTGGAGCAGGCTGGCTTTAAAAATGTCAATGTCTATGCGGATTTTGAGGACAAGGATCCGACAGAGACAAGCGCACGCTGGTTCTTTGTAGCAGAAAAATGACAGTGACAGGCATTATTGCAGAGTTCAACCCCTTCCATAATGGTCATGCCTACCTGCTTTCGCAAGCCAAAGGCCTAAAGATTGTCGCCATGAGTGGAAACTTCACCCAGCGGGGGGAGCCTGCGATTGTGGACAAGTGGACGAGGGCGCAAATGGCGCTCGAAAATGGAGCGGACTTGGTGGTCGAGCTACCCTTCTTAGTCAGTGTGCAGGCGGCGGATTTTTTCGCTCAAGGGGCGGTGGATATTCTCTCTCGTCTAGGGATTGACCGGCTGTCCTTTGGGACGGAGGAGCTTTTGGACTATGGGAAAATAGCAGAGCTCTACGAGGCAAAAAGTGCTGAAATGGCAGATTTTCTAACCCGCTTACCCGCTCATCTCAGTTACCCTGAAAAAACGCAGACCATGTGGGAGACCTTTTCAGGTCTAAGCTTTTCAGGTAATACACCTAATCATGTCTTAGCTCTTGCCTATGCCAAGGCCGTTGCGGGAAAAGGCATTGCTCTTTGCCCTATTGAGCGAAAAGGTGCAGGTTTTCATTCCTTGGACAGCCATTTGGAGTTTGTGTCAGCAACGGCTCTGCGAAGTCGAATGGATGATACAGAATTTATTGCCAGATTTAGCCCAAGTGCGAAACTGCTAGAGCATGCGCCGCATGTTTCCTGGTCAGATTATTTTCCATATTTGCGCTACCAGATTCTCTCCAATCCTGATTTGACAGGGATTTACCAAGTCAATCAAGAGATGGCAAGCCGCATCAGAGAAGCTATTAAAACGGCAACATCAATGGAAGAATTAGTGGAGAAGATTGCGACCAAGCGTTATACCAAGGCGCGGGTGAGAAGGCTCTTGACCTATATTTTAGTACAGGCAAGGGAAAGCGCACTGCCTCAAGCCATCCATGTCTTAGGCTTTACAGACAAAGGCCGCAAGCATTTAGCGACGTTGAAGCAGGAAGTGCCCTTGATTAGTCGCATCGGAAAAGAAGCGTGGGACAGCTTAACCCAGCAGGCTGATAAGATTTACCAGCTGGGAAATCCGAGTCTTTTAGAGCAGAATATTGGTCGCATACCGTTTCAAATTTAATCAAACAAGTTCGTGCATTTTCTGACTTCCTGTGTTATAATATAAAGGATTTAAACTAGAAAAAAGGAGTATCCAATGGGACGTAAATGGGCCAATATTGTGGCGAAAAAAACAGCCAAAGATGGTGCAAACTCAAAAGTTTATGCTAAATTCGGCGTAGAAATCTATGTAGCAGCGAAAAAAGGTGAGCCAGATCCAGAATTGAATACGGCTCTGAAATTTGTTATCGACCGTGCTAAGCAAGCGCAAGTACCAAAACATGTCATTGATAAAGCGATTGACAAGGCAAAAGGGAATACCGATGAAACCTTTACAGAAGGTCGTTATGAAGGATTTGGACCAAATGGTTCGATGTTGATCGTTGACACTCTTACTTCAAACGTAAACCGTACAGCAGCCAATGTTCGTGCCGCTTTTGGGAAAAATGGTGGAAACATGGGAGCGAGCGGCTCTGTTTCTTACCTCTTTGACAATAAAGGAGTTGTGGTCTTTGCAGGAGACGATGCAGATAGCATTTTTGAGCTTCTTCTTGAAGCGGATGTAGATGTAGATGATGTCGAAGCAGAAGACGGTACTATCACGGTTTACACTGCACCAACAGATCTTCACAAGGCTATCGTTGCCCTTCGCGAGTCTGGTATTGAAGAATTCCAAGTGACTGAGCTTGAAATGATTCCTCAATCAGAAGTTGTCCTTGAAGGCGATGACCTTGCTGTCTTTGAAAAATTAGTGGATGTATTAGAAGACGACGAAGACGTTCAAAAGGTTTACACCAACGTTGAAGGGTTCTAAACAAAATCAATCCCTCTTGGAAACAAATATTTCCAAGAGGGATTTTGTGTATCAGAAGAAAAGAGGCTATGAATGACTAATTGCCTAAAAATAAGGGGATTATCCCAAAGATGAAAAAGAGATGGAGCAAGAATCCGAAGACTGTGAAAATTCCCATAAAAAATAAGCTGATTTTCCGAGAGAGGACAGATAAGAGGATTAGCAGCCCTCCGATGATTGGAAAGAGTCTCATCATGATAAGAGGATAAATCTCAACTCCAAAAAATTCCGTATCCCATGGGATGAAGAGCATGATGAGCCAAAGAAGAGCTAGGCAAATGCTCCCTATTAGGGCATGCTTGTCAGTAAACTTAGTGATAGTTGCAATCATGGGGTGCCTCCTTTGTGAGATAGACTAGAAATCTGCTTTAGAGAGGATAAAGCAAAGTTTTCTAGTTCTTGTTGTGAAAAGTTTTGAGGGAAAGCTCTGGACTTGGTATGTGCATCAAGAGCTGCCTGAATGACGGCTGGATTGAGCGTGCTAGTATGAAGAAGTGCCCAGTAGCCACCCGCCCTTTTGGAAAGAATGCATTTGTCCTTTAGAAAAGCAAGAGAACGGCAAAGATTTAAGATGGTGTAAACAGGATTTTTCAGAATCTCTGTCTCAGCAGTTGCAATGTCTGCTAAGATACTATTCCAGTAGATTGCCTCAGGGATATCGGGAAAGCTCTGTTCTTTTTTTGCTCCTACTAGGGTCACACCGCAAGTCTTAGTCACAGGGATATGTGTCCACAGATCTTGGTCTAGCCCGTTCATTTTTAGGCAAAATGTCCGAGGGTCTTTCAGATAGGCTGCTAGGTGATAGGGAGAAAAATGAAAATCAAAGCGATTGGAAGTGGTCCAATCCTGTAAGTCTGTTTGGAGTAGGACATGGAATTCCAATTTCTTAGCAGGAGCAAGAGTCCAGAGTTTCTCCATCGTCAGCTTCATCAGTGCTTCTTTTTCAGACAGTTTTAGGGGAACTTTTACGACGATGAGGTAATCCAGATCACTTCTATCATAATCGAAATCCTCTAAAGCATAGGAGCCGTGGAGATAGATGCCCACAAGATTTTCCCTTAGAAGCTGAGGAATGGTATGTTTGATTGCGGCTAAACAGGGGTGCACAGAATCCATCAAAACCTCCTTTTCTTTATTATAACATAATCTTATTGTGAGTGGTTATTTTGCCATAAACAAAACCTATCACCCCCATAAAAACTCTCTACTAGGCAAAAGGAGAAAGATTTGGTATGATAAGAGTAGATTTTCTAAGGAGGTCAAGACAGAAGATGAAAAAAATTCTAAAATATACAGCAGTTGTAGCAGGACTTTTAGCAGGAGCAACCTTAGTCGCATGCTCAAATGGCAAATCGTCTGACAATGCTACTTCTGGTAAAAAAGAAGTGATTGTTGCTACCAATGCTTCACCAAAACCATTTAACTATGAAGAAGACGGCAAATTGACAGGCTATGAGATTGAAGTCGTGCGTGCAATTTTCAAAGACTCAGACAAGTATGATGTCAAATTTGAAACGACAGAATGGTCAGGAATCTTTGCAGGGCTTGATAGTGACCGTTACCAAATGGCGGTAAACAACATCAGCTATACCAAAGAACGAGCTGGGAAATACCTATATGCTGCACCGATTGCGCAAAATCCAAATGTCTTGGTTGTGAACAAAGATGATAACAGTATCAAATCACTAGATGACATCGGTGGCAAGTCAACAGAAGTCGTGCAAGGAACAAACTCAGCTGTTCAGCTTGAAAAATACAATGAAGAACATGCTGATAATCCAACCATTCTCAACTACACCAAAGCAGATTTCCAACAAATCATGGGGCACTTAAGCGATGGTAAGTTTGACTATAAGATTTTTGATAAGATTGGTGTAGAAACCGTGATTAAAAATCAAAACTTGACCAACCTGAAAACGATTGAGTTGCCAAGTGACCAACAACCTTATGTTTATCCACTGCTTGCCCAAGGTCAAGATGAGTTGAAAGACTTTGTAGATAAACGAATCAAGGAACTGTACAAAGACGGAACGCTTGAAAAGCTATCTAAAGAGTTCTTTGGAGACAATTATTTACCAGCAGAAGCAGACATCAAATAAACCATTAGGATGAATAGGTTAGTGCCTAATCATCCTATTTTTCTGTGGTATAGTCATTTAATTTTCATTTATTACGTCGTTAACTCATCTTGTCTAATCTAAGTTATGCCTGCAATTCGTTGCCTCGTACTAAATGAAAACGAAACAACTATATAGCTAGGATTTATAACTGACTATACAAAATAAGAACTTGCCAGTTATCTGAAATTATGAGACACTGGATAGGTATATTCTGTGATGAGAGAAGGAGTTATAGTCATTTAGTTTTCATTTAGTACGTTGTTCACTCGTCTTGCTTTAACAGTCCAGTGGACTGTTGAAGGTTGGAGATAGGGATTATGTCATAATCCTCAGCTCCTACAGTTATGTCTGCGACTCGTTGCCTCGTATTAAATCCAAACTAAACAACTATATTATATAAAAATTAAAGGAGTATCGTATGCGTTTTGCAACAGAAGAAGAGCAGATTGAAAAGTTTGAGAGAGATGAGATAGCTCAGACCTATCTCGATATTTTACGGACCTTGATTGCCAAGAAGTCTATTTTTGCTCAGAAAATTGGGTTGAAGGAGGTCGCGCGCTACTTAGGAGAGGTGTTTAGAGAGGCTGGTGCTGAGGTTGAGGTAGACGAGTCTTATACGGCACCTTTTGTCATTGCTAAGTTTCGTAGCACGAATCCCTCAGCCAAGACTTTGATTTTCTATCAGCATTATGACACGGTGCCAGCTGATGGTGATCAAGTGTGGACAGCTGATCCTTTTCATCTCTCGATTCGGGATGGTTTGATGTATGGTCGTGGGGTCGATGATGATAAGGGGCATATTACCGCTCGTTTAACAGCTGTGAAGAAATATCTGGCAAGAAAAGAAGATCTGCCTGTGCATGTGACCTTTATCATGGAGGGAGCAGAAGAGTCGGCTTCGACAGATTTGGACAGATATTTAGAAAAGCATAAGAATCACTTGCATGGGGCAGATTTGTTGGTCTGGGAGCAAGGCACGAAAAATCCCAAAGGTCAGCTTGAAATCTCAGGGGGCAATAAAGGAATTGTGACCTTTGATGTTACAGTCAAGAGTGCAGATGTGGATATTCACTCTAGCTATGGAGGGGTGATTGACTCTGCTGCATGGTACCTCATCAATGCTCTTGCTAGTTTACGAGGTCAGGATGGGCAGATTTTAGTAGAAGGCTTGTATGAAGACATCACACCACCAAATGCGCGTGAGCTAGAGTTGGTGGAGAAGTATGCTAGTCGCAGTGCTGAGGAATTTAAGGATATTTATGGCTTGGAATTGCCTGTGCTGGAAAAAGAAAGAAGAGCGCTTCTTCGCCGCCTCTTTTTTGAGCCATCTTTAAATATAGAGGGGCTTTCCTCTGGTTATCAAGGTCAGGGGGTAAAGACCATCTTACCAGCTGAGGCAAGTGCCAAGATGGAAGTCCGCTTGGTTCCAGGGCTTGAGCCACAGGTAGTGTTAGAAAAGATACGGGCTCAGTTGGTGAAAAATGGTTTTGAGCATGTAGAGGTCATCTATACCTTGGGAGAGAAAAGCTATCGCAGCGATATGAGTGCTCCCTCTATTTTAAATGTTGCGCATTTGGCAGAGCAGTTTTACGCAGAAGGCATCAGTATTTTGCCGACGACCATTGGAACTGGTCCCATGCATACAGTCTATGAAGCACTAGAAGTGCCTATGGCAGCTTTTGGTCTTGGAAATGCCAATAGTCGAGATCATGGGGGTGATGAGAATGTCACAATTGCAGATTATTATACCCATATCGAGCTGATGGAAGCCTTGATTGCTAGCTATGAATAAAGACTCAGGAGGTTGGAAAAAAGTATCCAACCTTTTTTATAGCTTTAGTCATTTGATTCAGTCTTATCAAGCATGGCTCCATTGACATTTGATTTGAAGAAGATAGCAAATGGTTCTTCGCTAGCTTGATTTCTAACTTTCACCATCATAAATCGTGAGAGTTCGTCAACTTGGGGGATATGAATCAACCAATGGACTGTCCATGTCTGAGCCTAAAAATTCGAAAGCGCAGTTATAGTCATTTAGTTTTCATTTATTACGTTGTTACCTCGTCTTGCCTAATTTCAGTTATGCTGCGACTCGTTGCCTCGTACTAAATCAAAACGAAACAACTATAACAAAATTGCTCTCTTCAAAATCACGATTGAGTTCCACTTTCTCTTTTATGGATAAAGGACTAGAGATGTAAATTATTAAAAAGTCTGAAAATTTAATTTACATTCGATTTTTTACATGCTATAATAGTCAGATAGTGAAGATAGAATCAAAAGATTTACAACAGATCATGAGTATTGTTTTGTAGGCAACTATCAAAACGAAACAACTATACTGCACGATTTAGAAAGGATTTGGTAGAATGAAAGAATTGACCTTAAAGGATATGATGTTGACAGGGGCTTTCTCTGCTCTTTACTTTCTTTGTGTTGGGCTTGGGACTCTTTTTGCCATTTTCTTTGATCATTCGGGAAATATGCTCTATGCTCCTGCTTTTGCAGCGGTTTTAGGGGGTACGGTTTATCTCTTGTTGCTTGCAAAAATCCGCAAGTTTGGAGCGATTACCTTGATGGGGATTGTCATGGGAGTATTTTTCTTCTTATCCGGTCATTTTTTTGCCTCTTTCTTACCGGGTCTCATCTTTGGTTTCTTGGCAGATCGTGTGGCAAAGCTTTATGATTATCGGAATAAGCTGGTCAATAGCTTGTCATTTGTGATTTTTTCCTTTGTCAATACAGGTCCTATCCTCCTCATGTGGTTTAGCCGCAAGGCGTATATCTCCTCTCTAATCGCACGTGGGAAAACACAGGCTTATATTGAGCGCGTGATGGTGCCTTTTACGATGCCGAGTGTAGCTTGGTTTGTAGCAACGGTTGTTGTTGGTGCATTTGTAGGGGCTTTGATTGGCTCTGCGCTATTAAAAAAACATTTTGAAAAAGCAGGAATTATTTCATGAAATATGATGTCAGAAGTAAGGTTTTATTAGTCATTTTGGCTAATCTAACCTTTCTTTTTCGTGTCGAGGCAGAAAAAGAGTGGGTCTTGATTTTTGGTTTCCTTTTCCTCCTTTATTTAGCAGGAAAGGGAAGGATAGCTATGATTTATGGACTCCATTTTCTCGTTTTTTTGCTCTTATTAGCTTATGGTGGTGGTTTGGAGAAAATCGGGCTTGGTTCTCTTCTTCTCGTAGCAACGGCAGCTCGTTTGATGTTGCCAGCCTTGATGGCAGGTAGTCTCCTTATTCAGACCACAAGCGCCTATGAGCTGATTCATGGCTTGCAGAAATGGAAAGTGCCAGAAGTTATCCTTATCACGCTTTCAGTGATGTTGCGTTTTTTTCCCTTGATTCGAGAGGATTACCGCGCCATTCGGCAAAATCTACGCTTGAGAGGACTCTTTTTGGAAAGAAGAGAGATTCTCCTACACTTGGGAAAATATGGAGAATATGTCCTTGTTCCCTTGCTAGCTTCTCTCGTTCGACAGGTGGAAAGTTTAGTTGTGGCTTCTATGACCAAGGGTTTAGCTTTGAAACAAGAGCGGACGGAGACATTTGTGTCTCGTTTTCGATGGATAGATTGGGGGATTTGTGGGTGGATACTCAGTATGCTTCTCTGGATAATGTGGTGATTCGTGTGGAAAACTTTGATTTTTCTTATGCGAATCGTAAGCAGTCACATTTGCAGATTAAGGATTTACACATAGCACAAGGAGAATGTGTGGTTCTCTGTGGAAAAAGTGGCAGTGGTAAATCCACTTTTTTGCAGCTGATAAATGGGCTTATTCCAGATTATATCACAGGACAGCTGACAGGTACGTTTACGGTTTGTGGGAAAGCTGTGGGAAACTATCGGGTGGAAGAGATGGCGCAGCAGGTGACTTGCGTTTTTCAACAGCCGACGAAAAATTTTTTCCACAAAACTGTCCGTGAAGAATTGGTTTTTCCTTGTGAAAATCAAGGTTTAGCTCGTGAGGAGATTTTGGACAGACTCCAGAGAGTTACCAAAGCCAGTCCTTTAGCGGATCTGCTGGATTCTCCCATCAGTGGCTTGTCTGGCGGTCAAAAGCAGCTTTTAGCCTTGAGTCTTGCTCTCATGCAAGATACGCCTATTCTCGTCTTAGATGAGCCAACGGCACATTTGGATCGCTCGGGGATTGATTTGGTCAAGGATTTCTTAAAGACTTGTAAACAACAGGGGAAAACTCTGATCATTGCCGAACATCGCCTGCATTATTTTCCTGACCTTGCTGATCGTTATCTTTATTTGGAGGATGGTCGGCTTGTAAAAGATTTCAAAAAAGAGGAATTCTTGGCATTAAGCTCTGTCGAAAGACAAGCCTTAGGCTTACGAAGTTTGCGACTGGATGAGGCGCTTGCAAAGATAGAAGAAAAGAGAGCGATGTTTACCGCCAAGGCAGACTTTTGGATTCAAAATCTTCATTTGCAAGCTGGCAATCACTTGTTGGGAATTTTGCCAGACTTATCACTAGAAGCTGGTAAAGTCACTGCTCTTTTAGGACCGAATGGGTGTGGAAAAACGACCTTGCTTTCCTATCTTGTAGGATTAGAGGAGGACAAGACTGCCCGATTCACCTTTCAAGATCAAGCTTTGTCAGCTCTTGAGCGTTTGAGGTTGTCCACGGCTATTTTGCAGGAGGTGGAGCTACAGCTTTTTTCAGCGAGTGTGCGAGATGAAATCTTACTAGGAACGGCATTTCAAGGAGATCTAGCAGCTATTTTTAAACGGCTGGACTTACAGGGATTAGAAGAAGTGCATCCTCTGAGTTTATCAGGCGGTGAGCAGCAGAGAGTGCTTGTGGCAAGTAGCTTAGCGACGGATAAACAGTTGATTTGCTTTGACGAACCAAGCTCGGGACTTGATTTTTATCATATGGAGCAAGTGGCAAAGGTGTTAGAAGATTTGAAGCAGCAGGGCTATATCGTTCTTTTGATTTCCCACGATGAGGAATTAGTAGCAGCCGCTGCAGATATTGTTTTTGATTTGCCCACTTTACTTGATAAAGAAAATTTATCATTCTGATAAAGAATCTATATGTCTCTAGGTGCCAACTTATGATATACTAAGGATATTAGGAGGAAAAAACATGCAAAATAATTTATTAGTTTTACAATCGGACTTTGGCTTAGTGGATGGTGCGGTGTCAGCTATGATTGGGGTAGCATTGGAAGAATCTCCAACGCTTAAAATTCATCATTTGACCCATGATATTACACCTTATAATATCTTTGAAGGCTCTTATCGTCTTTTTCAAACGGTGAATTATTGGCCAGAGGGCACGACTTTTGTGTCTGTGGTAGATCCAGGAGTTGGCTCAAAGCGTAAGAGTGTAGTCGCAAAAACAGCTCAAAATCAATATATTGTAACTCCAGATAATGGGACCCTTTCCTTTATAAAAAAGCATGTCGGAATTGTGGCCATTCGTGAGATTTCAGAAGTGGAAAACCGTCGGAAAAATACCGAACATTCCTATACTTTCCATGGGCGCGATGTCTATGCCTATACAGGGGCTAAACTAGCCAGTGGTCATATCAGCTTTGAAGAAGTCGGTCCTGAGCTAAGTGTGGAAGACATTGTGGAAATCCCAGTAGTGGAAACCACTCTTGGAGATAACTTTGTGAGTGGTGCGATTGACATCTTAGATGTCCGATTTGGGTCACTCTGGACCTCGATTACGCGAGAGGAGTTTAACCACTTAGAACCAGCTTTTGGAGACCGTCTTGAAGTGACGATTTATAATAACGATATGCTGGTTTATCAAAATCAAGTGACCTACGGGAAGTCCTTTGCGGATGTACGGATTGGTCAGCCAATTCTTTATATTAACTCTTTATATCGAGTTGGTTTAGCCATTAACCAAGGGTCATTTGCCAAAGCCTATAATGTCGGAGTCGGACAAAATTGGCATATTGAGATTAAGCGGATTGAAAATTAGGAAAAAAGGGAGAAAAGATGAAAAATAATTCGATTAAAAATGTTGTTGCAGTAGGGATTGGAGCTGCCTTGTTTGTTGTCATTGGCTTGATCAGTATCCCAACGCCAGTACCAAATACCTATATTCAGTTGCAGTATGCTGTTCAAGCTCTTTTGGCAGTGATTTTTGGTCCAGTTGTCGGTTTCTTAATTGGATTTATCGGACATGCGATTAAGGATGCCCTTCAAGGGGGAACTCTGTGGTGGTTCTGGATTTCGGCCAGTGCGATTTTTGGTCTGATTGTAGGTGGAGTCCGCTCTAAATTACGAGTATCAGAAGGCGTTTTTGATAAAAGTGGCATCATTCGCTTTAATGTTATTCAAGTTCTTGCCAATGCCTTTGTGTGGAT
The DNA here is from genome assembly GCA_040719455.1 of Streptococcus pneumoniae. Classification (NCBI taxonomy): domain Bacteria; kingdom Bacillati; phylum Bacillota; class Bacilli; order Lactobacillales; family Streptococcaceae; genus Streptococcus; species Streptococcus pneumoniae. The sequence goes on along the minus strand of JBFDTN010000001.1, from coordinate 1,290,490 downwards.
TGTCGTTGCACCATTTGGTGATGTTTTATTATATAATGAGCCTGTGGCTAAAGTCGTGACCCAAGGAGTGGTCTCTACGATTGTCAACGGCTTGACTGTTGGTATTGCAGGAACTCTCCTCATCCTAGCCTATACCAAACGCCAAACCAAACTAGGAAGTTTGTCAAAAGAAGATTAAGTTATAGTCATTAAAAATCGAGCTTTGCTCGGTTTTTTTAGTTTCTTAAACTTTCGGTCAAATAAATTGCCTTCTAAAGCCTATGCGAAGTATAATAAAAGAGATGAATTAAAAATTCAGATAATTTTAGAAAGAAAAGAGAGAAGAAATCTTATGGCAAAAGATATTCGTGTCTTACTGTATTACAAATACGTTCCGATTGAAAATGCGCAAGAATTTGCGGCGGAACATTTGGCATTTTGTAAATCAATCGGCTTAAAAGGTCGTATCCTTGTGGCAGATGAGGGAATCAACGGGACTGTTTCTGGTGATTTTGAAACCACTCAAAAATACATGGATTATGTCCACTCACTTCCTGGTATGGAAGACCTTTGGTTCAAGATTGACGAGGAAGAAGAGCAGGCCTTCAAGAAAATGTTTGTTCGTTACAAGAAAGAAATCGTGCACTTGGGCTTAGAAGATAATGATTTTGACAACGACATCAACCCGCTTGAAACAACAGGTGCCTACCTTTCACCAAAAGAATTTAAAGAAGCTCTTTTGGATGAAAATACGGTTGTTCTGGATACACGTAATGACTACGAATATGACCTCGGTCACTTCCGCGGAGCGATTCGTCCAGACATCCGCAACTTCCGCGAGTTGCCACAATGGGTGCGTGATAACAAGGAAAAATTTATGGACAAACGTGTGGTTGTGTACTGTACCGGTGGTGTCCGTTGTGAGAAATTCTCTGGCTGGATGGTTCGAGAAGGCTACAAAGATGTTGGTCAACTGCACGGTGGAATTGCGACTTATGGAAAAGATCCAGAAGTTCGTGGCGAGCTTTGGGACGGAAAAATGTACGTCTTTGACGAGCGTATCGCTGTTGATGTCAACCATGTAGATCCTGTTGTAGTCGGAAAAGACTGGTTTGATGGCACTCCATGTGAGCGCTATGTCAACTGTGGAAATCCATTCTGTAACCTCCGTATCTTGACATCAGAAGAAAATGAGCACAAATACCTTCGTGGATGTTCACACGAATGCCGTGTTCACCCACGCAACCGCTACGTAGAAGCCCATAAACTCACACGCGCAGAAGTTGCAGAACGCTTGGCAGTTATCGGTGAAAGCTTAGACGAAGTGGTGGCAAATTAAGCACATCAAAGGCTGGGAAACCAGTCTTTTTTGTATAGCGTTGAGTGTGATATAGACAATATATAAAGCCCCCATTTGTCACATCGCGGATTTACCTGTATGATAGAGATAATAAAACACAGTTCATCTCAGCACAGGGATTACCACACACAAACGGAGGCTTCTATGAAAGATTATACCACTTTTTACATCGGAATGGACGTTCACAAGACCAGTTTTTCTCTAGCGTGCTATCATTTAGAGACAGACAGTCTCTCCCACTATCAAAAAACAGCGGCTGAGGCTAAGGAGGTTATAAGCTATCTCAACTCCCTAGCAGACTGTTACGGTGAGAATACAAAGTTTGTCTGCGGATATGAAGCGGGGTGTCTAGGATTCACCTTGAAGCGACAGTTAGAAGCAAAGGGAATCACTTGCATTGTAATGGCACCCACTACAATTCTACAACCCTCCACTAAAAAACGAGTCAAAACAGATAAAAAGGATGCCGAACATCTAGCTAAATGTCTCGCTTTCAAAAGCTATCAACCTGTTCATGTGCCAACTGAGGAAGATGAGCAAGTCAAAGAATTCATTCGGATGCGAGATGATCACAACTTGGCTCTTAAGAAAATTAAACAACAGATTCTTGCTTTCTGCCTACGACACGACTATCGCTTTACTCTAGGTAAAAGTCATTGGACTCAGAAACATATTGCATGGTTGAAAGGACTAGAGTTAAAAGGACTTTATAAAGAGATTCTGTCTGAATATCTCATCACGTTTGACTATCTAGTGAATAAATTAGAACGGTTGGACAAACGAATAGAGGAGATAGCACAAAGTGAGAACTATCAAGATAAGGTCAAAAAACTCTCTTGTTTTATTGGGGTTAGAACTCGTACAGCTTTAGCCTTAGTTTCCGAAATTGGAGATTTTAAGCGTTTCAAAACAGCACCTCAGTTTGCCTCGTATCTTGGTTTAGTCCCTGGCGAGGATTCCAGTGGAGATAAACAAACCCATCTTGGAATTACAAAAGCTGGAAATAGCCATGTCAGACGGTTACTGGTGGAATCTGTCCAGAGTCTATCCCGAGGAACTGTTGGGTATAAATCCAAGGCTCTAAAGACTCGACAAGCAGGGAATCTACCAGAGATAATCGCTTATGCGGATAAGGGGAACGAACGTCTCCGACGTCGCTATAAGCACATGGTTTTAAGCAGGGAGAAAAAGAGTCCTGTCGCCAAGATTGCTCTTGCCCGAGAACTTGCCTGCTTTATATGGGGGATGATGACTGAGAATATAGCTTAGAATAGATAGGTGGTTTTGTGCGCACTTTTTACGGAATGTCTAGGAGGGAGAGACAATGACTTGATAAGCTAGATTGGAATAGAAAACTACTCTTTCATGCCACTATTGGGAACAAAAAGGTTTGAGCTATCTACGAAACAACTAAGTTAGCACTTTAGTGATCCACGATTATAGACAGTAGAGCTCGCGGCAGAACCATTGACCTGTAGGTAACCAATCCACGAATATCAGAGTGGCCAATGCCCGGAACTGCCCCAATAGTGACGTGAGAGAGTAGCAAATGAATAAGGGACAGACAGGAAAACATTTTACTTGACCAATGGCTTTATATATCAGTTGTTTAGTTTTGATTTAGTACGAGGCAACGAGTCGCAGACATAACTGAAATTAGGGAAGATGAGTTAACAACGTCATAGATTAAAACTAAATGACCATAGGCTACGTAAATGGCTTAATAGGAAATTTATATCTTGCTATATTTAAAAACTATGTAGATAAGGGTTGATTTTATGGTAAAATGGTAGAATAGGAGAATGTCTATGATTTTAGAAGAATTTGATAGCAATCGTTTAGCCATTATCAATCCTGAGGATTTAATCGCCCCCTTACCAGACTTTCCAGAAGTGGCGGTGTCTTGTTTTGCTCGTGGGACGTTTGAGCGCTTGTTGAAAGCTTATCCACAGGAGTTGCTGTTTACGACAGCTATTGCAAATGTGGAAATTCCTATTTATCGGATTGTTGTGTCAGGTAGAGATTTAGCTATTTTTAATGCCCCCGTAGGGGCTCCTGCTTGTGTGGCGGTCTTAGAAGACTTGATTGCCTTAGGGATGAAAAAATTAGTGCTTTTTGGGACTTGTGGTGTTCTGGATGAAGATATCGCTAAGACCTCTATCATTGTACCTTTGGCAGCCATTCGTGATGAGGGAACGAGTTACCACTATGTGAAAGCAAGTGATGAGATTCTTTTAAATACCGACATTCAGCAAGCTTTGATCCAGTTTTTAGAGGATAAGGGAATTTCTCATGTAGCAGGTAAGGTCTGGACGATGGATGCTATTTATCGAGAAACCATTGATAAATTACGCAAGCGAAAAGCAAGCGGAGCCATTTGTGTAGATATGGAGTGTTCTGCCGTGGCAGCTTTGGCTCGCTTCCGTGGGATTGACATCGCTCATTTTTTCTATGCAGCAGACCATTTATCTGAAGAAGAGTGGGATATGAGAAACCTTGCAAATGATGCAGACTTAGACGAGAAAGATAAGGTCGCAGCTTTGGCGATTCAGTTCGCCTTGACCTTGTAGAGGACATCCATGAAACCAGCAGTGATTGAATTTAAAGATTTTAGTTTTCAGTATCAAGCCCAGTCAGCTCCAACCCTAAAAGACATCAATCTTACGATTTACCAAGGAGAAAAGGTCTTGATTGTAGGTCCTTCTGGCTCTGGGAAATCCACCCTTGGGCAGTGTTTGAACGGCATTATTCCGAATATTTTTCAAGGCAAAGTGAGTGGAGAGTATGTTATCAAAGGAAATCCTGCCTATGAGATGAGTATCTATGACAAGTCTACCTTGGTCAGCACGGTCTTACAGGATACAGATGGTCAGTTTATCGGCTTAAGTGTGGCTGAGGATTTGGCATTTGCCCTGGAAAATGACTTGGTGGCACAAGATGAGATGAAGCAAAGTGTAGCCAAATGGGCAGAGAAGCTTGATTTAACAAGCTTACTATCCCACCGTCCACAAGACTTGTCTGGTGGGCAGAAACAGCGGGTCAGCTTAGCAGGTGTTTTGATTGATGAAAGTCCGATTTTGCTTTTTGATGAGCCCTTGGCAAATCTCGACCCCAAGTCTGGGCAGGATACGATTGACTTGATTGATCAGCTTCATCGTGATGATCAGACCATTATCATCATCGAACATCGGCTAGAAGATGTCTTGTACCGATCAGTGGATCGGATTATTTTGATGGAAGATGGGCAGATTCTCTTTAATGGTCATCCTGATGAGCTTTTAAAAACGAACCTGTTGCTCGATACTGGGATTCGGGAGCCTTTGTATGTGACGACTCTGCGTCAGTTGGGCTATGAGGTGGAAAAGGCGGATCATTTGTCAGATCTATCTCAGCTAGACCTTGCAGGATTGACCTTTGATAATCAGGAAATACAAGCGAGTAATGTAGAGCAGAAAGCTCCCCTATTAGCCGTAAAAGATCTTCATTTTGGCTACGGTGAAAAAGAAATCTTAAAAGGTTTGAATCTTGAGATTGACCGCGGAGAGATGATTGCGATTGTCGGAAAAAACGGTGCTGGGAAATCTACATTTGCAAAAGCCCTTTGTAATTTTATCGAAACGGCTGGAACCTATCTCTGGAATGGAGAGGATATCAAGGGAGATTCGATTAAGGAGCGAGCGGAGAGGATTGGCTATGTTCTACAAAATCCGAATCAAATGATTTCTGAAACCATGATTTTTGATGAAGTGGCGCTAGGTCTTCGTTTACGGGGTGTAGCAGAAAGCGAGATTGAGACGCGCGTGCATGAGGCTCTAAAGACATGTGGGCTTTATGAATTTCGGAAATGGCCGATTTCAGCCCTATCCTTTGGGCAAAAGAAACGAGTGACCATTGCAGCCATCTTGGTCTTAAATCCAGAAGTTATCTTGCTGGATGAGCCAACTGCTGGGCAAGATCAGCGAAACTATACTGAAATCATGGACTTTTTAGAAAGTCTCCACCAAAAAGGGCATACAATTATGATGATTACTCATGATATGCAGTTAATGCTTGATTATGCGGATCGTGCGCTAGTCTTGGTTGATGGTGAGATCCTAGCGGACCGTGCACCTGTGGAGGTCTTGACAGATAAAGACTTGCTTGAAAAGGCGAATTTGAAAGAGACGTCGATCTTTGCCTTGGCGAATCGTTTGGGGGTAAGCCCTTTGCAGTTGACGGAGTTTTATAAGAGAGAGAAGGAGGGGAGCTATGCTTGAACAACAAAAGTTGGTTGGATATCATGCAGGAAATAGTTTTTTACACGCCCTATCTGGCGGCAGTAAATTGCTCTTTTTTGTCTTGGTCTCTACGGCAGCGATGATTAGCTATGATACGAGGTTTTTGCTGACTGTTGCTCTAGGTTCTCTTCTTCTTTTTCGCTTGTCACACATTCGTATCAAGCAAGTATCTTTCGTCTTGCTCTTTGCAGGCATGTTTGCGCTGCTTAATGTCTTGATGGTCTATCTTTTTGCGCCGCAGTATGGGGTGGAGATTTACGGGGCAAAGACGGTTTGGTTGGAAGGTTTTGGACAGTACAATCTCACGGCACAGGAAGTATTTTATTTGTGTAATTTGTTGCTCAAGTATTTCTGTACGATTCCCCTAGCCTTGATTTTCTTGATGACGACTCACCCCAGTCAATTTGCTTCCAGTCTCAATCAAATCGGGATTCCCTATAAAATCGCCTATTCGGTCAGCTTGACTTTGCGCTATATTCCTGATTTGCAAGAGGAATTTTATGTGATTAAGATGTCGCAGGAAGCGCGTGGTTTGGAACTTTCAAAAAAAGCCAGTTTAGGTAAGCGAGTCAAGGGAAATTTGAAAATCATTATTCCTTTGATTTTTAGCTCCTTAGAGCGGATTGATAGCATTGCAACTGCCATGGAGTTAAGACGCTTTGGTAAATACAAAAAACGGACTTGGTACACTTACCAAGCCCTGACAGCTAAGGATTATCTCGTAATTGCAGGAGCAGTGCTTGGTATGGTGCTTAGTCTAGCTCTGTTTTGGGTCAATCGTGGGCGCTTTTATAATCCTTGGTTATAACAAGATAGAAAAAACGGCTCTCTTAGTTTAGAAAGCCGTTTTTAGTGTTCTTATAAAGGACGTTTGTTGGGGAGTCCAGCTTTGCGAGGGTATTTATTGGGCGTTTCCTTTTTCTTTTCGACACTGGTCATAAAGCGAGGGTCGCCGTTTGGCAGCTGGTATTCTTGGTTGTCTGTGACTTTGCTAAAGAGGACTTGGAGAGCGTTCTTAGCTTCGTCTAGCTCTTCTAGCGCATTGCTGGCTTTGAGCGCAAGGAGTTTGCCACCAACCTTTAGGAAAGGAATGGTCAATTCAGAAAGGACCTGCATCCGAGCCACAGCCCTTGCAGTCACAATATCGAATTGAGCACGAAAAGCTTTGTCTTGCGCAAAATCTTCCGCACGTCCGTGGTAGAAATGCACATCAGTCAAGCCTAGCTCTTCTGCTAACAAATGGAGAAATTGAATCCGTTTATTAAGCGAGTCGATGATGGTGACTTGAAGAGCTGGATAGATGATTTTCATAGGCAGACTCGGAAAGCCAGCCCCAGCACCAATATCGAGCAGTAAAATCGGCTCATTGGGAACCGCTCCCTGTAAGATGGGTGCAATCGAGTCATAGAAATGCTTGAGATAGACTTCTTTTTTTTCCGTAATGGCAGTCAAATTGATTTTCTCATTCCATTCGACCAAGAGTTCGAAATAGCGTTCAAACTGGGCTTTTTGATGCTCAGATAGCGTAATCCCTTGCTTTTTTAAAGCGTCATAAAATTCTTGCGGTGTCATACAAATCCTTACTGTTGAGTTTCTTAGTCTATTATACCAAAAATTATCTCAAGAGAGCGGGAAAAGTTGGTTTTCTGATGTGATTTGCTGGATTTTTCCATCGCAAATCCGATAAGCTTCACCACAAATCCATTCTTTCCCATCTTGAACGAGGAGATACGTTCCATCGACAAGAGCGTAGAATACTCGTCCATAGCTGTCTGCATAAGTAATATCCTCAAATAAACGTAGTCCATCCAAAACTTCATCTTTTAAATCTTGGTAATGCGGTAAAATCATCGTCTTAGTCAAATCAAGTCCAGATAAAAAATGCTGATAGTCTTTCGAGAGTGCTTCACCTTCCAATTCAGGCTGGGCATAGACTATATCGGCACTGTTCATGGCACCAGCGCTAGAAGCAACGATGACTCCGCTAAAATTCTTGAGTAGCTGTCGCAACTGCAATTCTTGGAAAAATTGATTTTGTTCGGGGACGTAGCCGCCTGCTAACATTAGCAAATCAGCAGCTGCGACGAGTTCGGCTGCCTGGTTTTGTGTCCGTCTGTCAAGAACTACATAGTCACTAAAGTAGAATTGGCTATGTTCAAAGCACTCTTTGGTAACTTGTGCGTAGTGGTCGTTTGCTTCTGCTTGATCAGGACTGGAGCAGATGAAAAGGGCGCGGGATTGCTGAGGAAGAACGTCCTGTAATCTCTCTATGAAACGGTTGTTAGGGGTTAGGATTTTATCTTCGTATTGAAATGGACGACTGGCTAAAAAATAGGTCATGATTGGCACCTTTCTAATCAATCATTTACTTTTGCTTGATCGGCTTTCTTTTTGGCAATGAGTGCAGGATCTGAAAGAGCCGACTGGTAGATAGCAAGAAACTGCTCTACACTTGGTACATAAAACGTTGCTTGCTGAAGATATACCAAAGGAATATCTGCGATCTGAATAGGTAAATAGGTCGTTAAGTCTTTATATAACTTGAAATCGATATCTGTATTTTTCTTTTTAAAGGAATGTTCAGAGATTTGTTGATAACCATTTTGCTTCATGAGTTGGGAGAGGAAGTCGGGGTAGTGAGAAAGATAGATGTCGATGTCTTTTGCTTGCCAACTTTTCTGTGTGCAGTATTCTACTCCTAAAGATCCCATTAGAAGCGGGACAAGTTTGTGATGATTGAGAAGTTGAGCGAGAGATAAGAATTCTTCAAACAGAGCTATCCTCTATTTTTTGATGATATTTATCATGAGTTTACTCTTTTTTTGGAGGAAAATCAAGTCTTTCTCACCTTTCTTTTCCCTATTTTACTGGAAATTTGATATAATAGAGTTACTATATATCATAAAGGAGAAATACAATGGGATTTATTATTTTAGCAATTCTTGCTGTATTGGTGATTTTTGTCATCATGAGCTACAATGGCTTGGTCAAGAGCCGTATGCATACAAAAGAGGCGTGGAGTCAGATTGATGTTCAATTAAAACGTCGAAATGATCTCTTGCCAAACTTGATTGAAACGGTCAAAGGATATGCCAAATATGAAGGATCAACACTTGAAAAAGTGACTGAGTTGCGCAATCAAGTGGCAGCTGCAACTTCACCAGCTGCAGCCATGCAAGCAAGTGATGCCCTTTCTCGTCAGGTATCTGGGATTTTTGCCGTAGCAGAAAACTATCCAGCTCTTCAAGCTAATAGCAGCTTTATCAAGTTGCAGGAAGAGTTAAGCAATACGGAAAATAAGATTTCCTACTCTCGTCAGCTCTATAACAGTGTGACAAGCTCTTATAATGTGAAATTGGAAACTTTCCCAAGCAATATCATTGCAGGTATGTTTGGCTTTAAAGCAGCAGAATTCCTGCAAGTGCCAGAAGAAGAAAAAGCAGTGCCAAAAGTCGACTTTTCTGGATTAGGTGACTAAGATGCTGTTTGAACAAATTGCGAGCAACAAGCGTCGAACTTGGTTTTTGTTGGTAGCATTTTTCACGCTATTAGCCATGATTGGAGCAGCTGTCGGCTATCTTTGGCTAGGTTCTAGTTGGGGTGGGATGATTCTTGCCTTTATCATTGGTGGTATTTACGCACTTAGCATGATTTTCCAATCCACAGAAGTCGTCATGTCCATGAATGGGGCACGGCAGGTCACTGAGGCTGAGGCGCCAGATTTGTATCATATCGTAGAAGATATGGCTATGGTGGCACAGATTCCAATGCCGCGTGTCTATATTGTTGAGGATGCTTCGCCAAATGCCTTTGCGACAGGATCGAACCCGCCAAATGCCGCGGTAGCAGCAACGACAGGATTGCTACGTTTGATGAATCGAGAAGAGCTAGAAGCGGTGATTGGTCATGAGGTGAGTCATATTCGCAACTATGATATTAGAATTTCGACGATTGCGGTGGCTTTGGCTAGTGCAGTGACTATGCTATCTAGTATGGCAGGTCGTATGATGTGGTTTGGCGGTGGCAATCGTAGACGGAGTGACGACCGTGAAAATAGCGGTGGTGGTTTAGAAATCATCATGCTTCTCTTGTCTCTTTTAGCCATTATTTTAGCACCGCTCGCTGCGACTTTGGTTCAGTTAGCGATTTCGCGTCAGCGGGAATTTTTGGCAGATGCTTCAAGTGTTGAGCTGACACGCAATCCTCAAGGAATGATTAACGCCCTTTTAAAACTAGAAAATGGTGGACCGATGCATCGTGAAGTGGACGATGCCAGTGCTGCACTTTATATCAGCGCACCTAAAAAGGAAAATAATCTGCAAAAACTATTTTACACCCACCCTCCGATTTCAGAGCGGGTTGAGCGTTTAAGACAGATGTAAAAAAAGAGTGAGGTAGCAGTCGTTATGTCTTAAAATCGACTGTTCTCACTCTCTTTTTGATATCAAGAAACGAGGTAGGATTTGTGTTCCCACCTCGTTTTTATGCTTATTCTTTGGGTTGTGTTTTCATAGTGAGTGAAAAGGCAGAACCTGTGCCAAATTCGCTCTGAACGGTAATCTGGCCATGGAGCTGATGAGCTAGTTCTTGAGCAATGTAAAGTCCTAAACCATAGCCTCCGGTACTCATATTACGAGAGGATTCCACGCGATAGAGGAGTTTGAAAATCTTGTGCAATTCTTCTTTTGGAATGCCTTGCCCCTGGTCTTTGACGGTGATGGTCAAGGTATCGTCCAGCAGTTTTGCATGGATTTGTAAAGGGGAGCCTTTGGGTGAATATTTGATCGCATTGCTGACAAGATTGACCAAGATCCGCAGGAGCTTGTCATAATCACTGATGATTTTAGCAGAAGCAGGTTCGACCTGAATATCCACTTCTCGCCCTTCTTGGTCCAATTTCAACTGAAATTCAGACAAGGTATCAATCAAGAGTTTATCGATGAAAATGGCTTGAAGGGGGCCTTCCTCTCGCTCTAGCGTATTTAGCGTTACATTGTTGAGGGACTCAACCAATTTATTTAAACGATCGGTCTGTCTGCGAATGGTTTTTAGATAGTATTCCCGTTCATTTTCTAAGATGACTCCATCGATCATGCCCTCAATCGTTGCCTGAATCGAAGTAATCGGGGTTTTAATATCATGAGAAAGCTGAGCGATCATGATATTTTTTTCCTTTTCGCTATTTTCTAAGGACTGGAAACTTTCTTCCAGCTTAGACGTCATGGTATTGAGCGTCTGGGCAAATTCTTGAAATTCAATCGGACTATTGATGTCGTCAATCGTTTCAAAGTGATTTTTAGAAATTCCCTCGATATGACTGGTCAATTTTTCCAAGGATTTAAAGACTCGACTCATGAGCATGAGGCTGACAAGGGCACCGACTAGACTTGCTCCAAGCGTTGTCAGAATGATGAACACCTCTCCTGTCTCAGGAATCAACATGCGGTTGACTGCCCAAATAAGAGACAAAAGGATAATCATCGTGGAGGTCAAGTAGCCAACGATAATAAAATATTTTAACTTCATTTACACCTCCAATTTATATCCCAAACCCCAGACCGTCTTAATAGTAGGAGTCTCAGGCGTTGCGAATTGAGCAAGAGAGTTGCGCAGACCATGGATATGGACATTGAGCGTATTGGTATCATCAATATACTCTTCTTGCCAGACACGGTCGTAGAGCTCCGTTTTTGAAAAGACACGTTGGGGATTGCTAATCAAAATCCATAGTAGGTCAAATTCTTTGTTGGTCAAGTTTAATTCTTGATGTTGAATGAAAGCTTGACGTGTGATGTGGTTGATTTTCAAATCACCGACTTGTACATGTTCGTCGTGATCCTTGTTCCGATGAATACGGCGCAGGATATTATTGACCCTAAGGACTAATTCCCGAGGGCTAAAGGGCTTACTGATAAAGTCATCTGCCCCCATGCTTAGTGAGTAAATCTTATCCATGTCAGAGGTTTTTGCTGTGATGAACAAAAAAGGCTGATCAGGTGAGATGGCTTGTACCTCGCTAATCAAGTCATAGCCGTCCATGATAGGCATCATGATGTCCGTGATAATCAAGGCAACAGGCTCTTTTTTATAAAGTTCGAGGGCTTCTAACCCATTATGGGCAATGGTCACTGTATAGCCTTCCTGAGCCAAATAACGGCGATTGATTTCCGTGATTTCAATCTCGTCATCGACCAATAAGATTGTTTTATTCATCACAATTCCTCCTTCATGAAAAAATAGTGTTATACTTCTGCAAGTATAACACTATTGTAGCAAATCTTTCAAGTGATATTTTCTGAAAATCGCTTGTTGATTCTAGGTTGAATAGACGAGAAAGATCGTTTAGTGTTTGCTACGGTTTATTTTTTTGATTTTTTGCGTAAACCAAGTCCTGCAAAAGCACTGAGCGTCATTCCAAGAAGGCTAAGGGCAGCAGAGCTTTCAGCTCCTGTTTTTGGAAGTTCTTTCTTCATCATCTTATCTTGCATCATCGCTGCTGGTTTTTTCGCTGTTGCAGTTGCTTGAGCTTTAACTTCTTTAGCTGGAGTGACCATTGATGGACGATGTTGTGGCATTTGATTTTGATGGTGCACTGGAGCTTTAGGATCAGTCATTGGTTTGTGATCTGGTTTCGTTGTCGAAGTTGGTTTTGTAGCTGGTTTTAGTGTAGGTACTTCTACATATACTTCACGTTGGGCAACAATATTCATCAAATCTGCTTTACCGTCCTTATTGCCATAGACTTTGACAGTCGCTTTAAAGACATGTGAACCGCTCTTCAAAATATCAAGAAGATCTTTGCCAGTCTTGCCAGCTGCAGGTCCGTCAAGTTCTACTTGGTAGAAGTATTGACCGTTTGTGAGGCTATCAAGTGGTAGGATAGCTTTATTCATAGCTGTACCATTATCAGACCAAGGAGCTCCATTAGATGCTTTGAGAAGTAAGCGAGTAAGCATACCGTCACCACCGAAGAATTCAAATGGAATTACACCATTGACACCCGCAAGGAAAGGTCCAGAACCATCTACATTGGCATTCTTGAGGAAGTCAGCTGGAACTTCGGTTTTCGCTTTGATGTTTTCATTCAAAGCATTGTAAACATCTGTTGCAGCTGTGATACCGTTGAGAGTAACTTTCACTTGGCGAGTTGCTACAATGTTAGATTCGTCTGCCTTGCCGTCTTTGTTTCCAAATACATTTACGGTTGCAGTGTATGTATGAGTACCAGCGTCTTTCAAGGCTTTGATAAGCTCTTCGCCAGTCTTACCAGCCGCAGGTCCGTCAAGCGCTACTTGGTAGAAGTATTGACCGTTTGTAAGGCTATCAAGTGGTAGAATAGCAGGGTTCATAGCTGAACCGTTGTCAGACCAAGGAGCGTCTTTTGAAGCTTCAAGAAGTAGGCGAGTAAGCATACCGTCCCCACCGAAGAATTCAAATGGAATAGTTCCGTTCACGCCCGCAAGGAAAGGACCAGAACCGTCAGCGTTTGCTTTTTCAAGGTAAGCTGCAGGAACATTTGTTTCAGCCTTGATGTTTTCATTCAAAGCGTTGTAGACATCTGTTGCGGCTGTGATACCGTTGAGAGTAACTTTCACTTGGCGAGTTGCTACAATGTTAGATTCGTCTGCCTTACCGTCTTTGTTTCCAAATACATTTACAGTTGCAGTGTAAGTGTGAGTACCAGCGTCTTTCAAGGCTTTGATAAGCTCTTCGCCAGTCTTACCAGCCGCAGGTCCGTCAAGCGCAACTTGGTAGAAGTATTGACCGTTTGTAAGGCTATCAAGAGGCAAGATCGCTTTATTCATAGCAGAACCGTTGTCAGACCAAGGAGCGTCTTTTGAAGCTTCAAGGAGCAAGCGAGTGAGCATACCATCCCCACCGAAGAATTCAAATGGAATAGTTCCGTTCACGCCCGCAAGGAAAGGACCAGAACCATCAGCGTTAGCTTTTTCAAGATAAGCTGCAGGAACATTTGTTTCAGCCTTGATGTTTTCATTCAAAGCGTTGTAGACATCTGTTGCGGCTGTGATGCCGTTTACGTTGACTTTCACTTGGCGAGTAGCAACGATGTTAGATTCATCCGCTTTACCGTCTTTGTTTCCAAATACATTTACGGTTGCAGTGTATGTATGAGTACCAGCGTCTTTCAAGGCTTTGATAAGCTCTTCGCCAGTCTTACCAGCCGCAGGTCCGTCAAGCGCAACTTGATAGAAGTATTGACCGTTTGTGAGGCTGTCAAGTGGTAGGATAGCTTTATTCATAGCTGAACCGTTGTCAGACCAAGGAGCGTCTTTTGAAGCTTCAAGAAGTAGGCGAGTAAGCATGCCGTCGCCACCGAAGAATTCAAATGGAATAGTTCCGTTCACGCCCGCAAGGAAAGGACCAGAACCGTCAGCGTTAGCTTTTTCAAGATAAGCTGCAGGAACGTTTGTTTCAGCTTTGATGTTTTCATTCAAAGCGTTGTAGACATCTGTTGCGGCTGTGATGCCATTTACGTTTACTTTCACTTGGCGAGTTGCTACAATGTTAGATTCGTCTGCCTTACCGTCTTTGTTTCCGTAGACATTTACGGTTGCAGTGTAAGTGTGAGTACCAGCGTCTTTCAAGGCTTTGATAAGCTCTTCGCCAGTCTTACCAGCCGCAGGTCCGTCAAGAGCTACTTGATAGAAGTATTGACCGTTTGTGAGGCTGTCAAGTGGTAAGATAGCAGGGTTCATAGCTGAACCGTTGTCAGACCAAGGAGCGTCTTTTGAAGCTTCAAGGAGCAAGCGAGTAAGCATGCCATCCCCACCGAAGAATTCAAATGGAATAGTTCCGTTCACGCCCGCAAGGAAAGGACCAGAACCGTCAGCGTTTGCTTTTTCAAGATAAGCTGCGGCGATTGCAGTTTCAGTTTTGATATTTTCCTCAACGGCTTTTTTGACGTCAGCCACAGGAGTAAGTCCGTTAACAGTTACGTTGATAGAACGCTCAGTAACTTGGCTAGTCAAATCAGGCATGCCACCTTTTTCAGCGTAGACTTTCACAGCTGCTTTATAGGTATGTGTTCCTGTTGATTTGAGCGTATCAATCAATTCTTGTCCAGTTTTACCAGCTGCAGGTCCATCGAGTGCTACTTCGTAGAAATAGCTGTTTTTTGTGAGACTTTCAAGAGGGAGAAGAGCTGGATTTTTAGCTGATCCATTATCAGACCAAGGAGCGTCTTTTGATTCTTTCAAAAGGGCACGAGTGAGCATACCATCCCCACCGAATGCTTCAAATGGAATGACTCCATTAACTCCCGCAAGGAAAGGCCCAGAACCATCGGTATTTGCTTTTTCAAGATAAGCTGCAGGAATTTCTGTGTCTTCCTTAATGTTTTCAGCAACTGCTGTTTTTACTTCTTCTGGAGTGGTTGGTTGAGCTACGACTTGTGGTTGTTCTTCTGCTGGAGTAGTTGCAGGTTGAGTCATAGTCTCTGTGTTTGTAGTACCAGTATTTTCAGCTGGTTGCACCATTTCAGTTGTAGTTGGAGCAGGATTTGTTGCAGGTTGCGTCATCTCAGTTGGAGATGATTCCCCAGCAGCTTGTGTCATTTCTGTTGTAGGATTTTCATCAGCAAGGACGGTAGCTGGCTGTCCAACAGCAATGAAAAATCCGCTAGCGATTAAGGCAGAAGCAACTCCTACCTTGAATTTCCGAATTGAAAATACGCTATATCGTTCTTTGTTAGCCATAAATGGTCTCCTTTTTCCTTTGATAAACTTAGTATAACAAGTATTTATTAAGCAGTTGTAAGCTAATTCTTAATTATTTCTTAAGAAAAGGTTATTTCTTTCTTAGTAGGAAGTAGAAAAGAGAGGAAATTTGCCCTTTTTTTGAAAAAAAGCTTGACCTTTTTGTGTAATCATTTACAATAGAGGAGGAGAGATTCCGCTATTTATATTTCGGAGGAAAAGTAGGATGTCCATCAATTGGCAGCAAATTTTATTCACCTTTTTAGGTGGCTTGGGACTATTTCTCTTTAGTATCAAGTATATGGGAGATGGTCTTCAGCAGATTGCAGGAGATAAGCTCCGCTATTATATTGACAAATACACGAGTAATCCATTTTTAGGAGTCTTGGTCGGAATTGTCATGACCGCTCTGATTCAGTCAAGTACAGGGGTGACGGTGATTACTGTCGGCTTGGTCAGTGCAAATCTATTGGGCTTGCGACAGGCGATTGGGATTGTCATGGGCGCCAATATCGGAACGACTGTAACCTCATTTTTGATTGGGTTTAAGCTGGGCGATTATGGTCTGCCTATTCTCTTTTTAGGAGCTATTTGCCTCTTCTTTACTAAGAATCGAACGATCAATAATATTGGTCGTATCTTATTTGGGGTTGGAGGGATTTTCTTTGCTCTTAACCTTATGAGTACAGCCATGGCGCCCTTGCGTGAGGTGACTGCCTTTAAAGATTATATGGCGACCTTGAGTGGCAAGCCCATTCAGGGAGTGTTCATCGGAACGATTTTAACCATTGTCATTCAGTCGTCTGCGGCGACCATCGGAATTTTGCAAAGTCTCTACGCAGGTGGGCTACTAGACTTGCAAGGGGCACTTCCGGTCTTATTTGGAGACAATATCGGAACGACCTTGACCGCTGTTGTGGCAGTTTTGGGAGCCAATGTCTCTGCCAAGCGAGTAGCTGGTGCCCATGTGATGTTTAATGTTTTGGGAACGGTACTGTGTCTGATTTTCTTAGGTCCGTTTACCGCGATGATTGAGTGGTTCCAATCCAGCCTTCATCTGACACCAGAGATGACCATTGCCTTTGCGCATGGTAGCTTTAATGTGACCAATACCTTGATTCAGTTCCCATTTATCGGTACCTTGGCTTACTTGGTTACCAAGATTATTCCTGGAGAGGACGAAGTGGTCAAATACCAAGCCCTTTATTTGGATACCATCCTTATCAAGCAAGCTCCGTCTCTGGCACTTGGAAATGCTAAGCTAGAGCTGTTGCATCTTGGAAATTATGCCAAGTCTTCTTTTGAGTTGGCTTATGATTACATCCGTCATCATGGTGAAAAAGTCGCTGAAAAAGGGCATAAGACCGAAGAAGCGATTAACACCATTGACGAGGAATTGACGCGTTACTTGATTGATCTATCTAGCGAGCCACTGAGTCAAAAAGAAAGTGAGATTTTGACCAATATTCTGGATTCTTCCCGTGACTTGGAGAGAATTGGGGATCATGGTGAGGCGCTTCTTAATATGACTGACTATCTAGTCAAAAAGGAAATTACGTTCTCAGATGTTGCCCTAGAAGAGCTAGAGGGGATTTATCAGAAGACTTTGCGCTTGATTGATGACGCATTACGAGCCGTAGAAACCAATGATATAGAGCTGGCTCATCAATTAACAGAACGTCATAGAGAGATTGACCAAATGGAAAAGACTCTGCGGAAAACCCATATCAGCCGTTTGAACAAGGGCGAATGTACCCCTCAAGCAGGTGTCAATTTTATTGATATCATTTCCCACTATACACGGGTCGCAGACCATGCCATGAACTTGGCAGAAAAAGTTCAAATCGAGCAAATCTAAAAAAGAGGTTGAGACGGGGACAAAAGTCGATACTGCCCCCATAAAGTGAAACCAAAGAAAAACACTCCATGAATTCTACTATAATAGAATTAGGAGTGTTTTCTTATGGTCAAAAAAGCATATTCACTAGACATAAAACTAGCTTGTATCGAAATGAAAAAAGCAGGTAAATCCAACAAGGTTATCATGGAAACCCTAGGGATAAAGAATGATAGTCAAATTTACACATGGTGGAAATGGTATCAAAACAATGAACTTCACCGCTTCTACCAACCTGTCGGAAAACAATATACTTACGGTAAAGGGATGACAGAATTATCTGAGGTTGAACAATTAAGATTAGAGGTAAAGCTGCTAAAAAAGTATCGCAGCTTGATAAGGAAATCGATAAAATAGCCCTTATCAAGCTTGTAGAAGACTATAAAGCTGACTATCCAATCCCGATGATTTTGGCTTGTTTTGGTGTGGCAAGATCCACCTACTATCGCTGGAAATCTGAGCCAGCAACGGTAAAAACGATGGATGATGTCACTGAGAAGATTGAGATATTATGCCTTGAAAATGGCTATATTTATGGTTATCGAACCATTACACGGCTTTTAAAAAGCAGATATGGTTTGACAGTGAATCACAAAAAGGTTTATCGTATCATGAAACAAAATGGTTGGCTTTGCCGTGTCAAAACAAAGAAGGTCCCAAAACTTGGCAAACCTTACTATGTCACTGAAAATAAGCTCAGTAGGGACTTCCAAGCCAAACAACCTCTTCAAAGATTGGTTACGGATATCACTTATCTCTATTTCGGAAACTGTAAACTTTATCTCTCGTCCATTATGGATTTGTATAACCGAGAGATTGTAGCTTATACAATTTCAGATAGTCAGGACACAGACTTTGTTTTAGATACGTTAAATCAGTTGGATTTACCGAAAGGAACACTCTTACACAGTGACCAAGGTTCAGTCTATACCTCTAAAGCTTATTATCAGACATGCACAGAAAAAGGCATTATCCGCTCCATGTCCCGAAAAGGAACACCCGCAGATAACGCCTGTATTGAATGGTTTCATTCCGTCCTAAAGTCTGAAACCTTCTATCTCCATAACTGGAGAAACCTAACTAAAGATAGTATAACAGATATTGTCAAAAATTACATCATATTTTATAATGAAACGAGAATTCAACGGAAATTAAAAGACCTATCTCCTATAGAATATAGGAAACAGGTCTCAAAATAGTGTTTTTCTTAGGTCTCATTATTGGGGTGCAGTGCCGTCCTTGCTCTCTTTTTTTATGGTTTGAACAGTTTGAGTGTAGGTTCGTCGGACTTGCTAGAGGGAGTAAACTTAGAAACAACTGGTGAGGAAAATTGATGGATACGAAATCACGACTGAAGCCCATTCCCAATCTTTTTTATGATAAAAAATCCTAAAGCGACCATAGAAAATCTATATTGGACACTGCTGTTGTAGCGTGGTATCCTCTTAGAATAGATATAGGAAAGGTGGTCGTATATGAAAAAAGTGGTTGTTGGAATTACAGGAAATGAAAAGGAAATGCCACCTCTGTCTGGCTTGACCTATGTCGCTGTGGCAAAAGAATTAGCAGAAGGAGTGAGAGAAGCAGGTGGCTTGCCGCTTGTGATTCCTATTGCTAGTCCTTGTGTCGCTAAGGACTATGTTGCAATGATTGACAAATTGATTCTCTCAGGTGGTCAGCATGTCAGCCCTCATTTGTATGGAGAAGAAAGAGAAGCAGAAAGCGAGGATTATTCTCTAGCGCGTGATCGGTTTGAGTTGGCATTGATTGAGGAGGCTTTAAAGCAGAAGAAACCGATTTTTGCGGTGTGTAGAGGGATGCAGCTGGTCAATGTAGCTCTTGGAGGTAGTTTAAAGCAGGATGTGAAAGACCATTGGCAAAAAGAGATGGAAGGAACTTCTCACCCCGTGGAGATTGAGCCTCAGAGTCGTGTAAGTCAGTTGTTTGGCAAAGGCAGTTTGATCAACTCATTTCACCATCAAAGTATCAAAGACTTGGCGCCTGACTTGGTCGCAACGGCTCATGATCCGAGAGATGGCACGATTGAAGCCGTGGAAGGGCGTGGAGTAGCTATTTTGGGGATTCAGTGGCATCCGGAGTTTCTGCGCCGAAAGAGTAAGAGTAATCAAGCCTTATTTGAGTATTTTGTCCATCAGCTATAAGCCTATTGAGGTTCAAGAGAAGTACGTTATATGTTTAAAAATGAGATATTAACACACTAAATACGGTCTATACCATTTACAAACCTCAAAGAAAGCGTTATAATAAGGATAAGAATACACAAGGAGGTTTTCGCATGCCTAAATATATCAAAGCAGATCAGTTTTTCTATCCTCAAGGGATTCGCAAGGGAGGATACTTAGAGATTGTCGATGGAAAATTTGGAAAATATGTAACAGAAGTGGCAGCTGATGCTATTATAGAAGACTATACAGGTTATAGTATTGCACCAGGACTTGTTGATACTCATATCCATGGATTCGGCGGCGTGGATGTCATGGATAATAACATTGAAGGAACTCTTCACACGATGAGTGAGGGGTTATTAAGTACAGGGGTGACGAGCTTTTTGCCAACGACCTTGACTTCTTCTTATGAGCTATTGCTAGCTGTAACAGAAAATATTGGAGCTAGATACCAAGAAGCGACAGGTGCTAAGATTCGAGGGTTATACTTTGAAGGACCGTACTTTACAGAGAAATTTAAAGGAGCACAAAACCCTTCTTACATGAAAGACCCAAGTTTGGAAGAATTTCGTACTTGGCAAGAGGCTTCAAACGGTTTGCTCAATAAAATCGCCCTAGCGCCTGAGCGTGAGGGGGTAGAAGACTTTGTCCGTACAATTACAGATGAGGGTGTGACCGTTGCTTTGGGGCATTCTGATGCTACGTTTGATGAGGCAAAACGTGCAGTCGAAGCAGGAGCAAGTGTCTGGGTGCATGCCTATAATGGCATGCGTGGCTTGACTCACCGTGAATTAGGCATGGTAGGTGCCATGTATGAATTGCCCCATACCGTTGCAGAGTTGATCTGTGATGGTCATCATGTGGAGCCAAAGGCTTGTGATATCCTTATCAAGCAAAAAGGACATGAAAATATCGCTCTTATCACCGACTGTATGACAGCTGGAGGCTTGAGTGATGGAGATTACATGCTCGGTGAATTCCCTGTAATTGTGGAAAACGGCACTGCTCGTTTGAAGTCAAGTGGTAGCCTAGCTGGCTCAATCTTAAAATTAAAAGATGGTCTTAAAAATGTGGTAGAATGGGGTATTGCAAATCCTCATCAAGCAGTGATGATGGCGAGCCTTATTCCAGCCAAATCTGTGCATATTGATGACGTTTGCGGTCAGATCAAAGAAGGTTATGATGCGGATTTCATTGTCCTTGATAAAGATTTAGAGTTGGTGGCGACTTACCTTGACGGTGAAAAACGTTACCAAGCATAGAAACATAAGGAAGTGGATTTAAACCACTTCTTTTGCTTTTTTATGAAAGAAACTATTTTTACAAACATGGTTAGAGATGGTCAGGAGAGAATTGTTGTAAAATCATAGACAGCTTTCGATTTTTTTGGTAGAATACCAAAGTAAGGAAGAAATCTTTGTTAAAGTATTGTTGTAGCGAGTCTGGGAGAGTGAAAGCCAGATACAAGGCAGATAAGGATGGCGCTTTCTGGTATTTTTAAAAGAAAAATGAAGTAATAAATTAGGGTGGAACCGCGTGTCAACGCCCCTATGGAAACATAGGAGCGTTGGCGCGTTTTTTGATGTTTTCATGCCTTGTGCATGAAGGCGCCCAATGTTTGTTACAATCAAATAGAAAGAGGGAAACCAATGTCTAAAAAATTAACCTTCCAAGAGATTATTTTGACTTTGCAACAGTTTTGGAATGAGCAGGGTTGTATGTTGATGCAGGCTTATGATACGGAAAAAGGGGCGGGAACGATGAGTCCCTACACTTTCTTGCGTGCCATCGGTCCTGAGCCGTGGAATGCGGCTTATGTTGAGCCAAGTCGTCGTCCAG
The DNA here is from genome assembly GCA_040719455.1 of Streptococcus pneumoniae. Classification (NCBI taxonomy): domain Bacteria; kingdom Bacillati; phylum Bacillota; class Bacilli; order Lactobacillales; family Streptococcaceae; genus Streptococcus; species Streptococcus pneumoniae. The sequence goes on along the minus strand of JBFDTN010000001.1, from coordinate 1,269,236 downwards.
CAGATGGTCGTTACGGGGAAAATCCAAACCGTCTCTACCAACACCACCAATTCCAAGTGGTCATGAAACCAAGCCCAAGTAATATCCAAGAATTGTACTTAGAATCTTTAGAGCGCCTTGGTATCAATCCTTTGGAGCATGACATTCGCTTTGTAGAAGACAACTGGGAAAATCCGTCAACTGGTTCGGCAGGTCTGGGCTGGGAAGTGTGGCTTGACGGTATGGAAATCACCCAATTCACCTATTTCCAACAGGTCGGAGGTCTTACGACAGGTCCTGTGACAGCTGAGGTGACCTACGGTTTAGAGCGCTTAGCTTCTTATATTCAAGAAGTGGACTCAGTCTATGACATCGAGTGGGCTGATGGGGTTAAATATGGGGAAATCTTCCTCCAACCAGAATACGAACATTCAAAATACAGCTTTGAAGTCAGCGACCAAGACTTGCTTCTAGCTAACTTTGAAAAATTTGAAGCAGAAGCAAAACGCTGTTTAGACGAGCATTTAGTGCATCCTGCCTTTGACTATGTCTTGAAATGTTCCCACACCTTCAATTTGCTCGACGCACGTGGTGCGGTTTCTGTAACCGAGCGGGCGGGATATATTGCGCGGATTAGAAACCTAGCTCGCGTGGTCGCAAAGACCTTTGTGGCAGAAAGAAAACGTCTTGGTTATCCGCTTTTGGATGAAGCAACAAGAGCGCAATTATTAGAGAAGGAGGCAGAATAAGATGACGAAAAATTTACTGGTTGAACTTGGTTTAGAAGAAATTCCAGCTTACATTGTAACGCCTGCTATGGTCCAACTTCGGGACAAAATGGCGCAATTTTTGACAGATAACCGCTTGGCTTTTGAAGCGCTTGAGATGTTTTCAACACCTCGCCGTTTGGCAGTTCGTGTCCGTGGCTTGGCAGAGAGCCAAGAGGATTTGACAGAAGATTTTAAAGGCCCAAGCAAGAAAATTGCCTTGGACGCTGACGGCAACTTTACCAAAGCCGCAGAAGGCTTTGTTCGTGGAAAAGGTCTTACAACTGCGGACATCACTTTCCGTGAAATCAAGGGGGAAGAGTATGTCTACGTAACCAAGCACGAAAAAGGAAAATCAGCCAATGAAGTCTTGGCAGGTATTCCAGAGGTGCTTGCGTCAATGACCTTCCCAGTCAGCATGCACTGGGCTTCCAACAAATTTGAATACATTCGTCCTGTTCACACCTTGACTGTCTTGCTTGATGACGAAGCGCTTGAGATGGACTTCCTTGATATTTCTTCAGGTCGCACTAGTCGTGGTCATCGTTTCCTCGGTCAGGAGACTGAAATTGCGACAGCAGATAGCTACGAAGACGATTTGCGTAAGGAATTTGTCATCGCAGATAGTAGCGAACGTGAACGGATGATTGTCGAGCAAATCAGGGCTATTGAATCAGCGAAAAATGTGGCTGTTGAGATTGACCAAGACCTGCTCAATGAAGTCTTGAACTTGGTAGAATACCCGACTGCCTTCATGGGGGCCTTTGATGCCAAATATCTTGAAGTTCCAGAAGAAGTCTTGGTCACTTCGATGAAAAATCATCAGCGCTACTTTGTTGTCCGTGACAAGGCTGGGAAATTGCTTCCGAATTTCATTTCTGTCCGTAATGGTAATGCGGAGTTCTTGGACAATGTCATCAAGGGAAATGAAAAAGTATTGGTGGCGCGTTTGGAAGATGGGGAATTCTTCTGGCGTGAAGACCAAAAATTACAGATTGCAGACCTTGTGGAGCGCCTGAAAGCTGTGACCTTCCACGAGAAAATTGGCTCTCTCTATGAACACATGGCTCGCACTGCAGCAATCAGCGCACTCCTAGCTGACCAAGCTGGGCTTTCTGATGAAGAGAAGCAAGACCTCGCGCGTGCAGCAGCCATTTACAAGTTTGACCTCTTGACGGGTATGGTCGGAGAGTTTGATGAATTGCAAGGGATTATGGGGGAGAAATATGCCCTTCTTGCAGGTGAGACTCCAGCCGTTGCAGCTGCAATCCGTGAACACTACTTGCCAAATAGCGCAGAAGGTGAACTTCCTGAAACCAAGGTGGGAGCTGTTCTTGCCCTTGCGGATAAATTAGACACCATTTTGTCCTTCTTCTCAGTTGGTTTGATTCCAAGTGGTTCAAACGATCCCTATGCCCTACGTCGTGCGACTCAGGGTGTGGTACGGATCTTGGAAGCCTTTGGTTGGACTATTGCCATTGATGAATTGGTGGAAAAACTCTATGCTCTTGAGCATGATAGCCTTGCTTATGAATACCAGGCAGAGGTGCTTGATTTCTTCCGTGCTCGTGTGGAGAAGATGATGGATAAAAGTGTGCCAAAAGACATCGTGACAGCTGTCTTAAACAGCACCAACTTTGTTGTCAGCGATATGGTTGAAACAGCTCGTCTCTTGGCTGAAAAAGCAAAAACAGCTGATTTCAAACCAGCAGTTGAAAGTCTATCTCGTGTCTTTAACTTGGCTGAAAAAGCAGCAGCAGGTCTTGTAGTAGATAGCAGCCTCTTTGAAAATGCTGAAGAAAAAGCGTTGGCAGAAAGTGTAGAGAAGATTGCCAATACCTCTGACTTGGAAGCAAACATCGACCAGCTCTTTGCCCTTCAACCAGTAATTGACGCCTTCTTTGACAATACCATGGTCATGGTCGAAGACGAAGCCGTGAAAAACAATCGTTTGGCCTTGCTTGCTGCCTTGACGGATAAGGCGCAACATGTTGCCCAATTTAACCAAATCAATACCAAATAGGAGAGAAAATGGAACAAGCAAAGATTGATCGAATCAATGAATTAGCCAAAAAGAAAAAAGAAGTTGGCTTGACAGACGAGGAGTTGAAGGAACAAGCAGCCCTTCGTGAAGAGTACATCGAAGGCTACCGCCGCAGTGTTCGTGCCCATGTCGAAGGCATCAAGATTGTCGATGAGGACGGAAACGACGTGACTCCAGAAAAACTCAAACAAGTCCAACGCGAAAAAGGACTTCATGGGCGTAGCCTAGATGATCCGAATTCTTAAGAAATGCTAGATTTAAACAAGGTTAGAGAAAAATCTCTAGCCTTTTTATGATATAATGGTAACAGAATCATTTAGGAGAAAGTTATGTTTATCATTGAAATTTTGAAGTCCATTTTCTTTGGGATTGTTGAGGGCATCACGGAATGGCTGCCGATTTCAAGTACAGGTCACTTGATTTTGGTGCAAGAATTTGTCAAATATAAGGATAATAATCCTGCCTTTATAGAAATGTTCAACGTGGTCATCCAACTCGGAGCTATCTTGGCGGTTGTTGTTATCTATTTTGATAAATTAAATCCGTTTAAGTCAGGAAAAACGGCACGTGAGGTCAGAAAGACTTGGCAGCTATGGGCGAAAGTCGTGATTGCAACATTGCCAGCCTTGATCATTGGTTTGCCACTGGATGATTGGTTTGAAGCACATTTTCACCACATGGTCCCTGTTGCCATCATGCTCATCATCTACGGAGTAGCCTTTATTGTCCTTGAAAAACGCAATAAAGATGTAGAGCCAAAGATTACAGATTTGGACAAATTGCCTTACAAGACAGCACTTTATATTGGATTTTTCCAAGTGCTGGCACTATTTCCAGGAACGAGTCGCTCAGGAGCAACTATTGTCGGTGGTTTATTAAATGGTACGAGTCGTTCCGTGGTGACAGAATTTACCTTTTATTTAGGGATTCCAGCTATGTTTGGTGCTAGCGGGATTAAGATTCTTAAATTTATCCTAAAGGGTAATAGTTTGGATGTTGCTCAGTTGATGCTGCTTTTGGTAGCCATGGGCGTAGCTTTTGGCGTCAGCCTTTTAGTCATTCGCTTCTTGACAGACTATGTCAAAAAGCACGATTTTACCATTTTTGGAAAATACCGGATTGCCTTGGGAGCGCTTCTCTTGGTTTATGCCTTTTTCCAATTTTTACTCGCATAAAAAAGGTTGGGACAGCAGTACCCAACCTTTTTGGCTCTATAATTTCTGTAGTGGGTAACTCCCGCCACAGGACTTATAGGGCTTTTTGAGTGGCGAATTGTCAAATTAAGTGCACATTTATCCCATAAAAAATTTCATATTTCATAAGGTGTTTTCCAGTTTAGACATTTTCGTGGTCTGTTGTTTAATTTATCTTCCCATTCCTGAATGATCAAGTGTTCTACCTCTGTTAAGTCACTTCCTTTTGGAAAATACTCTCGCAATAAGCCATTTGTATTCTCGTTTGTTCCTCGTTGCCAAGGAGCATGAGGATCAGGAAAATAGACTTCGACATTTAGTTTCTCGGTGAGTTCAGGATGTCCTGAGAATTCCTTACCTCTATCAGGAGTCACTGTTTCTTTTGGTAGGGACTCTAACATATTTACCATGGCTTCTATAACCAATTTACTTTTCTTGACAGCTACTTTCTGAATTTTGAGGAAGCGGGAATGCCTATCAGTGAGTGTTACTAGGCAAGCTTTTCCAGTCTTTCCAGCAACAGTATCGGCTTCCCAATCACCTATTCTCGAGCGTTCATTGGCTGCTGTTGGCCTCTCATGAATGGTATGAGAAATAGGAATTTTTCCTCGCTTTTCCACATGGGATTGTGTATGGCGTGTTTTACCATGGTGACGAAGTTTGCGAACAACCCCACGAGCACCATGTGAAAGAGGCGTGTCGTCAAAGTGACCGCGATAGATAGCTCTATAAATGGTTTGATAACTAATGACGGGTCTTTCTCGTTCTAAACGTAATCGCCCCTCAATTTCTTCTGGCGACCATTGACACTCAAGAAAAAGATGCTTGACGGTCTGACTGAGTTCAGTGTCTATTTCTAATTTCCTTTTTCGCCCACAATGCGATTTAGCGAGATGATAGGCTGTTTGTGCCCTACTAGGCGAATAGTTGCCTTGTTTTGAATGACGTTTTAATTCACGACTAATACTTGAGGGGTGCCGATGTAATAGTCGTGCTATTTGAGAAAAGGTCATCCCTTTAGTACGATAAATCAGAATACTTTCTCGTTCATCTATGGTAAAATGATGGTAGCTCATAAGATTTCCTTTCGTAAGATGTTTGTTCAGTTTTATTTTACTAGAAAAAATCTTATGAGTTTTTATTGTGCACTTATATTGTAAATTCAAGGTACAAAAAAGTCCCATAAGTCTTATAATGAAAAGTGACTAAACCATCATTAGAAAGTAACTTATGGAAAACATTAATAATACCACACAACTCATCGGAATAAAAGACAAACATATTACGATTATGGAAGTTCTGAAAACTGACTCCCATCTTATCATCAAAGCTACTCTAGATTACCTACCTCCTTTGTGCCCTCATTGCCAAGGTAAGATGGGAAAATATGATTTTCAACGAGTGTCCACCATTCCATTCCTAGACGTTCAAGCTATGCCTACTGTCATTAAATTACGGAAACGCCGTTTCCAGTGTAAACAATGCCGGCGTGTCACCGTGGCTGAAACACCCCTGGTGAGAAAGAATTACCAAATTTCTGAACCTGTCTGGCAGAAAATGACGGCTGATCATACTGAAAGACTAACGAACTCTGATATCACTAAGAAGAACCACGTGTCTGTCTCTACCGTACAGCGAAAGCTGACTAAATTCTCCTTCAAAGAAGACTACTCAAGACTTCCTGATATCCTATCTTGGGATGAATTCTCTAGAAACAAGGGAAAACTAGCCTTCATTGCTCAGGATTACAAGACGAAAAAGATCATTGCTATCCTTGAGAATAATCGGCAAACTACCATCAAAAACTATTTCTATAAATATTCTAAAGAAGCTAGAAAGGATGTTAAAGTCGTCACCCTAGACATGTCGGGAGCTTACATTCCCATCATTAAGCAACTTTTTCCTAACGCCAACATTGTCCTCGATCGCTTCCATATCATCCAACATCTCAATCGTGCCATGATGGCAACTAGAATCGCCATTATGAAGCAGTTTGATAAGCAGTCATTACCTTACCGTATCTTGAAGAATCACTGGCGAATACTCCACAAAGACAGCCGCAAGCTCTCTGATAAACTCTTCTATTCGCGGACACTACGTGAAACGAGAACACCTAAAGAAATCGTAGATATAGCGCTTAAATTCTCAGATGAATTTCAATTCTATTACGACCTCTATCAGCTCCTCTTATTCCACTTTCAAGAAAAGAATAGCCTTCACTTTTTTTCACTTATGGAAGATACTATAAAGCTTGTTAATCCACCTTTTAAGAAAGTCTTCAAGACTTTTCTACGATACAAGAAATATATTAGGAATGCTTTAGAGCCTCCCTATTCTAATGCTAAGCTAGAAGCTACCAACAAACTTATCAAAGACATCAAACGACAAGCTTTTGGTTTTAGAAATTTTAGTAACTTTAAAACTAAAATTCTCATCACCTTAAACATCAAAAAAGAGAGGAACAATAAGATCCTCTCTAGGGTTTAGATTCTCATCTACCCACTACAGTTGACAAAGTGCCACCTTTTTGATATTTTGAATGATTGTAGCTGAGCCTAGAGATCATACTTGCCTTACTCTTTGTTGACTTATCCTTCCATATAATCAGCTAAGGCTTCTCCTTTTAATCCTGCATTGAGGGCGATGAGGAGTTTCAGCCGTGCCTTGGGAGCATTGAGTTCTTTTACAAAGAGGACTCCAGACTTTTTGAGAGCCACTCCGCCGCCTTTATAGGCATAAACAGGCTCTGCAATACCGTTGAAACAACGGGAAACAAGAGCAACAGGAACGCCTGCTTGAATCAATTCTGCAATTTTTTCCGCTGCTTCTTGAGGGAGATTTCCAGCTCCAAAGGCTTCGATAATTAAGCCATCTAATTGCTTGGGATCAAGCATAGCGAGTAGCTCGGTTTGCATCCCTGCATAGGCAGAAATGATAGGAACTAGACCAGAAATCTCTTCTAAATCAAATCGTACTCGCTCTTCTGCCGTTTTGAAATAGAGAATTTCTTTTTTCATAATCAATCCAAGCGGTCCATGTGTAGGGGTTTGAAAGGTGCCGACATTTGTCGTGTGGGTTTTAGTGACATATTTGGCTGCGTGGATTTCGTCATTCATGACGACTAGAACGCCTTTACCGCGTGCTTTTTCATCACTAGCGACTCGTAAAGCGGACAAGTAATTGTAAACACCATCGCTACCTAGTTCATTAGAGGAGCGCATCGCACCTGTCAAGACCACAGGGATATCAGGCAAATCCATGGTATCGAGAAAATAAGCAGTCTCTTCTAAAGTATCCGTACCATGGGTAATGACCACCCCATCGTAGGCTTGATAATCATCGCGAATCTTGTGGTAGAGAGAGAGCATATGCTTAGGAGTGATATGAGGACTTGGAAGATTGAAAAAGTCTAGGCTTCTCACCTCAAGATGATCGACATCAATATCGACATGGGTCATCGGATTTACACTGTTGGTTGTGACATGACCCGTTTCATTCGCCTGCATGGAAATCGTGCCACCCGTATGTAAAACCAATATTTTCTTTGTCATCAAATAAGCTCCTTCTAAAGATTTGTGCTATAATGATTGTATCATATCTTGCCTTTTTAGGCTTGATTTCATGCGGTGTTTGTGCCTTTTGGGGTTCGTGACCTCGGTTGTGACTCCGACAGGGATATGATAGCAAGTTAGAAACCGATATAATGGGCAAACTTTTTGGCGGTTTGCTCTTTTTGTTTATCGGTGACGTGTGTGTAAATGTCCATAGTTGTTTTGATGTTGGAGTGTCCGAGGCGTTCTTGGACCTCTTTCATGCTTGCTCCAGCTTCAAATAGGAGGCTGGCGTGTGTGTGGCGGAAACCATGGGGAGAAATCCGCTTGAGGTTGTACTTGTCAATGATTTTCATTAAGACGTTGTAGATGTTTGATTTTTGAATGAGTCGATTGTCTGCCTGGGTGAAGCAGAAGTTTTCTTCTCGTAAATGCTTGAGTCCGTGCTTGAAAAATTCTTTTTTCTGTTCGTGTTGCCATTGCTTGAGTTGTTCAATCGTGCTATAATCTAGGGAGAGTGTGCGGATACTGCCTTTTGTTTTGGGTGTATCAATCACTTGTCCTTTGGTTGTGCGAATAATGCCACGATTGACGGTCAGATTGCCTTGGATAAAGTCTATGTCAGACCATTTCAGAGCGAGTACTTCGCCAATCCGTAAGCCCGTAAAAGCCATGATCCGAAAGATGGTGAGATATTGAGGGTTATTCTCTTCTTGAAGGCAGTCAAAGAATTGTTTTAATTCGTCTTTGGTATAAAACGAGGTAGTTTTTGGGTGGCTATCTCGTTTTTTTCGTGGTTTAATCACCTTTTCCATGGGATTTTTTGGGATAATTTCCATAATGTAGGCATATTTGAAAATCCGCTGGATAATAGAGATGTAGTGGGCGAAAGACTTGTACTTGTCCCAAAGTTTTGTAATGACCTGCTGGCAGTGGGTCGGTGGGATATGGTGGATGTACATATCTTTGAAATAGGGGATGATAAGTCTGAGGTGGGTTGCTACGGAGCGTTGAGAGCTACCTTTGACGGTATTTTTGTAGGAATCATACCAGAGGTTAGCGACTTCTTCGAAAGTGTAGGTTTGTTTGAGTCCTTGGACTTTTGAGGGTAAGCCTTTTTCTTCGACCTCGACCAGTAAGCGAGCTTCTGCCAGCCTAGCTTCTTTTTCGGTCTTAAATCCTCGCCGTGTGGTGCGGATTTCTTTTCCAGTGAGGGGATCTATGCCAAGATAGACCTTGGTCATATAGCGAACCGCTCCATTTTTTAGGGTGTAACTTTGTATCATGTTCTTGTCCTTTCTACTTGCTTGCCCGCATGGTTGAAAGAATAACAAGAAGATAGTCAGAGAGCTAAAAAATAGCCCCTATTTCGTTTGTTTTAGAATGGGCGGTAAGATTGTACCGAAAATAGCTAGAACGCCGTAGAGGGGCTGAAAAATTGCTTGATGACATGTTATCCAATTAGTTTTTGGAAATCCAATTCAGATAATATTTCTATATTTTGCCCTTTTTCGAGTAAAGAGAAGGCTTTTTTCATTTTTGAGCTTTGTCCACTTTGTCCGACTACTCTGAAATCTTGTTCCCCTATTACTAAATAATCTGTCTTGGAAGTCACGCCATTTTCTGGGATACCTCCAAGAAGGGAAACAGCTTTGGCGGCTTCTTGTCTGGTAAAATGTTCTAATTTGCCAGTAAACACAAAACGAGCCCCGTAGATTGGATTTTCTTGGTCCATTTTTGCTTTTTCTTCTTCAGTAGGCTCATAAAATTTATTTTTTGAAAAAGTCGTATGGATAGATTGACGTCCAAAACCTTTGCTTCCTAGAACACCATATTTTTTATATCTCAATGTTTCAAGAAAACTTTGAATATCATCTTGATTTGCTAATTCCATTAGTTTACAGATAATTTTTCCGCATGTTTCTGCATCAGATAGGGCATTGTGATGCTCAAGAGGGAATTTGAAATGCTTTGCTAAATTATTTAATTTATAACTGATTTGTCCAGGATAGGAAAACTTTGCGACATAATAACTGCAGAAATACTCTATTTTATCGAAAGGCAAGTCATATTTAATGTATGAGTCTTTTAGAGCATTTATATCAAATTGTGCAAAGTGAGCAACTACTGGAAAATCAGAAATAAAGTCAATAATTTCAGCTCTAATTTGTGGAAAAGTAGGAGCTCCAATAACATCGGTTGGTTTGATTCCATGTATAGAAATATTGATAGGATGAAAATCTTCTTCTGGATCAATTAAGCTGTAAAATTTATCAATGATGTGTCCATCTTGAAATTTAACTAATCCAATTGAACAGATACTTCCTCTAAAGTTATTGGCAGTTTCAACATCTAAGGCAACAAATGAGTACATGGTTAATTTCCTTTCTTTGAGGTTAGTAAAAATTCTGAATAGCGGACTAAATTTTCTTGTTTTTCTATGTCCATCTGTCTAAAGTTTGTAATCAATTCTGTTTCTAAGATTGTTTGGTGGTCTCCATATTCTATGCCGTCTTCGTCTCGAGTGTTGGTCATATTTTTGACAAATTCTTCCAGTGGTACCACTTTTTCTTCATAACCCAATAGATATGCTACGGATACGTCGAAATAATCCGCTAATTGTTGAGCTTTATCATTTTTTATAGTTACTTCATTAGCTTCCCATCGTTGTAGGGTTCTTTTTTTTATCTCTAAAAAATCAGCTAATTCTTGCTGGGTCATATTTTTGTTTTTTCGCAGATTTTTAATGTTATTCATTTTTTACACTACCTTTCAAAATGATTATAGCATATAAGAACAAATAAATGACAAAAAAAGTCATTTTTGATGCATTTTACTCTTGACAACGAATTTAAAAGACGTTATAATGCAATTAAAGCGAATAAAAAAGACGCTAAAAATAAAAAGGAGGTAAATAATGCTCATTACAGAAGAAATAGCCATTAAGGTACGCAAGAAACGAGCTGTAGAGCAGCTAGGGAAAATTGAACTAGCTAAAAAAATAAATATAACTACTCGAACTCTTGCCAAGATTGAGCAGGGCGACTATGACGCTCCACGTCGGATTTATCAATCAGTCATGGAATGGCTGACAGAGGATTTATAATGATTTTTCACTACCTTTCACCTTTGAAAAATCTGAAATGAACTAGAAACGAGGTATAAAATGGCAAAACAACGCAGGGAAAGAATTTTTACGATCGACCGTCTCTATGAGATACAGGACATTCACGGAGAGTTGACGCTCTCGGCTATTATGGAGGAGCTGGACTTTCTATCCAGACGGGACATCACGCAAAAGATGAACCAAATGAGGAGAAAAGGAAGTATCCACTATGACAAGGGCTATGAGAATATCAAAATCTTAGTCCCTCGGACGATGAAAAACGACGTGATCATTAAGGAAAACGAGCTAGGGCGCTTGCAATCGTGGTTCTTAGTCCGTGACTTGTATGGCTTGGAAGAGGATTTGCAGTCTGGCCAGCTGAAAGCAAGCGACAGGGTCAAGGCTCGGCAGCTGCGCTATAAGATTTTGAACAGTCTCCAAAAATCGGCTATTGACTTTGCGAAAATCTACGAGGAGCAGGCAGGCTTTACCCTACCATGGCAGGAGGTGAGCACGAATGGTTAACCATCTACCAAGGCTATATCAACGCTCGGTGTCTCTTATTAGCCAATATTGGCATGGAAATATCACCAAAGAAGATTTTACCAAGTCCTTTCACCGCTTGGAAGATAAGATCCATCATGAAGTAGCGGTGAAAAATCGGCAACAAAAAAAGGCTTAGCAATCACCACAACGCAGAAGCCTTTAAACTAAGTACAATGAAAAAACTTAGGTGTTTTTCTTGTACCCTCATTATACCAAAAGGAGAGGAAAAATGGAATCTTTTTTGACAGAAAATGCCAGTATGACCTTAGTAAAAGGCGTATTGGACTTGGCAAAAGAGCTCGTGGAAGAAGAAAGCAAGCGCCGAGAGAATGACCGCTTGAACCAAAAACAGGTCTTGCAAGAGTACAAAGGCATTATCACCTTTCAAGATTTGAAACGTATGGAAAGAAACGGTTTGCCCTTTATCAAGACAGGCAACCGGCGACTCTACAAACGTGCCAATATTGAACATTGGCTAGATTTATCAGAAACGACACAATAATACCAGCTTGCCCGCATGGTTGAAAGAAAAACAAGGACGATTTGGAAAAAGTCCAAAGGGTGTCCAGACATGGAATACCTTGTAAAGAAGTCGGAAAACACGACCTAAAAAATGATTGGATAGTAAACAAAAAAGAGGTGCTGACATTGCCATTCTACGGCTTTGTTTAGCGATTTTATGAGTAACAATGCATGAAAAGAGAGGAGAGAAGATGAATAACAGTGAGATATTAGACAATTACGAAAGTCTTACCAGCGATATGATGACAGCAGTCAGTGCCTTAGATGTCGTGAGAAGGTGGTTAGAAAACACCCAAAAGAGCGACAGCGGCTATTATGATTTTATTGCTTTAAAGGAGCAATACGCCGATATTATCAATTTAGCCATGAATGACTTAAATAGGCTAGCTAGTGAACACTATAAATTGATTGAGGAGACAACTAAATGAATTTTCAAGAACTATATGATACAGCAAAAGAACATGATATAACTGACGAAGATTTAGAACTGGCTAACCTCTATTGTGAAAATTGTTTGGAGGAAGACAGTGCGACCTTCGCTCTTTTACATATCTTCCAAATGGGCAAGATAGCAGGTATCAGACAGGAAAGGAGACGTAGGAAACATGCTAGATGAACTCAACCTACCGCTTGACCAAGTGATGATGTTGATTGTTGTTACGGTGATTCTTGCAGGGTATTTATGGCGTAACCTTGGATATTGCCAGCTTGATGTCAAGGAGAAAGAGCAGGAAAAAACTCAAAAAGCGGAACTCAGTCCTGATTATGGGGCTTATATCCAGCTAGGTATGCGGAGAAGTAGCTAGGAGGTGCGAATGTATCGAGTGATTGAATTTATCCTCCAGAAAGACAAGGTCTCAGAGTTTGTTTTTTTGAAAGATTGTCCGACAAGGGCGCTAAAGAAAGATGATTGGTTTTTATTTCTTTATTTCGAGCCTTTGGGGGCTTGCTTGGATAGTATCATTAGCCCCTTGTATCGTCTTTCAGTCAAGGAGCGACTCAGTGAAGAAAAGCTAGTCAAGGCAGGGTGGCAGGTGGTCAGAGATTTCAACATTGCCATTCTGTCGGGTGAATTGCTGGAGCTGGTGAAAGGGTTTGATGTCTATAAACTTACGAAAAAGCGCTATGCTTGCCCTTTGATACTGTCTGGGGATTTGTTTCAGATGATTTGCGAGGGCATACGGACAAAAGGGCAGGTCTCTTGTCTGGTCAAGATGATGTTTGCTGCTGGCTATGATTTGGGACAAGTGATTGACGTCTTTTCAAACTTGGTTAGAAATCGATGTTTGTTGCCTTTCTTTTTAGAAGTAGCTGATCAATACTATGCAGAGGGAGGATAGATGAGCAAAGACTTATTAGACAAGATGATTGCTGAGGATGAGGAAAATTTCCAGTCTTTGGCTGAGCAGTACCAAGAAGAGATCATGCCTGCTTTTCGGACTTATGGCAAGTCCAAGGCACCAGTCAGAAGCCCTTATAATGTGGTGTTGGTATTTGAACAGCAGCAAAGTATCTCTAAAGGGGTGCGATACAATGATTTTTCAAAGACGATTGAAAAGACTAAGCCGACACCGTGGGGCACTGATAAGGGGACTTGGAATGAGGAAGACACCAAGCTAGCCATTGCCTTTATTGATGAAAAATATGGCTTTGCACCGACTAGGGATAATGTGGATATTGCTATCTTGAAAGTAGCCAAAGAAAACACCTACCACCCCGTCAAAGACCGCATAGAGTTGCAGACGTGGGACGGGGTAGAGCGAGCGGAGCGGTATTTTATCGATTTGTTAGGCTGTCCAGATACGAGCTATGTCCGTGAGGTGACAAGGCTTTGGCTGACGGGGTTAGTTGCCCGTATCTATCGACCAGGTACCAAGTTTGAAATTGTGCCGATTTTGACAGGTGGGCAGGGGTTGGGAAAGAGTACAGCTACTAAGCGTCTGCTACCTGAATTTCATACGGATAGTGTCCGAAAACTTGGTGATCACATAGAAGACTATCGTATCTTACAGACCAATGTCGTTATCGAGTTTGGAGAGCTGAAAGGTTTTAAAAAGACGGCGATAGAAGCGATAAAAAATTTCATCAGTGCGACAAGTGACGATATTCGGGCACTTTACGGCAGGAAGGCAGAAAAGGTGGACCGTCATTGTGTCTTTATTGGGACGTCAAACGCTAAAGGCTTTCTAAAAGACGAGGGCAAGGAGCGGCGTTTTTATCCTATCCAGTGTGGGGTCAATGATGTAGCGTGTCATCCTATGGAAAAAGACGAGAGCTATTTCTTGCAGGTACTAGCAGAAGCCAAGATTTGGTATGATGAGGGGCAGACCTTGACGATTTCAAAAGCCTTAGACGAGGAATTGGAACAAATCCAAGAAGCCTATAAGGTGGAAGACCAAGACAAGGAATCTATCTTGGAATACTTAGGTTATTTCTACCCTCCAGCGGAATGGTACGAGTTGTCATCCCACGAACGTAGGCAGTATTTTCTCAAACATCTACAAGAGCCACTAGATGACAAGCAATCATACAAAGATTATCCGCTAAAATTTGGAACAGTCCAACTTGAAATCACTACCCCAAATGAGGTTGCCTATATCGTATTCAATGAAAATCCAACCAAGGGACGAGGTGGACACTATAACCAAAAAGCTAGAGATGTGCTAGATAATCATAAGGATTGGGAGCGCTCGGATACCAAAAAGCGGATATGGAAAAAGGGAACACCAACACCCTATTATTTCCGAAAAAAGCCTTAATGCTACAAAAGCTACAATATGCTACAAGATATGCTACAAGAGAAAAGTCAGTTATATTAAGGGTTTTACTCTCTATTGTAGAATAAGTAGATATATAACAGTATAAATAATATATAAGAGAGCTTAGGATTGGGGATTTTCCGTAGAAAAGTTTTTTGATGATTTTAAAGCTACATTGGCTACAAAAACGAGCTAACCCCTTGGGAGAGTGAGAAAGAGCCTTGTAGAATTACCCCTTTTCTAAAAGCTCGGAATGGCTACAATGCTACAAAAAGGAGAAAAAAGCATGGATAACTTTATTTATTTTAAAAAAGGTGATATAATAAAGCATGTAGCAGTACCCCAACATGGCACAATTACCTTAAAAGTGAATGACGGCATTGTGACATGGGTAGAAGTTACAAAGAAAGAAAAAATTACATACTGACTATTTGATGATAGAGGTATAGCATAAAGCGAGAAGTTGCTTTTTGTTATACCTCTTTTTGATTTTTAAGGAGGATATAAAAATGAAATTTGAAGAAGCAAAAAAACTATTTTATGAATTGCATGACGGTTGGGTCTTATATGATGTTGAAAACAATCCGAATGCGCTAGTCCAAACGGAAAATACACAGTATTGGCAAAGAGTTCTTCTTCCAGCCTTGATAAAGCAGAATGCAGAGATTGAACACGCCCACGGGAAATATAGAACCTTGTATCGTGCATTTTTTAATGATATTGAAGATTTTACAGCTAAGGTCGAAGAAAATCGTGAGAATAAACTGATCACAACAAAAAGCAAACACGAGCAGAATACGACTCTTTATCATAAAATCACGGATAAGCTGGAAATGCGAGTATCAGAAATCAATCAAGCGCAGGCTCTCTTTTTAGATCATGCGAATAAGGTATTAGAAGCCTTTAAAGGGGTACTGCAAGAAAATTGTGTTCCAGAAGTGAAAATCAATCGCTTGGCAGATATTCCGATGAGTGAAAAGTTCCCAATTTCTCTTGCTGGTATTGAGCTGGATATTAGGAAAGTTTATACCCCATTCACTACTCCATATTCTGAGCGTGATATTCGGTTTTATAAACGTTGGATTAAAAACGAGTATTTGCCAGATTCTTCAAATACTTGGTATTGGGAATTGTTCTATAAGGAATGGGGTAAGAGTGGGGAACTTGGTATAGATGCCATCGGTATCCATAAAGCTTTAAAACATAAGTATAACTATAATAGTGATAAAGTTGCGGAACATATCGCTAAAGCCTTTGAAGATTTTTGGGAGCGATACGAACTTGAGCAAATCGAAAAAAGAAAAGATGAGTTATTGCTCCAGGAACTAAAGCAAACAAAAACGGAAAAAGAAAGAAAAAGCATTTTTGGTAAATGGCTTGGAGGGAACAAATGAGAATTAATATAAATGGTTCGATTGTGGCCAATAGTCGAAAAAAAGATTATCAATCTAACGGTTTAGAATGTTTTTCGCCAGCAGATTTAAAACTACCTATCAATGGTGAGAGTTTGGAAGTTTATATCAATTCTGGTGGCGGTGATGTCTACTCAGGTAGTGAAATCTCTTCCAAGTTAAAAGACTATAAGGGAAATGTAACAGTCAAGATTGTTGGTCTTTGTGCAAGTATTGCAACAGTGATCGCTTTATCGGGTGACACAATCGAGATGAGCCAAACAGCCGTCTTTATGATCCATGAAGCTATGGCGGGAGTATTTGGCAATAAGAAAAAGATAGAGCAAGATTTGAGAAGTTTAGATACAATCAATGACATGTTACTAAATGTATATCACAAGCGCACAGGCTTACCTATTGAACGTCTGAAAGCGATGATGGCGGAAGAAACGTGGCTAACATGTGATGAAGCGATTGAGCTAGGTTTTGTAGATAGAGAATTAACCTCGCAAGGATTTTCACGTCAGTTGGTCGCTAGCGTGGCAGAAGCTTTACCTACGACTATTCAATATGACTACATGGAAATGATTAGGCGGAAGTTTGAAAATCAAATTAGAACAGAAGTAAAAGCTCAACCGAAAATACCTCTCCATATTCAACACATGTACAATTGGGCAAAGAAAGTAAAGGTCAGAACTGAATTAGAAGAAGAAATCCATCAACAGAAACATCAGAACAGATTAAAAGAATTGCGTGAGCAAAAGGATGCTATGGCAGGTTTTAGAAATGGGGACTGTTATATAGAAAACGGCCAAACGAAGATATATGCGAGAGATTATGAGACTTATAGCTTGAAGGCTCAAGGGTTATTGAAATCGCAATAGAAAGAAGAATAGTAAGGAGCTGCAAGGCTCTTTACTTATTTATTATTTTTAATTCCTTGTTTTGAGGAAACGTTGAACTGATGATAGGTTGATTAGTCTAACGCTTGATAGGATTGAATTTTGGAAGTGTCAGCGAGTTCAATAGAATGTATGAAAGTGTGAACTCAAACTAAAAAACAAAGGAGTAAAAAGAAATGGGAATAAAAGAATTGCGTTACAAAATTTTACGTTTCAATAATCGTAAGAACAAAAAACGAGAGTCCCAAAAAACGACTACAAAAAAATGGACATCGGAATTTTTTGTAGATGTTGAAACAAAAAATATAAAAGAGTTTAATGAACTGTTGGACGAGACAAGAAATGCAGTAGCACATCTTGAAAACTGTTTGAATCGTTTGAGCAACTTCAAGGTGGAGATTGAACTCAAGTGTCGTCAATGATTGATGTCAGTACAAGAGAGAGTCGCAATAAGTTTTATCATTCACGAGAGTGGAGAAAGACTAGAAAGATGGTTCTAGAGCGTGATCACTTTGAATGTCAATGGTGCAAAGAGGAGGGAAAAGTCACGACAGAACGTGATAGCGTACTCGAAGTTGATCATATCGAGGAGTTAGAATATCATCCAGACAAGGCTTTGGATATAGATAATCTTCGAACACTTTGTCATGAATGTCATAATAAGCGACACAATCGACCTAACAAGAGAGAGAAACATTTTAGAGAGGACGAGTGGTGGGGCTGACACCCCCCGTTCTAAAAAAAGCGTTGTGAAAAAATCACAAATTTTAAGCGGCCTGCCTAGACTGTCCAAATATTTGTTAAAAAATAGGAGGGGGAGGGGGTTCGGGCAGAAAAAGTCTTCTTTTCTATCAAAAATTGAAAGTTTTTTGACGGCGAATTGTCAAATTAAGTGCACATTTATCCCATAAAAAACTTCATAAGGTGTTTTCCAGTTTAGACATTTTCGTGGTCTGTTATTTAATTTATCTTCCCATTCCTGAATGATTAAGTGTTCTACCTCTGTTAAGTCACTTCCTTTTGGAAAATACTCTCGCAATAAGCCATTTGTATTCTCGTTTGTTCCTCGTTGCCAAGGAGCATGAGGATCAGGAAAATAGACTTCGACATTTAGTTTCTCGGTGAGTTCAGGATGTCCTGAGAATTCCTTACCTCTATCAGGAGTCACTGTTTCTTTTGGTAGGGACTCTAACATATTTACCATGGCTTCTATAACCAATTTACTTTTCTTGACAGCTACTTTCTGAATTTTGAGGAAGCGGGAATGCCTATCAGTGAGTGTTACTAGGCAAGCTTTTCCAGTCTTTCCAGCAACAGTATCGGCTTCCCAATCACCTATTCTCGAGCGTTCATTAGCTGCTATTGGCCTCTCATGAATGGTATGAGAAATAGGAATTTTTCCTCGCTTTTCCACATGGGATTGTGTATGGCGTGTTTTACCATGGTGACGAAGTTTGCGAACAACCCCACGAGCACCATGTGAAAGAGGCGTGTCGTCAAAGTGACCGCGATAGATAGCTCTATAAATGGTTTGATAACTAATGACGGGTCTTTCTCGTTCTAAACGTAATCGCCCCTCAATTTCTTCTGGCGACCATTGACACTCAAGAAAAAGATGCTTGACGGTCTGACTGAGTTCAGTGTCTATTTCTAATTTCCTTTTTCGCCCACAATGCGATTTAGCGAGATGATAAGCTGTTTGTGCCCTACTAGGCGAATAGTTGCCTTGTTTTGAATGACGTTTTAATTCACGGCTAATACTTGAGGGGTGCCGATGTAATAGTCGTGCTATTTGAGAAAAGGTCATCCCTTTAGTACGATAAATCAGAATACTTTCTCGTTCATCTATGGTAAAATGATGGTAGCTCATAAGATTTCCTTTCGTAAGATGTTTGTTCAGTTTTATTTTACTAGAAAAAATCTTATGAGTTTTTATTGTGCACTTATATTGTAAATTCAAGATATAAAAAAAAGCCTACTGGCTTTAGGTTATTCTTTCAACCATACGGGCAAGCGTTGATGATGGGTGACTACGTTTTTGACTTCGAAAGTTGGCAAAAAGTCACAATTTGCGTAAATGTACTTTGCGATAAAAATGCCAAAAAGTCTTTATTTAATAGCTATTGGTTGTATTTGGTAAAGAAAAATCGTAAAATGATTGTATCACAAAAACGAGAGATGAGGAACCAATGGAAATCAAAGCAGTCTTTTTTGATATCGACGGTACTTTGGTCAATGATAACAGGACCGTTCTAAAGTCCACGGAACAAGCGATTCAGAGTTTGAAAGAGCAGGGCATTTTAGTAGGGCTTGCGACAGGGAGAGGGCCATTTTTTGTAGAGCCCTTTATGGAGCAGCTGGATTTAGATTTTGCTGTTACTTATAATGGTCAATATATTTTCTCAAAAGATAAGGTCATCTCAGCTACACCGATTGATAAGGCAAGCTTGCGCGGTTTGATTGAGGTCGCACATCAATATCGCAAGGAAATCTGCTTTGGGACAAAAGATGGCGTGATTGGTTCTAAAATCATGAATTTTGGGATGAGCAAGGTTCCCCAGTGGTCCAGTCGCCTCATTCCGAAAAAATTGACTCGCTATGTCAATCATGGCTTTAACCACATCATCAGTAAGGCTTTTCCTCAAAAAGTGGAGGATCTCTACCAAGCGATTCAAGAGCCGATTTATCAGGTCTTGCTCCTTGCAACAGCGTCTGAAACTAAGCTGATTCAGGAAGAATTTACAGACTTGAAATTCACCCGAAGCAGTCCATTTGCGGCTGATGTGATTAACCAAGGCATGTCCAAGTTAGAGGGAATTCGCCTTGTCGGCAAAGAATACGGTTTTGGCATCCATGAGGTCATGGCCTTTGGGGATTCGGACAATGACTTAGAAATGTTGGCAGGAGTGGGCATGTCCATTGCCATGGGAAATGGAACCGATCGAGTTAAAGAGATTGCAAAACATATTACAACCAGCAACAGTCAAGATGGCATTCACAAGGCGTTGGAGCATTTTGGAATTTTAGCGAGAGAGAAAGTCTTTACCAGTAGTGATCCGCATTTCAATAAAGTGAAGGCATTTCATCAAGTCATGGATACCTCGACACAAGAAGAGCCAATGGCTTGGGATTTGAAAAAAGCAAGCCATCGTGTAGACTTCAAGCTTGAAGAGATGGTGGAGTTTCTACGAGCAGCCAGTCCTTCTGAAGAGGCATTTGAGGGAGCGATTGAGGATTTGCATTTGGCTCTTGATAAGGCTGTTGAAAAAGTCAAGACAAATACTCCAGCTGAAGTGTCTCTAGTGGGACAGGCGGATGCTCTGATTGATATGTTGTATTTTACTTATGGAACTTTTGTACTTATGGGAGTGGACCCAGAGCGAATTTTTGAAATTGTCCATCAAGCCAATATGGGGAAAATCTTCCCAGATGGCAAGGCTCATTTTGACCCTATGACCCATAAAATCCTAAAACCAGATGATTGGGAAGAAAAATATGCGCCAGAACCTGCCATTCAAAAAGAGCTAGAACGCCAGATGAAGGCTTATCAAAAGCATAAGGAAGAGCAGCGGACTAAGCTTTAAGAAATATCTATTTAGTAGACTTGTTTTGTTGTATTGAACAAAAGCAAGTCTTTTTATATACCTTAAATGTTTACGATACATAGACAATGAATGTCTGAGGATGTGAGAAAGTTGTATATCTGACTATTGATATGGATGCGTTTATTAGCCTATAAACATGAAAAATACCTCCGCTTTATGGTACTAGAAAGCGGAGGTATTTGTAGTTGTTTTAGGACTGTTTATGCTTATTTGTCCTTATGCATAACTTTATCCAATTTTTCTAATTGTTTAGCAGCAAATTCTTTTCCACCTAGTCCAAATGCTAAAGCAAATGCAACTGCTACGGCACCTAGAATGATGGTAAAGGTTGTTTGAACGATTGTTTCAGCGATGTGAAGTTGATCGAGGATCATAAAGGCTGAAAGGACTAAAATCGCATAGCGAACAGTTTCACCGATGAATTTTTTGTTGGTCAAACTTGAGAAGAATGAACCAAGGACATTTCCAGCTATAATAGCAATCATTAAGAGAATGAGTGAGCTAATAACAGCTGGTAGATAAGCGATAATAGAAGTTCCAACAGTATTTAGAATATCTAGTTGGAGTGTGGCAATCGCTTGTACTCCAAAGAAGATACCAATGACAATACGAACAATAGACGCAACTACCGTTGATAGAGTGATAGTTTGTTTTTCATTGAAGCTAAGGTATTTTGAATATTGATCAATACCAGATGTTTGGAGTAATTTTTCCACGACATTTCCAATGATCTTAGTCAAGAATCCACCGATAAGAACAAGGATAATCGCAGAAACTAGATTTGGAATGAAACTAATAGCTTGGTTAAGCAATGCTACAATCGGTTCAGAAAGAGCAGCTACTCCTAGGATATCTAAAGAAGTCGCTAGGATAGGAACAAAGATAAGAACATATACAATTGAAGATAGTACATCTGCTAATTGAGCTTCGTTTGTAAGAGCTGTTTGATTATCTTGTCCAAGTACTTTAGAAATCCATTGTTCAATTGGAAGGTTAATGATGAGTTGCTTCACTAGATTTTTAATAAATTTACAGAAGTAAACTCCTAGGAATAGGATAAATCCAGCAGCAATAATATTTGGAATGAAGCTGAGAAATACAGCAAACATGCTTGAAATCGGATCGACAACGCTAGAAACTCCGAGTCCAGATAGAATAGATGGAAGAAAGAATAAGATTGTCAAGAAATAGAAAATCTGTCCGATTGTTTTGATGAGGGCATTTTCATCCGTTCCATCTTTGATCAATCCCCATTTTGTAAATAATGTGACGGGATTGAGTTTTTGAAGCCCTTTGATGACTCCTTTTCTCACTAATTTAGCAAGTAGAACTGCAATTAAAATGAGAACAATGATACGAACTGCCGAAGGCAGATAGGAAATGACTTGACTAAGCAAGCCTTGCAAATAAAGATCCATGATAGACTCCTTAACTTTTTATTTTATAAGCCGATTCTAGCAAATTATAGGTTTAAATACAAGAAATTCGTTTTAGAAAAAAGGCTATAAAATCAACTTTAACCCCCTTTCATAGATTGATATCAATAAACTAGACAATCTAGTCCATAATGATTGTTTCTATGTTCTTTCTTATCGTTATCATAAATAAGCCCTTGCTAATATTATACTAGCAAGGGTGTCTATTTATTCATCTGGCTCGTAGGCTAAAATATCGCCTGGTTGGCAGCCGAGTTCTCGGCAAATCGCATCAAGGGTTGAAAAGCGAATGGCTTTGGCTTTACCTGTTTTTAAAATGGAGAGATTGGCAGGTGTGATGCCGATGCGTTCTGCTAATTCGCTTGATTTCATTTTTTTCTTAGCCAATTCGACATCTAAGTTTACAATAATCATCCCTCTCCTCCTAGATGGTAAATTCTTGCTCTTTGGCAATGCGGTTTGCTTCTTCAAGGACTTTTGCGAGCGCCCACACTGCAAGAGCTGTCACGATAAAGGGAACATTGAAAAAGGAAAATTCGTACAAGGTGAAGATTCCTTCTCCTAAAAAAGAGGCGATGACAAGGAGAACTGCCGTGCGTTTTGCGAGTTCTACATTTTGCTCGACAAAGATACGCTCAGTCAGGATGTTTTGAAAAAATTGCCGAACAAAATAAAGAATAGCTAGTAAGATATAGTATTTCATTAGGATCAGTATGGAACCCCAATATCCTAAAGGTCCAGGATGACGAAGATAAATAGTAAAATCAGAGTCAATATGTAAAGAACCTTGATAAAAAAGACCGATGATAAATAGACAAGTCACCATAACAACTCCAAATCCGTGAAGAAAGAGTAAAAAGCTAATAAAAGTCTTGGCAGACTTCAAAGAAGTAAGTCGATGATTCATAAAAACCTCATTTCTAATCGCATGAAAATAATAGTTGCTATTGTTTAACGATTATCATTCATAGGCACGTCCTCCTCTTTATTGATGTATGAGATAAGGTGAGCTCTTCCTATCTATAAAATCATATTCTTTTAAAATATATTTCTATCGTTTTTCAATATCATTATAGCAAAAAAATTTTAAAAATCAATAAGTTTTTATCGTTTTTTGATAATTTTTTCAAAAAAAGAGGCTGAGACAAAAGTTTCCAGCCTTGCTTCTTTTATAGTTTGACGCAGTAGTTGTCGCTGGGGTCAATGCTCCAGTGGAGCTATTTGCGAGAACAGAAAGTTGTGAGCAATTTATCTAAAACGTTGATCAATCAACATTCTATCTAAAAGAAGCTAGCGAATTGTTCTTCGCTAGCCCTATTTCCAACCTTTTACAATTCTCAATTGTGAAAGCGTCAACCTCGCGGGATATTAACAGTCCAGTGGACTGTTAATACCTGAGCTTGGAAACTCGAAAGCGAAGACGACAAAATCGAATTCTACGAAATAACGATTTTTATCTCACTCCCATTGGAGAACAATGATTACATAGTTTTTTCTTTGTCACGAACGACGAGAAGGTCAACCTTCGTGTGGCGTAGGATATACTCAGAAGAAGAGCCGATAAGGAGTCGCTCAAAGGCTGTCAGACCAGTTGCACCGACAAGAATCAGATCAACGCCATTTGCATCTGGAATGTCTGTTGCAAGAAGCGTCTTTGGATTTCCCATTTCGATAATGGTCACCACATCTGTGAGTCCAGCTGCGCGTGCCTTTTCTTCGTAATCAGCCATCAATTTTTTAGCTTCCGTCTGCAATTCTTCATAGACTTCAGCGTCAAAAGTAGAAACGCTTTGAAGAGCACGGGTATCAATCACATGAGCAATCGTGAGTCGTGCTTGGTTTCGTAGGGCGGAATTGATTCCTTTTACAAAAGCTAGATCTGCCTCGCGTGAACCATCAACGGCAACCATGATATTTTCATACTTTTGGGTCATAGGAATACCTCCATTCTTTTTCTACTTCTATTGTAACCCTTTCCATGAAAAAAGTAAAGGGTTTTCATTTGCCTTACAGCTACTTTTTTTAGAAATTTTAGACTATTTGCGGTATAATGAAGAAATGATGATGAAATGAGGTACAAACATGAAGCAATTTGAGAAATCAAGCAAATTGGAACACGTTGCCTATGATATTCGTGGTCCCGTCTTGGAAGAAGCGATGCGTATGCGGGCAAATGGAGAGAAAATTCTCCGTTTAAATACGGGAAATCCAGCTGAGTTTGGCTTTACAGCACCTGATGAGGTCATTCATGATTTGATTATGAACGCAAGAAGCAGTGAAGGCTACTCAGACTCTAAAGGGATTTTCTCTGCTCGTAAGGCAATTATGCAGTATTGCCAGCTAAAGAAGATTCCAAATGTCGACATCGAAGATATTTATCTAGGAAATGGTGTCAGTGAATTGATTGTCATGTCCATGCAAGGGCTTTTAGACGATGGAGATGAGGTTTTAGTGCCGATGCCTGATTATCCTCTCTGGACGGCAGCAGTCAGCCTAGCTGGGGGAAATGCGGTGCATTATGTCTGTGATGAAGCAGCAGAATGGTACCCGGATATGGCAGATATCAAATCGAAAATCACCTCAAACACCAAGGCGATTGTCCTCATCAATCCTAACAATCCGACAGGGGCTTTGTATCCCAAGGAAGTCTTAGAAGAAATTGTGGAAATCGCGCGGGTCAATGATTTGATTATTTTCTCAGATGAGATTTATGATCGCATGGTTTTTGATGGAGAAGTACATATTCCGATTGCCAGTCTAGCGCCAGATTTATTCTGTGTGACGATGAATGGTTTGTCTAAATCCCATCGTATCTGTGGTTTCCGTGTAGGCTGGATGGTCTTATCTGGACCGAAACATCATGTCAAGGGCTACATTGAAGGGCTCAATATGTTGTCGAATATGCGCCTTTGCTCCAACGTCTTGTCTCAGCAAGTCGTACAGACCTCGCTTGGTGGTTATCAATCGGTCGATGAACTCTTGATTCCTGGCGGGCGCCTCTATGAGCAACGGGAATTTATCACCAAAGCCATCAATGAAATTCCAGGTCTATCAACTGTGAAGCCTAAGGCTGGACTCTATGTCTTTCCAAAAATCGACCGCACGATGTATCGGATTGATGATGATGAGCAGTTTGTTTTGGAATTTTTGAAGCAGGAGAAGGTCTTGCTGGTTCATGGACGTGGCTTTAACTGGAAAGAACCAGATCATTTCCGTATCGTTTATCTACCACGAGTCGATGAGTTAGCGCAGATCCAAGAAAAGATGACTCGTTTCTTGCGTCAATACCGTAGGTAAGGAGTCGCTATGGAAGAGTATGAAGACTGGGGACTGCCAACTGAGGAGAAGATTGCGTTTGGGAAAGAAGAGTTGATTGCAGCTATTGATGCGCAGTTAGCTAGTGTGGAGTTAGACAAGGTACTGTCAAAAACGCCTTTGATGGCTCAAAAAAGCATGGCAGAATTGCAGGCAGGAATTGAGCGAGGAGATTTTACCTATGAAGAGTTGACGGCTTACTATCTCTTTCGGATTCGAGAGTTTGATCAAGCTGAGCAAGGCATGAATGCCGTCAGTGAAATCAATCCCCGTGCCCTTGAAGAAGCAAGAAATTGGGATGGCTCAAGTGATATCCTGCCTTTAAAAGGGATGCCTGTTTTGGTCAAGGAAAATATCAACACCAAGGATTTGCCAACCAGTGCAGGAACGATAGCGCTCAAGGATTTTGTACCAAAAGAAGATGCTCCAATTGTGGAATCCTTAAAGGTACAAGGAGCGATTGTCTTAGGAAAGGCAAATTTATCGGAACTATCCTATTGGATGGGGGAGTCTGTTCCTTGTGGTTATAGTAGCAAGAAAGGACAAACTCACAATCCTTTTGCTCCTGTGGTGTTATCACCTCTAGGTTCTAGCTCGGGCAGTGCTGTGGCTATGGCGACTGATTTGGCAGCTTTTTCGCTTGGAACAGAGACCGCTGGCTCTATCCTAGCGCCTGCTGGAGTGTTGTCTGTTGTAGGCTTTAAGCCGACGAGAGGAGCGTTATCCTCTGAGGGTGTAGTTCCTATCAGTCATTCCCTTGATACAGTTGGATTTCTGGCTCGTACAGTTGCAGATATTTGCTTGTCCTATGAAGCGGTGACAGGAGAGCACAGTCGTCTTGAGGAACATCATCTTTCAGGCAAGCGCTTTGGTTTACTGCTCCCAAGCTCAGAAGAGTTTACAGACAAGTTTAGAAGCTATGCCGAAAAGACTGGTGCAGAAGTGGTAGAAATGTCCTGTGATTTGGCTGATTTTGACCTTTTACACATTCTTTTGGAGGAGTTTGAAGAGGATTTTAATCACTATCTAACCACCTACCAAGCACCGATTAAAAGCTTGACAGACTTGATTGCATTTAACGAGAAACATCCTAAAGAGCGTATGCGCTATGGACAAGAGCTTCTGGAGAAATCCCTCCATTATGATCAAAAAGATAGAGATAAGGTTCAAAAAATCATTCAAGAAGCTGAACGCTTATTAGATAGATTGTTAGCGGAACATCAGCTAGATGCTTTGGTTTGTCAAGATACTAGCCATACGAATCTTGCTGCTCTTGCAGGAACACCTTCGATTTCTATTCCTTTTGGATGCAAGGGGAAATGCCCAATAGGAGTGAGTTTCATGACAGGAAAAGAACAAGATACTTTCTTGTTAGAGATTGCCTATGCCTTTGAGCAGGCCACTAAGCTCCGGCAAATACCTTAGAATAAAAAATCTGTGCCATGAAAGCACAGATTTTTTATATGCTTCAATATATCTCTCAAAAAAAGTAGCAAAATAAGCAATTTTCAGATAATTATTGAAAAAAATCGTGTTTTGTGCTATAATGAAAGCGATTGAATTGAGGTAAAAAATGGCAACAATATTAGAAAAAACAAGAAAAATTACGTCCATTCTGAAGCGCTCAGACGAAAAACTTCAGGATGAACTTCCCTATAATCCCATTGCTAAACAATTAGCAGAGGTGATTGATTGCAATGCCTGTATCATTGATAGCAGGGGGCGTTTGCTTGGCTATTTCATGCGTTATAAGACTAATAATGACCGTGTGGAAGAATTTTTTCAAACACAGAAATTTCCAGAAGAGTATGTGAAGTCTGCAACCTTGGTGTATGATACTGAGGCGAATTTGTCAGTGGATAATGAATTGACGATTTTTCCAGTCGAAACAAAGCATGAGTTTCCAGATGGTTTGACAACGATTGTACCGATTCATGTGACAGGGATTCGTTTGGGAACCTTGATTATTTGGAGGAATGACGAGCAGTTCCACGATGATGATTTGATTTTGGTGGAAATTGCAAGTACTGTCGTAGGGATTCAGCTCTTGAATTTCCAACGAGAAGAAGACGAGAAAAATCTTCGTCATCGAATGGCAGTAAATATGGCAGTGAACACCCTCTCTTACTCAGAATTACGAGCAGTATCAGCCATTTTAGAGGAGCTAGATGGTAGTGAAGGTCAACTGACAGCGTCGATCATCGCAGACCGTATCGGCATTACTCGTTCAGTGATTGTCAATGCTCTTCGTAAGTTAGAGAGTGCTGGTATCATCGAAAGCCGTTCACTTGGGATGAAAGGAACCTATCTAAAGGTCCTGATTCCAGAGATCTTTGATGAAATTAAGAAGCGAGATTACTAAAATGCCCAAAGCATTGATTTCGATTGATTACACGGTTGACTTTGTAGCTGACGATGGGAAATTAACTGCAGGCGTACCTGCTCAAGCTATTTCTGATAAGATTTGTGAAGTGACGAAAGCCGCCTTTCAACGGGGAGACTATATTTTCTTCACCATTGATGGGCATGAGGCGCTTGATTATTTTCATCCAGAAAGTAAGCTCTTTCCGCCCCATAACCTCATAGGGACAGCTGGTCGCACTTTGTATGGTCCTTTGGCTGCTTTTTTTGAGCAAGAAAAAGAAAACGACCGTGTCTTTTGGATGGATAAACGGCATTATTCTGCTTTTTCAGGGACGGATTTGGATATACGGTTGCGGGAGCGGCGTATTGATACCGTGATTTTGACTGGTGTGTTAACGGATATCTGTGTGCTTCATACGGCGATTGATGCTTATAATTTAGGCTATCAGATTGAGATTGTTTCAACTGCGGTGGCTTCGATTGAAGAAGCGCAGCATGAATTTGCACTTCATCATATGGAGCATGTTCTAGGAGCAAAGGTGTCCGAAGAATTAGTATAGAAAATGGCACTTTGTCAACTGTAGTGGGTGAAGTATTACCCCATACGAGAGAGAATCAGGCACTTTGTCAACTGTAGTGGGTGAAGTATTATCCCATACGAGAGAGAATCAGGTTGGTTCTCTCTTTTTGTATGTTTAAAGCGATGAGAATTTTTGTTTTAAAGTTTTTGAAGTTTCGGAAACCGAAAGCTTGTCGTTTGATGTCTTTGATAAGTTTGTTAGTAGCTTCTAGCTTAGCGTTTGAATAAGGTAATTCAAGTGCATTGGTAATGTATTGTCTGTATTTGAGAAAGGTTGTAAAGACTGTTCTGAAAGTAGAATTCACAGTAGGTAAATAGTCTTCTATCAGTCCGAAGAAAGCCTCACTGTTCTTCTCTTGAAAATGGAACATCAAGAGTTGATAAAGGTCATAATAGTGCCTTAGTTCCTCTGATAAGTCTAAGGTTTTTTGAACTACTTCTCTAGGGGTTAATGTTTGCCTAAAGGTTCGAGAATAAAAGAGTTTGTTAGAGAGTTTCCGGCTGTCCTTTTGGAGGATTCTCCAATGATGTTTCATAGCACGATAAGGGAGAGAGCCCTTGTCACAGTTCTTCATAATGGCAATCCGAGTAGCCATCATCGCCCGGCTCAGGTGCTGAATAATATGGAAACGATCCAGAACAATCTTTGCTTTCGGGAATAAGAATTTAATGATAGGAATGTAGTTACCAGCCATATCTACAGTTACGACTTTGACGTTTTCCCTCATCTCTCTCGTGTATTTGAGGAAGTAGTTTTTAATGGTTGTTTGCCGATTATTCTCAAGAATAGTGATAATCTTTTTGGTTTGAAAATCCTGAGCGATAAATGCAAGCTTTCCCTTATTACATGAGAATTCATCCCAGGAGAGGATTTTAGGTAATTGTGAGAACTGTTCCTTGAAGGAGAATTGATTCAGTTTTCTCTGTACAACAGAGACAGAGATATGAAGTCTTCTAGCAATATCGGAGTTCGTTAGTTTTTCCGTATGTAGTTGAGTGATTTTATCCCAGATAGGTTGAGAAATTTGATGATGTTTCTTGACGAGAGGCGTTTGAGAAACGGATACACGTAGACAAGTCTTGCATTTAAAGCGCCGTTTTCTCAGTTTTAGAAGAGTAGGAAATCCTTGAAGATCGAGAATAGGAATAGAGGATTCTCGTTGGAAGTCATATTTTATCATCTTTCCTTGGCAGTGAGGACAAGGAGGAGAAGGATAATCTAAGGTTGCTTGAATGAGGATATGGGATTTAGACTTGTAAGCAGAAGTGATGGTGATATTTTTATCTTTTATTCCGATAAGATTTGTGGTATTATTAAGTCGTTCCATATGATTCTTTCTAATGTGAGTTTCGTCGCTTTTCATTATAGATTATATGGGACTTTTTTTCTACACTGAAAAAGCCCTATAATCTCTTCAGTGGAAGTTACCCACTACAGAAATTATAGAGCCTAGAAAATCAGCTTTCATGCTAGTAGGATGAAAGCTTTTTTCATGAAAAATTGCGGGCAGATTGCTCTCCTTATCATTGAAGAAGAGGGGCTGTTTGTGGTAAAATAAGAAGATCATACTTTTTGAAAATCTAATGGATTTTTAGAAGTAGAAGCAAGAAAGGACAAAGAGATGAAAATCACACAAGAAGAAGTCACACACGTTGCGAATTTGTCAAAGCTAGCATTTTCAAAAGAAGAGACGGCAGAATTTGCGATGACACTCTCAAAGATTGTGGACATGGTGGAGTTGCTAGATGAGGTGGACACGACAGGCGTTCCCTTTACGTCAAATGTTGCAAATAATTTGAACTACATGCGAGAAGATGTGGCAGAAAAAGGTTGGAATCGTGATGAGCTATTCCAAAATGTGCCTGAAAAAGAAGGAAACTATATTAAAGTACCTGCAATTTTAGAAGATGGAGGAGATGCCTAATGTCTTTACATACAAAAACGATTGATGAATTGCATGAGTTATTGGTCAATAAAGAAATTTCAGCTGTTGAGTTGACAAAGAGCACCTTAGAGGATATTGAAGCGCGTGAAGCTACTGTGGAGAGCTTTATTACCGTGAGTCGTGATGAAGCTCTTAAGCAAGCTGAAAAAGTTGATGAAAAAGGAATTGATGCTGAGAATGTAATGAGCGGGATTCCGATTGCCATTAAGGATAATATCTCGACCAAGGGAATCTTGACAACCGCTGCGTCAAAAATGCTTTACAACTATACTCCGATTTTTGATGCGACCAGTGTTGAAAAAATCTATGACAAGGATATGATTGTCATCGGAAAGACCAACATGGATGAGTTTGCCATGGGAGGATCAACAGAGACTTCTTATTTTAAAAAGACCAAGAATGCTTGGGATGAAACAAAAGTGCCAGGTGGTTCATCTGGTGGTTCTGCGACTGCGGTTGCATCTGGTCAGGTGCGCTTGTCGCTCGGCTCAGACACAGGTGGCTCAATCCGCCAACCTGCTGCTTTTAATGGAATTGTTGGGATGAAGCCGACTTACGGACGGGTGTCTCGTTTTGGCTTGATTGCTTTTGGAAGCTCCTTGGATCAAATCGGTCCATTCTCTCAGACAGTCAAAGAAAATGCCCAGTTGCTCAATGTGATTTCAGGGCATGATCGGAAGGATTCGACTTCGTCTCAGCTTGAGGTGCCAGATTTTACGCAAAAAATTGGTCAAGACATTAAGGGAATGAAGATTGCTCTTCCAAAAGAATATATGGGAGATGGTATTGATGAGCAGGTGAAAGAGACTATTCTTGCGGCAGCAAAACACTTAGAGAGCTTGGGTGCGATTGTCGAGGAAGTGAGTCTTCCCCACAGTAAGTATGGGGTGGCGGTTTACTATATCGTAGCGTCTTCTGAGGCTAGCTCAAACTTGCAACGCTTTGATGGGATTCGCTATGGCTATCGCGCAGAGAATATTGAAAATCTCGAAGATGTCTATGTGAAAACACGGAGCCAAGGGTTTGGAGATGAGGTAAAACGTCGCATTATGCTAGGAACCTTTAGTTTGTCTTCTGGTTACTACGATGCTTACTTTAAAAAGGCAGGGCAAGTACGGACTCTTATTATGCAGGATTTTGCCAAAGTTTTTGCAGATTATGATTTGATTTTAGGTCCGACTGCTCCAACAGTGGCTTATGATTTGAATTCTCAAAATCAAGATCCAGTAGCCATGTATTTGGCAGATATTTTGACCATTCCAGTCAATTTAGCAGGTCTTCCAGGGATTTCGATTCCAGCAGGTTTTGTGGATGGCTTGCCAGTCGGACTTCAGCTGATTAGCAATCATTTTGAAGAAGAAACTCTGTACCAAGTCGCTGCTGCTTTTGAAGCAACGACAGATTACCATAAACAACAACCCGTGATTTTTGGAGGTGAAGGCTAATGAATTTTGAAACGATTATTGGACTGGAAGTCCATGTGGAGTTGAAAACCAATTCAAAGATTTTCTCACCTGCTCCTGCTCACTTTGGAGAGGATCCAAATGCCAACACCAATATCATTGACTGGTCGTTTCCTGGTGTCCTTCCTGTGATGAATAAAGGGGTGATTGATTGTGGGATTAAGGCAGCTTTGGCTTTGAATATGGCGATCCACCAAAAGATGCATTTTGACCGCAAGAATTATTTCTACCCAGACAATCCAAAAGCCTATCAAATTTCCCAGTTTGATGAGCCGATTGGCTACAATGGTTGGATTGAGATTGAACTAGAAGATGGCTCAACCAAGAAAATTCGTATTGAACGTGCGCACCTAGAAGAAGATGCTGGAAAAAATACCCACGGAACAGACGGTTACTCTTATGTAGATTTGAACCGTCAGGGTGTGCCTTTGATCGAGATTGTATCAGAAGCCGATATGCGTAGTCCTGAGGAAGCCTATGCTTACTTGACAGCGCTGAAAGAAATCATCCAATACACCGGTATTTCCGATGTGAAAATGGAAGAAGGTTCCATGCGGGTTGATGCCAATATCTCTCTTCGCCCATATGGTCAAGAAGAATTTGGAACGAAAACTGAGTTGAAAAACTTGAATTCCTTTAACTATGTTAAAAAAGGATTGGCGTATGAGCAGAAACGTCAGGCAGAAATCTTGCGCAGTGGTGGAAAAATTCGCCAAGAAACTCGTCGTTATGATGAGGCGACAGGCGAGACGATTCTGATGCGGGTCAAAGAAGGAGCGGCTGATTACCGTTACTTCCCAGAACCAGATATTCCGATTTTTGAGATTGATAACAACTGGATTGAGGATATGCGAAAAGAGTTGCCAGCCTTTCCAAGAGAACGTCGCACCAAGTATGTGGAGAGCTATGGCTTGTCAGATTATGACGCTCGTCAGCTGACGGCGAACAAAGTGACGTCTGACTTCTTTGAAGCAGCTCTTGGTCTGGGCGGAGATGCTAAGCAAGTGTCCAACTGGTTGCAAGGCGAGGTGGCTCAGTTCTTAAATGCGGAACAAAAGACCTTGGCAGACCTTGCCTTAACACCTGAAAATTTAGTTGAAATGATTGGCTTGATTGCAGATGGTACGATTTCATCTAAGATTGCTAAGAAAGTCTTTGTGCATTTGGCGAAAAACGGTGGCTCTGCCCGTGAATATGTGGAAAAAGCTGGCTTGGTTCAGATTTCAGATCCAGAAGTGTTGATTCCAATCATTCACCAAGTCTTTGCGGACAATGAAGCCGCGGTAGCAGACTTCAAAGCAGGAAAACGTAATTCTGATAAGGCATTTACAGGCTTCCTTATGAAAGCAACCAAAGGACAAGCCAACCCACAAGTGGCACAAGCTCTACTTGCTCAAGAATTGCAGAAATTGTTGGATTAAATGGAGATTTCTATATCCTATTTTTTCCATTGAGCTAGAAAAAATTATTTTATGTAATAGAACGAGTGTGTGAATTGCTCCAAACCGTTAGACTAAACATCTAGCGGTTTTTTGTAGGATAAGGTCCTATTTTTTACAAAAGCTTGTGTGTTTTGGAGAATTTTTGGTACAATAATTTTAACAAAGAGAGGAGAAGAGATGACAAAAGAAGGAAGAGGGATTCTTTATGTCCTGATTGCAGGGATTGCTTGGGGATTGTCAGGTACCTGTGGTCAATATTTGATGGCGCGTGGTTTTCCACCCTTTTTATTGACCAGTGTTCGTATGGTGATTGCAGGATTTTGTTTGTCGATGATTGCCTATCTAAAGACAAGTCCAAACTTTATCAAGCTCCTCAAACAACCTAAGCTTGTTTTATCTATCATTGGTTTTTCAGTGATTGGCTTGCTGCTAAATCAATTTTCCTATTTGATGGCTATCCGTGAGACCAATGCAGGGACGGCGACGGTTTTGCAGTATTTGTGCCCGATTTTAGTATTGGCTTATGCTTGTTTTCATCAAAAGCGATTGCCAACCAAGATTGAAAGCTTCTCCATGTTAGCAGCCGTTTCGGGAACCTTTCTCATTGCGACGCATGGTCAACTAACACAATTAGCGGTAACGCCATCGGGTCTCTTTTGGGGCTTGGTAGCAGCTTTTAGCTACGCTTCTTATATTGTGTTGCCGATTCACTTGATTAAACAGTGGGGAAGTTTATCGGTCAATGGTATTGGCATGTTTTGTACAGGTTTAATGGTTTTTCCATTTAGCCAACCTTTAGCTTTTGACTGGCAAATAGATGCTTTTATGATTCTTGCTCTATTGGGCATTATCGGCGTTGGAACCATTTTGACCTATACTTTATTTCTAGCTGGAGCGAGTTTGATTGGTCCTGTTAAGTCCAGCTTATTGGCTTCAATTGAGCCGATTTCAGCAGTCTTTTTCGCCTTTTGGTTAATGGGCAGTCAATTCTACTTGCTTGATTTATTGGGGATGGCTTTGATTTTATTAGGCGTGGTTTTGATTTCTTACCGTGATTTAAAAATGATCAAACAAAAATCCTAAGGAAGTTGATTTCCTTAGGATTTTGTGTTATCTTGAGCGTTGCTTTCCAGCGTTACGGTTTTTCTTTTTATTCTTTTTTGTGTTTGTTTCAATAGCACTGCTCATTTGAGGAGTGACATCTTTCATACGTCCAGAATTGCTCATTGCTTTTGGTGGATTTTTTGCAAATTCTTCAGCGACTTGCTTTTTCATGCGTGGACGTACGAGGAAATTCACAACTACTTGTTGGATAATTTGGATCAATCCTCCGACAACCCAGTAAAGCGTCAATCCAGCAGGAGATGAGAAGGAGAAGATGAGCATCATGATTGGAGTCATGTAAGCTGTCTTTTTCATAATCTCTTTTTGGCTCTCATCAATACCAACCATCATGAGCATGGATTGAATATAGTAAAGAGCTCCTACAATGACTGTTAAAAGGATGCTTGGACTTCCTAAATGAATCCCTAAATAGCTACTTTCAGCGACACCTGGTGTGTAGCGAACAGCTGCAAAGAGACCGAGGAAGAAAGGCATTTGGATAAGGACAGGTAAGCAGCCAACGCCACCAAAGACACTCACTCCGTTTTCTTTTTGAGCTGCCATGAGGGCTTGTTGAGCAGCGAGTTTTTCTTCCTGAGTTTCAGCGGTTTTGAGTCGATCTTGGAAAGGTTCTAAAATCGGTTTTAGATAATTCATCTTTTCAGACTGATAAGCAGCCTTCCAAGATTGATAAATCCCTAGTGGGAAGATGATTAAACGCACGATGATGGTCACTAGGATAATCGCAATCCCAAAACCAAGAGCTTGGTTATTAGCAAAGTAGTCAATCCCCCAGCTCATTGGTTTTCCAAAGAAATCCCAGAAAATCCCATAAGGTTGCCCGCTTTTATCAACAGGCACACAGCCCGTCAGAAAGAGAATCGAGGCAAGGCTTAGTCCTGCAAATAAGATACGATTGTTTTTTTTCACGTTGTTCTTTCCTTTTTCTAAAAGTTATACCTATCTATTCTACTTCTTTTTTAGAAAATACACAATAGTTCTTTAGACCTAATTTGCAATTTTAAAGTCTTTATAGGACTCGAAATTTGCGAGAGTAACATCTAGATAGGTTACTTTTGAAAAGGGGGTTGGACCTTTTCTTACTTCTTGGATAAATTTTGCCATGAGAGGGGCTTCTTTGCTTTCAGCTAAAATCTCTACCGTGCCGTCCTCTCTGTTCCAAACACGACCAGTAATGCCGCCGATTTCTAAAGCAAGGGTGTAAACACCCCAGCGAAATCCGACTCCCTGCACCCGACCTTGGGCAATCATTCTGACTTTTTTCACATTGTCCTCCTTTTAGTTTGCTCGTTTTTACTAGTATGAGGGAAGTTAAACGACGTAAGAAAGTCCATGAGAGATGACTTTTCATTCCCTTATATTATACTACCTTTTCGATGAACTTAGTAAAATTTGAGTAGATTTGTGGTATAATACTTCTATGACTATTATAACCTCAAAAGCTAATCAAGTGGTAAAAAATACCAAAAAATTACATCAAAAAAAATATCGGAAGGATTCGTATCTGATTGAGGGCTGGCATTTGTTTGAAGAAGCGGTGAAGGCAGGAGCAGACATCAAGCGGATTTTTGTTCTTGAAGCTTATCAAGATAAGGTAGCGGATTTCACGCAAGTTGTGTTGGTGACGCAAGAAGTTCTAGCAGATTTAGCAGACTCAAAGACCCCCCAAGGGATTGTGGCGGAAATCGCTTTGGAAAAGCCTGTTTTGCCTCAGACGCTTAACGGGAAGTACCTCTTTTTGGAAGATGTGCAAGATCCTGGCAATGTCGGAACCATCATTCGGACAGCGGATGCGGCTGGCTTTGACGGTGTTTTTCTGTCTAAACATTCAGCGGATTTGTACAATCTCAAAACCCTTCGTTCTATGCAAGGCAGTCATTTTCATGTGCCGATTTATCGGATGGACACGAGTGACATCCTTGATTTAGCAAGGGCATCTAGGTTGTCTATTTTAGCAACGACCTTGGCTCAGGATTCGGTGGATTATAGGACGCTTACCAATCAAGAATTTCTCTTAGTCATGGGTAATGAAGGTCAAGGGATTAGCTCTGATGTGGCAAAGGCAGCAGACCAGCTGGTTCATATTTCAATGAAAGGGCAGGCAGAGAGCTTAAACGTAGCTGTTGCCGCAGGTATTCTCATATTTGCTTTAAGTTAATTTTCAGAAAAGAGCTTATAATGAGAAATAATAAGGAGGTGAGGACATGCCTTACCAAAAAGATCACGACTATCTAAACCATGTGGAGCCTCTTCTATCCCACAAGCGGGTGCAAAAACTCAAGACTATTCCACATCATATCCATTCCAATCGCTTGGAGCATTCGATTAACGTCAGTTATACGAGCTATAAAATTGCAAAAAAATTGGGCTGGGATGAGAGAAGTGCGGCGCGAGGCGGACTGTTGCATGATTTGTTTTATTATGATTGGCGAACGACCAAGTTTAATAAAAGTCATGCTTGGGTTCATCCAAGACTTGCTGTGAGAAATGCTCGCAAGGTAACGATACTTAATAAAATCGAAGAAGATATTATCATCAAGCACATGTGGGGAGCAACCCTTGCTCCACCTCGGTATAAGGAAGCCTATATCGTCACGATGGTGGATAAGTACTGGGCGGTGAAAGAGGCAACAGCTCCTTTTCGCAGAAAAGTCAAAACCAAACTTTTCCATCGAAAAATGTTAAAATCATAGAAAAGAAAAAGGAGATTCAAATGAACCATACAATTATTCAAGAAAGAGCAGGACTCAATCAGTTCTACGCTAAAGTCTATGGATTTGTCGGCTTAGGTGTGGGTATTTCGGCTCTAGTAGCTGCTCTAATGCTAACGAGCTTAAGTGGTGTTTTGCAGGCTGTTTTGCTAGGAAATCGTGTGATTTACTACGGCGCTATCTTTTTAGAGCTCGCTCTTGTCTTTATGGCGTCAAATATGGCGATGAAAAATAGCCCAGCAGCTCTTCCGCTCTTTTTGACCTATTCAGCCCTTAATGGCTTTACCATGAGTTTTGTGGTGGCGATGTACACGAGACAGACTGTTCTTGCGGCTTTTGTTAGCTCTGCTCTGATGTTTTTTGTCATGGCAGGGATTGGCATGGTGGTCAAAAAAGACCTATCAGCTATGGGACGTGCCATGACAGGGGCTTTGATTGGAGTGTTGATTGCGAGTCTAATCAATGTCTTTTTACACAGCAGTGGTTTGAGTTACATCATTAGCTATATCATGGTGGTGATTTTTGCAGGCTTGATTGCTTGGGATAATCAAAAAATTCGCTATGTCTATGAGCAGACCAATGGACAAGCTAAACTTGGGTGGGTCGTATCTCTTGCTCTTAGTCTTTATCTTGACTTTATCAATCTTTTCCTTAGTATCTTGCGAATCTTTGGAAGAAATGACTAGAAAAATCATATAGGATTGGATGAAAATATCCAGTCCTTTTTTGGACGAATAATGAAAGGAGTGAACGGTTGAAAGCGATCATAAAAAAGGTATGATTTTACAAGATGCGATTTTTGAGGCTAGTCTCTGTCTGATTCGCTATTTTCCAGTTCACTTTGTGTCAGATCTTAGCTTGGTCAAGGGGGCGTATTCTTTAGGGAAAACACTACTTTATGCTGCAAAGTTCTTGCTAATCTTGTTTAATCAACTAGCTGCTGTGGAGATCATTCTTCCCTATCTTCCTCGGCCTTATGGGAGGTTTTGTAGAGTCATCTTATTCTTGCTAATCGTCTTTGGCATTGTAAAGATCGGACCCAAGGATAATCGAAAAACTTGATCTTAATGTTGTTTTATAGTCATTTAGTTTTAATTTATTACGTCGTTACCTCGTCTAGCCTAACCTAAGCTATGCCTGCGACTCGTTGCCTCGTACTAAATCAAAACTAAACAACTATATCTGTTAAAAACCGAACGAGGGAGTAGATTTTGTCTAGCTCTCTTTTCATATGCCCATATTTTATGCTATACTGATAGAATATGTGAGAGAATAGAGAGGGAGAGAATATGAAACAACCATTTGTCACTCGTGAGCAGCTAGAAACCATTACCCAACAATTTCCAACGCCTTTTCATCTGTATGATGAAAAAGGAATTCGAGAAACCGCGCGTGCTCTTCACCAAGCTTTTTCTTGGAATGAAGGCTTTAAGGAGTACTTTGCGGTGAAAGCAACCCCGACTCCAGCGATTTTGAAAATCCTTCAAGAAGAAGGTTGCGGAGTGGATTGTGCCAGCTATGTGGAGCTTTTGATGAGCCATAAGCTTGGTTTTTCTGGAAATGATATTATGTTTTCATCCAATAACACACCTTTATCGGAGTATGTGTATGCACGAGAGATTGGAGCGACCATTAACTTAGACGCCTATGAAGATTTGGTGGGGTTGAAAGAGAGTGCAGGTATCCCAGAAGTGATTTCTTGTCGCTACAATCCAGGGGGGACTTTTGAGCTGGGAACAGATATCATGGATCACCCCGAAGAGTCTAAATTTGGCATGACCAAAGACCAGCTTATTCAAGCTTTTACAGAATTAAAAGCACTAGGAGCCAAGAAATTTGGGATTCATGCCTTTCTAGCGTCTAATACAGTGACGAATGATTACTACCCAGAGTTGGCTCGTCAGTTGTTTATGTTGGCGGTCGAAGTAGTCGAAAAAACGGGTGTTGATTTGGATTTTATCAATCTCTCAGGGGGGATTGGGGTCAATTATCGACCAGAAGAAACTGCAAATGATATTTTAGCGATTGGTGCAGGGGTGAAAAAGGTCTATGAAGAGGTCTTGACTCCTGCAGGCTTAGGGAAAATTAAAATCTTTACTGAGTTAGGACGCTTTATGCTAGCGCCACATGGGCTTCTTGTGACCAAGGTTTTGCACAAAAAAGAAACTTATCGCACGTATATTGGAGTCGATGCTTCAGCGGTCAATCTCATGCGTCCATCTATGTACGGTGCTTATCATCACATCACCAATATGGAAAATCCAAATGGTGAGAAAACAGTCGTCGATGTGGTGGGAAGTCTTTGTGAAAATAATGATAAATTTGCCGTCAATCGTGAGTTGCCAGAGACTAAGATCGGTGATACCTTGGTGATTCATGACACAGGTGCGCATGGGTATTCGATGGGTTATCAGTACAATGCCAAGCTCCGCTCAGCAGAGATTCTCTTAGAAGAAACTGGCTCAAGCCGGATGATCCGCAGAAAAGAAGAACCCGAAGATTACTTTGCGACTTTGTATGGATTTGATTTTGAAAAATAAAGGATTCATGGTATAATAAGAGGTAATGTAAAATAGAGGGAGAACAATGATGAATATCGGATTAGCAATTTTCTTAATCGTGTTGGCATTTTTTGGAGGAATCCTTGCAGGTATGTTTTTGGTCCGCAAGCAGTTGGAAAAGGAATTTGCAGATAACCCACGTTTAAACGTGGATGCAGTGCGAATGATGTTGTCTGCAAATGGTCAAAAACCAAGCGAGGCAAAGGTTCAGCAAGTTTATAACCAAATTAAGAAACAACAAAAAGCAGCACTAAAAAAAGCGAAAAAATAAACAAATTGCTTGTCAAATGAGGTCCTAGACCTCTTATAAAAAAATGGGGATTTGGGATTGCTACTCAAGAAAATCAAAGTAGGCGAGGCAAGAGTGTCACGGATAAAACGAACCTTATCTGTGACGGATACATGGCAGCGGCTTTGGCATTTTAAGAGTATGAGCCCAGTCCCTTCTTTAGAAGGAAGACCTTATGGATAATCGACCAATTGGTTTTTTAGACTCGGGTGTG
The DNA here is from genome assembly GCA_040719455.1 of Streptococcus pneumoniae. NCBI lineage: Bacteria > Bacillati > Bacillota > Bacilli > Lactobacillales > Streptococcaceae > Streptococcus > Streptococcus pneumoniae. The sequence continues at coordinate 1,229,425 of JBFDTN010000001.1, read as the reverse complement.
GGAGGCTTGACTGTGGTGCGTGAGCTCATGCGTCAGCTTCCTCACGAAGAAGTCATCTATATCGGCGATTCAGCGCGTGCACCCTATGGTCCTAGACCAGCTGAGCAGATTCGGGAGTACACATGGCAGCTGGTTCGGTTTCTTTTGACCAAGAATGTCAAGATGATTGTCATCGCCTGCAATACCGCAACAGCTGTGGCTTGGGAAGAGATCAAAGCAGAGTTGTCAATTCCAGTTTTGGGAGTGATTTTACCAGGGGCTAGTGCAGCGATTAAATCTACAACTAGCGGAAAAATAGGGGTGATTGGCACCCCCATGACGGTGAACTCAGACATTTATCGAAAAAAAATTGAAAATCTATCACCAGAAATGCAGGTGTCAAGTCTCGCCTGTCCTAAATTTGTTCCTCTGGTAGAGTCCAATGAATTGAACTCTAGTGTGACCAAAAAAGTAGTCTATGAAAGCCTAGCGCCTTTGAAAGGTAAGGTAGATACACTGGTTTTGGGCTGCACCCATTATCCGCTTTTGCGACCGATTATCCAAAATGTGATGGGGCCAAGTGTCAAGTTGATTGATAGCGGAGCTGAGTGTGTGCGGGATATTTCGGTGCTGCTTAATTATTTTGAAATCAATCATAGCAGGCATGAAACAGACCTGCACCATGCTTTTTATACAACGGCAAATGCCAAGAGCTTTGCAGATATCGCAACAGCTTGGCTAGGATGCGAGATAGAAGTGGAGCATACAGAACTATGACAGAAAAAATCTACGAATACAAGGACGAAAACGATTGGTATATTGGAAATTGGCAGGGGCATAATTTTATCGCAGGTATGGGAGATATACGCTCCCATGATTTATTACCAGGTTTTTCAACCATTGTGGATGGAGAGAATGAACCATTCTCAGAAGAAGCGTGGAAGGCTGGAGGATATGATGTGACGATCATTCGTTACTCTTCGGTCTTTCGCTTGATGAACTTTGTCATCGACATTATCAATGACAATACCGATCGCAAGCTTGAGGTGATTCAACGTCAAGGTGCTCTTTTAGTAGTAGAAGAGGGGCACCTGCTCTATGTGCATGTGCCTAAGGACGGCGTTGTTTTAGAGGACTTTTTAGGGCAAAAAGAGGTGCGTGATACGCTGCTCATTGCCACACGAAATGAAGGCAAGACTACTGAATTTCGTAAGATGTTTGATACATTAGGGTTGGATGTAGAAAACCTCAATGACTATCCAGATCTCCCTGAAGTGGCAGAGACAGGCATGACCTTTGAAGAAAATGCACGCCTCAAGGCAGAAACGATTGCAAAGCTAACAGGAAAGATGGTCTTGGCTGATGATTCAGGGCTTAAGGTTGATATCTTAGGTGGCTTACCTGGTGTCTGGTCAGCACGCTTTGCAGGAGTTGACGCGACGGATGCAGAAAACAATGCCAAACTGCGCCACGAATTAGCCATGGTTTTTGACAAGAAAAATCGCTCGGCTCAGTTCCATACAACCTTGGTTGTTGCAAGTCCAGACAAGGAAAGTCTTGTGGTTGAGGCAGACTGGGATGGCTATATTGCTTTTGAGCCTAAGGGTGAAAATGGCTTTGGCTACGATCCTCTCTTTTTAGTGGGTGAAAGCGAGCAAACCGCGGCTGAGCTAACCTTGGAAGAAAAAAATGAACAATCCCACCGCGCTCAAGCGGTTAAAAAATTACTGGAGGTATTTCCATCATGGCAAAGCAAACCATCATTGTAATGAGTGATTCTCACGGTGATCGTGCCGTGGTTGAGGATATTAAAGAGCATTATTTAGGGAAGGTCGATGCCATTTTCCACAATGGAGATTCAGAATTAGCGAGTGATGATCCAATCTGGCAAGGGATCACTGTTGTAGCGGGAAATATGGACTTTTATGGGGGTTACAAGGATCGCTTGTTAACGCTTGTAGGGGATACTCGGATTGCCCAGACCCATGGTCATTTGTATATGATTAACTTTGGTTTTCAAAAGTTGGATTTTTGGGCTCAGGAGAAAAATGCCGATATTTGTCTTTATGGACATCTCCATGTACCAGATGCTTGGATGGAAGGGAAGACTCTCTTTTTAAACCCAGGATCTGTCAGCCAACCGCGTGGGGTGGTGAACGAACGCCTATATGCGAAGGTAGAGATCACAGATGAGGCTTATAAAGTGGATTTCTACACGAGAGAGCATCAACTCTATCCGAGCCTTTCAAGGGAGTTTGCTAGATGATTGATAAAGCATTTGAAACCTATCTTTTGGAGCAAGAGGAGACATTTCTGACACCGGCGGATAATTTGGCAGTTTTGATTGATACCCATAATGTGGATCATGCGATTTTGCTACTCAGCCAGATTACCTATTCGCGGGTGCCAGTCATTACGGCAGACAAGGAGTTTGTAGGGACTATTTCCTTGACAGATATTTTGTCCTATCAGCTCAAGCACGATCTTCCCGATGAGGAATTTCTTCGGACCGACATTGTGGATATTGTGGAAAAAGATCGTCCGACAGTTGGTGTGGATTTCACCGTGACAGAAGTTCTCCACAAGTTAGTGGATGAATCTTTCTTACCGGTCGTTGATGAACAGCATCATTTCCAAGGGATTATTACGCGAAAATCAATCCTGAAAGCCATCAATGCTCTTCTCCATAATTTTGCAAGTGAATATGAGATGATTGCCAAATGAAAGAAGAAATTAGCCGATTTTTAGAACAAAAACATTTATCCACTAATTCGCGTTCTGCCTATACCTATGATTTAGAGCAATTTGTAACCTTGACTCATGGGAAAATCACAGATACCAATCTGCGGATTTATCAGGCGTCCATCGCAGATTTTAAGCCTGCGGTGCAAAAGCGTAAGCTATCTGCGGTCAATCAATTTCTCCACCATCTTTACCGAAAGCGTCTGGTGGAGGATTTCCACCGTTTGGAATTACCTAAGGTGGGGATTGCTAAGGACCATGATGCAGAGCTATTAGACTTGTCTATCTTTTGGGAGGATACCAAAGAAAGCAAGGGGCGCTTGATTGCTCTCTTGATTGTCGAGCTGGGGTTATTACCGAGTGAAATTTTGAGTTTGAAAGTAGCAGATATCAATCTTGACTTTCAGATTATTCGGATTGAAAAAGCAGGCCAGCGTCGGATTGTGGAAATCCCTGATCCATTGACGAGTGTGTTAGAAGAAGTGATGGACGGGACTTATCTCCTTGAAAAGAATGGAAAAGCCTACTCACGACAGTGGGGCTTTCGTCAGCTAGAGGCTTTTTTGGCAGAAAAAGAGCAGAATTCCTTATCCGCCCAAAGTCTCAGAGAGCAATACATTCTCCGCCAGAGAGAGCGTGGGGTGGATGTTGCACAAATCGCTAAGAACTTAGGCCTTAAAACCATGGTGACCTTAGAAAAGTATAGATGATGGATATAAAGATTAAGGACTTTGAAGGTCCCTTGGACCTCTTGCTTCATCTGGTGTCCAAATACCAGATGGATATTTATGATGTCCCGATAACCGAGGTCATCGAGCAATACCTAGCCTATGTATCGACCCTGCAAGCGATGAAGTTAGAAGTCACAGGGGAGTACATGGTCATGGCTAGCCAGCTCATGCTGATCAAAAGTCGGAAGCTCTTGCCAAAAGTCACAGATACGGTGGAGCTAGCAGACGATTTAGAACAAGACCTCTTGTCTCAAATCGAGGAATACCGAACCTTTAAACTCTTGGGAGAAAAGCTTGCTGAGCAGCACGAAGAAAGGGCTCAGTTTTATTCGAAGCCCCGTATGGAATTGGTCTATGAAGATGCAGAGCTCTTGCATGATAAGACGACACTTGATCTCTTTTTAGCTTTCTCAAAGTTAATGACGAAAAAGCGTGAAGAGTTTAAGCAAAGCCATACAACCATTGTCCGTGATGAGTATAAAATTGAGGATCTGATGGAAGTGGTGAGAAGTCGTTGTAAGGAGCAGAAACGCTTGATTCTTCAAGATTTGTTTATAGAAGCGCGAGATATCCATGAAATGATTACGCTCTTTCTAGCCACTTTGGAGCTCATCAAGGTGCAGGAAATCTTGGTTCTTCAGGACGAAAATTTTGGAAATATTTATCTAGTAGGAAAAAGAAATGAGTAAGTTAGCAGAGATTGAAGCTCTTTTATTTGTGGCAGGAGAGGAAGGTCTCAAGGCGAGGCAGTTGGCAGAGCTTCTCTCGATTCCACCGACAGGAGTGGTACAGAGTCTCGAAAAATTACAGGAAAAGTATCGAGAAGATACAGATTCGTGCTTGGAGCTTCTTGAAACCTCTCAAACCTATAAATTGGTAACGAAGAAAGCTTTTGCGGAAGTTTTGCGAGACTATTCCAAAGCGCCCATCAATCAGAGTTTATCGCGGGCAGCTCTTGAAACCTTGTCTATTATCGCTTATAAACAGCCCATTACCCGTATTGAAATAGATGAGATTCGGGGGGTGAATTCAAGCGGTGCAATTGGGAAGCTCCTTGCCTTTGATTTGATCAAGGAAGCTGGGAAAAAAGAAGTGATTGGGCGTCCCAATTTATATGCCACAACAGACTATTTCCTGGATTATATGGGAATCAATCATATTGAAGAATTGCCAGTCGTTGAGACACTGGATTTGGTTGCAGAGGAAAGCCAACTCTTTGCTGAAAGGATAGAAGAAGATGAGAATCAATAAATACATTGCCCATGCAGGGGTAGCGAGCAGAAGGAAGGCAGAGGAGCTGATTAAGCAAGGCCTTGTGACGATTAACGGTCAAGTGGTGAGAGAGCTTGCGACAATTGTCAAATCAGGAGACAAGGTCGAAGTAGAGGGGCAGCCGATTTACAATGAAGAAAAAGTCTATTACCTGCTCAATAAACCACGCGGTGTGATTTCAAGTGTGAGCGATGATAAGGGCAGAAAGACGGTTGTAGATTTATTGCCGCATGTAGCGGAGCGGATTTATCCTGTTGGACGCTTAGACTGGGATACATCTGGTGTCCTGATTTTGACCAATGACGGAGATTTCACCGATGAGATGATTCACCCGCGTAATGAGATTGACAAGGTCTATGTAGCGCGTGTGAAAGGGATTGCGAATAAAGAGGTTCTTCGTCCCTTGACACGAGGAGTGGTCATTGATGGGAAGAAAACCAAGCCAGCGGTCTATGAAATCCTAAAAGTCGATCCTGTGAAAAACCGCTCAGTTGTTCAGCTGACGATTCACGAAGGACGCAATCACCAAGTCAAAAAAATGTTTGAGACAGTGGGGCTTATAGTAGATAAGCTATCCCGGACCCAGTTTGGTCATTTAGACTTGACAGGTCTGCGATCAGGTGAGTCAAGACGTCTGAATAAAAAAGAAATCAGCCAGCTTCATACGCTAGCTGTGACTAAGAAGAAATGATAAAGCAGCTCTTGATTGCGCCGGTAGTTCTTTACCAGCGCGTGATTTCGCCCATCTTGCCACCGTCTTGTCGCTATCATCCGACCTGTTCGACCTATATGATTCAAGCTATTGAAAAACATGGTCTGAAAGGTGTTCTCATGGGGATAGCACGAATTTGTCGCTGCCATCCCTGGGCAGAAGGTGGAGAGGATCCCGTGCCAGATCACTTTAGCTTAAAAGCAAATCGGAAATAGATAGGTAAAACAAAGCGAGGCTGAGACAAAAGTGTCCAGCCTCGCTTCTTTTATAGATTTGACAATTTGGCGTATATCAATAGTCAGGGAAGTGATTATTGATCCCTGAGCTTGAAAACTAGAAGGTGAGGACAGTCCAGTGGACTGTTACTACCTGAGCCTAAAAATTAGAAAGCAAAGTTGACAAAATGAACGCTTGAGTTTCACTCCCTTTTACTATGGATGAGTCTTATTTTTTTGTCCGATAAGAAAGGTAGAGGGATAAGAGTGCAATCCCGCTAAAGCTAGCCCAAGCCAAGCCTACATTCCAGAGAGCAAGGCTGGTAAAGAGCATGGTTCCAGCTGGAATGGAAAAAGAGAACAGGAAGGTCAAGAAAGAAGAGGTTTGAGCAAGGACATTTGCTGGAATGCTATTCAGTAGCATACTTTCAATTTTGGGATTGACCTTGTAGACTAGATAGACCATAAAGGCAATCAGGCTTAGGGAAACAAGGCTAGGTAGGTGCAGGAAATTGCTAAGTCCAAGAGCCATCATGCCAATGGATGTCCAAATCAAGATAGTTTCAATAGATTGTTTGGCAAAGTAGTCATTTGGGGTCAGGCTAGAGATAACCATGCCTAAGATACTAATGATTTGAATCAAGAAAATCGATTGGCTAAAGGAAAGTTCAAAGAGAGGATGTTCCAAGAGGTAGAGGTTGTAAAGGGCTGTGAGTGATCCTCCAAGAGCATTGATTGCCAAAATGGCAACGAGCAGGGAGATAAAACTCCCATGGTCTTTTTGGTTAAAAATCAGTTGGGCATTCTGGTAAATATCGCGTAATTGCTTTTTAAGAGATTGGGTTTCTGGTTGTGATTCGACTTCTTCATAGGTTAGTTGATGGCGAACCAAGTATAGCACGCTTGATGAGAGTAAAAATGCAAGTGCATTGATGGTCGCAACTAAAGCAAAGTTTTGCTGACTAATGGCAAGAAGCCAGACGCCGATTCCTTGACCGATTAAGCCGCAGCCCACAGATAAAAGTTGTGTAAAGGAGTAGGCTTCCATCCGATCTTCTTCGGGGATATTTTTTTGAAGCATGGGCATTTGCAGTCCACCACGAAAATCACTCAGCATGTCTGAGAGAATGTTCAACAGGCAGACAATCGAAAAGGCGAGATAGGTGTGGGTCTTGGTTAGAAGAGCAATGATGAGGAAAAGTCCAGCTTGTAGGTAACCAATCTGAATCAGCCATTTAGCTTTGTGTTTCGTTTTATCTGCCTTTATGCCGACAAAGATTGTAAAGAAAGTCGGAACCAAGACGATGAGATTGGGAAGTGCAATAGCTAGGCTCGGATTGGGCATACTAGCAGCAAAAACGACAAAGACGAGATTGTAGATACTGGCGCCTGTTTTATTGAAAAAGCGCGAAAGGCTAATGATGGCAAAGAATGGATTTCGAAAAGCAAGTTTCATCGTTATTCTCCTTTATGGGTTTTCTAATTTATTTTAGTATAAACGAGAGCGTTTGTTTTTTAGAAAAAGTTGCATATTTTCAACGATATTTTTTAAAAAGAGTGAGATTCGTTCTTAACGAGCCCTTCCATTGCCTGCTGGTAGTAGAATAAGCTATCCTTGCAGTCTAACATGTCAAAGACTGTAAGCGCCTTAGTCATGAGCTTCTTTCCTTGTTTGAGATCTTCAAATTTATAGACAAACATACCCTTGGCAAAGAGATAGACAGCTCGTAGATAGGTTTCATTTTCCTTATAAAAATGTTCTTGGATTTTTTCATCAAAATATCTAGCAAGTTCTCTATCATTCTTTCCGATACAGAGTAGAAATCCATTTAATAGCATACTATGAATCAAGTCACGGTGAGATTCCATAGCATTTTGGGTATCCACACGCTTGAGCATTTCTTTTACATACTGAGTGTAGAGTTTAGGGGATAAAAAAGGCGTGCAAGTAGAAAAGAGTCGAAGTTCGTAGTTGCCCCAATGCTCGATAGAAAAAAGATAGTGATAGAGAAAGTCCATTTCTTCGTTCGTAGCATGGACGTTTTTGGGGTCAATGCCTTTCATGCGCGCTTTGATGTTGAGGGCATTTAACATGTGGATTTCTTGTTTGTTAGTTTGATAAAGATCTTTTTCCTGCTGGTAAAGCTGATGGAGCTTACTCGTATCGGCCACATCCAGTGCTTGCTCAATTTGTTTGAAAATCTTTTTGTCAGGCTGCACTTGATAAGAACGACAGAGAAAGATAAATTCCTCCATATCGGTGTGGATATTATCCAACAGAGCAACTAATTTCTGGGCACCGATGTCGTGATTTCCACTTTCAAAGCGGGAAAGCATGGACTTGGAGCAAACTTCACCAGCCGCTTCTGTGAGCGACATGTGACGTGAGGTTCTGATTTCTTTGAAAATTTCTCCTAATGATTTCATAAATGCTTCTTTCTAATTGACACCATTATACCAAAATTTCAAGGAAACATGATATAATAAAAGAAAAAAAGGAAAATACGATGAAATTCAATATTCAAGAAATCAAGAAAAATCCAGAAGGTCTTGCTTTTGATCAACTGCTTGATTTGGCAGAGGGATTAAAGGCTCGAAATGAAGAAATTTTGGATGTGAAAGAGATTAGAAGCAATGGAAAGGTTCAATATGAGGATGCCCTTTATTTTCTCGACTACGACCTTTCTTATACCATTGTGTTAGCATCTAGTCGAAGCATGGAGCCAGTGGAGAAAAAAGAAGCTTATGCTGTGCATGAAGTCTTTATGGAGGTAGATGGCACTTCTAGCAAGCAAGACTTGATTGAAGAAGAGTTGGTCTTGCCTATTGAGGGAGATAGCATTGATTTATCTGAAAGTGTCGCAGATAACATCCTTCTTAACATTCCTTTGAAAGTCTTGACGCAAGAGGAAGAAACTTCAGCAGATATGCCATCTGGACAAGATTGGCAGGTCTTGAGTGAAGAAGATTATGAACGTCAGAAAGAAGAGCGAAAAGCGGAAAATAGTCCCTTTGCAGGTTTGCAGCAGCTATTTGATGAAGATTGATGAATATAAAGTAAAAGGGACACCCTTTTGCTTTTTGTTTTTGGGAATTTCAAATGAAATGCTTTTCTTTAAGTCTATAAAATGGTAAAATAGAACAAACTATGCAGAGGAGAATCCAAATGACAAAAGCAAATTTTGGTGTTGTGGGAATGGCCGTTATGGGTCGCAACCTTGCACTTAACGTAGAATCAAGAGGCTACACTGTTGCGATTTACAATCGTTCAGCAGATAAGACAGAAGATGTTGTGGCAAGTAATCCCGGTAAAAAATTAGTACCAAGCTACGATGTAGAAAGTTTTGTAGCGTCTATTGAAAAACCACGTCGCATCATGCTTATGGTGCAAGCAGGACCTGGTACAGATGCAACGATTCAAGCCCTTCTTCCTTATTTGGATAAGGGAGATATCTTGATTGATGGTGGAAATACCTTCTATAAAGATACGATCCGTCGTAGCGAAGAATTGGCAAATTCAGGCATCAATTTCATCGGAACAGGGGTTTCTGGTGGGGAAAAAGGTGCGCTTGAAGGTCCATCTATCATGCCAGGTGGGCAAAAAGAAGCCTATGAATTGGTAGCAGATGTTTTGGAAGAAATTTCTGCTAAAGCGCCTGAAGATGGTGCGCCATGTGTGACTTATATCGGTCCAGATGGAGCAGGTCATTATGTAAAAATGGTTCATAACGGTATCGAATATGGGGATATGCAGTTGATTGCTGAAAGCTATGATTTGATGCAACATTTGCTTGGTCTATCAGCGACAGAAATGGCAGATATCTTCACAGAGTGGAACCAAGGTGAGCTAGATAGTTACTTGATTGAAATTACAGCTGACATCTTGAAACGCAAGGACGATGAAGGTCAAGAGGGGCCAATCGTGGATTATATCCTTGACGCTGCAGGAAACAAAGGAACAGGTAAATGGACGAGCCAGTCTGCACTTGATTTGGGAGTGCCACTACCATTGATTACCGAATCTGTCTTTGCCCGCTATATCTCGACTTATAAAGACGAGCGTGTGCATGCAAGTAAGGTCTTGCCAAAACCAGCAGCCTTTACCTATGAAGGAGACAAGGCTGAGTTGATTGAAAAGATTCGCCAAGCCCTTTACTTCTCAAAAATCATGTCTTATGCACAAGGATTTGCTCAACTCCGTGTAGCGTCTAAAGAAAATAACTGGAATCTTCCATTTGGTGAAATCGCTAAAATTTGGCGTGCGGGATGTATCATCCGTGCTCGTTTCTTGCAAAAGATTACCGATGCCTATGGTCGAGATGAAGACCTGGCGAACCTCCTCTTGGATGAATACTTCATGGACATTACAGCGAATTACCAACAAGCCGTTCGTGATGTGGTGAGTTTAGCAGTACAAGCAGGTGTTCCTGTACCAACTTTCTCAAGCGCTATTGCTTACTTTGATAGCTACCGTGCAGAGAATTTACCAGCTAACTTGATCCAAGCACAGCGTGACTATTTTGGAGCGCATACATATGAGCGTAAGGACAAAGAAGGAGTGTACCATTATTCATGGTATGATGAAAAATAGGAAAGCTTATGGGAAAGCGGATTTTATTAGTTGAACATGAAACCAATTTAGCACGATTCCTTGCTTTGGAATTACAAAAGGAATCCTATCAGATTGATGTTTGTGAGACAGGGCAAGATGGACTTCGTCTTGCCAAGGAAAATGACTATGATTTGATTTTGCTGAATTATAATCTAATGGATATGACTGGAGAAGTCTTTGCAGATGAGCTTAGTGTGGTAAAGCCTGCGCGTGTGATGATTGTGATGGAAGAGCGAGAGGCTTTGCCCTTACACAAAGAAAGTATTCAGCGTTTTGCAGTTTCTTATCTTGTCAAACCCTTTATCATGAGTGATTTAACGGATAAAATTTCCGCTATTTTCCGCGGGCGTGATTTTATTGACCAACATTGTAGCCAGATGAAAATCCCAACTTCTTATCGAAATTTACGGATTGATATTGAAAATCATTTGGTCTATCGTGGAGACGAAGTCATCGCTCTAACACGCAGGGAGTATGATCTGCTCGCCACGCTGATGGGAAGTAGAGAAGTCATGACCCGTGAGCAGTTGCTTGAGCGGGTTTGGAAATATGAAAGCACAGCGGAAACCAATGTGGTGGATGTGTATATCCGTTACCTGCGTGGGAAAATTGACCTTCCTGGTCAGAAAAGCTATATCAAAACCATTCGTGGTGTTGGTTATAGCATGCAAGATTAGCCTATTTAAGATCACCTTAGGGTGGTCTTTTTGCATATAGCCATTTAGTTTTAATGTATTACGTCATTAACTCGTCTTGCTCCAATAGTCTCCCAGACTGTTGAAGGTGGGTAATAAGGATTATGAAATAATCTTCAGCTAAATCTAGTTCTGCCTGCGATTTGTTGCCTCGTATTAAATCAACACTAAATAACTATATCAGCTAAAACCCAAAATTTTGAGAAAAACGTTATAAAAGCCTTTACAAACGTAAAAGATATGGTATAATAGTGTTATAACATAACGCAAACGTTTTCATAAAACGTTTGCACAAATTAAAAAAAGGAGATTGAATGATGAAAGATACGTTCAAAAATCTATTCAGTTTCGAATTTTGGCAAAAATTCGGAAAAGCCTTGATGGTCGTCATCGCCGTGATGCCTGCGGCTGGTTTGGTGATTAGTATCGGAAAATCTATTCCGATGATCAATCCAAATGTTGCTGCCTTGGTGACAATCGGTGGTGTCCTTGAGCAAATCGGTTGGGGGATTATTGGAAATCTCCACATCCTCTTTGCCTTAGCGATTGGGGGAAGCTGGGCTAAGGAGCGTGCTGGAGGAGCACTTGCAGCAGGTATGTCCTTCATCTTGATTAACCGTATCACAGGGGTTATCTTTGGGGTGAGTGGTGATATGCTTAAAAATCCTGAAGCAATGGTGTCTACCATGTTTGGTAGCAAGATTGCTGTTGCGGATTACTTCGTGAGTGTCTTAGAAGCACCAGCCCTAAATATGGGGGTCTTTGTTGGAATTATCGCTGGTTTTGTTGGAGCAACAGCTTACAATAAATACTACAACTTCCGCAAGTTGCCAGATGCTCTATCATTCTTTAACGGGAAACGGTTTGTGCCATTCGTTGTCATCCTAAGATCAACGATTGTCGCAGTTATTCTTTCCATCGTATGGCCTGTGGTCCAAACGGGAATTAACAACTTTGGTATCTGGATTGCCAACTCACAAGATACAGCGCCATTCTTAGCACCATTCTTGTATGGTACCTTAGAGCGTCTCTTGCTTCCATTTGGATTGCACCATATGTTGACTATCCCAATGAACTATACATCATTTGGTGGAACTTACACGATCTTATCTGGTGCACAAGCTGGTCAGCAGGTATTTGGACAAGATCCACTATGGCTTGCTTGGGTAACAGACCTTGTCAACTTGAAGGGAACTGACCCAACACAATACCAACAATTACTCGAAACAGTGACACCTGCTCGTTTCAAAGTCGGACAAATGATCGGATCGTTTGGTATCTTGATGGGTGTGGTTGTAGCGATTTACCGCAATGTTGATCCAGATAAAAAAGCGAAATACAAAGGAATGATGACAGCAACAGCTCTTGCCGTGTTCTTGACAGGGGTTACTGAGCCTGTTGAATACATGTTCATGTTTGTTGCAATGCCACTTTACCTTGTCTATGCAGTGGTGCAAGGGCTTGCCTTTGCCATGGCTGACCTTGTTCATCTTCGTGTTCACTCATTTGGATCTATCGAATTCTTGACTCGTACACCGCTTGCAGTCAGTGCAGGTCTTGGTATGGATGTCATCAACTTTATCTGGGTATCTGCCCTCTTTGCAGTTGTGATGTACTTCATCGCCAACTTCATGATTCAAAAATTCAACTACGCAACACCAGGACGTAACGGAAACTACGAAACAGACGGCGTGGAAACGGATGAAAGCACAGGTGACGCTAAAGTCGCAGAAGCTTCTCAAGCCGTTAACATTATCAATCTCCTTGGCGGACGCAACAATATTGCAGATGTAGATGCTTGTATGACTCGTCTTCGTGTGACAGTCAAAGATATTGATAAAGTCGGCACGGAAGAGCAATGGAAACAAGAAGGCGCTATGGGCTTGGTGGTGAAAGGTCTTGGTGTACAAGCAATTTATGGACCAAAAGCCGATGTTTTGAAATCAGATATCCAAGACTTGTTGGATTCAGGAGAAGTAATTCCTGAGACGATTGTCGCAAGTGGAGCTGAATCTCTTGTTACGACTGACTTTAAGGGCGTGATAGAAGACGTGAGAGCCGTGGCTGATGGACAAGTTATTGAAATTGGAGCTGTAACAGACCCAGTGTTTGCTCAAAAAATGATGGGTGATGGATTTGCGATTGAGCCAGCAAATGGAGCGATTGTCTCTCCAGTATCAGGGAAAGTGACAAGTATCTTCCCAACAAAACATGCTCTTGGTTTGGAAACTGCAAATGGCTTGGAAGTATTGGTTCACATCGGACTTGATACAGTGAGTCTTGAAGGTCATCCATTCACGGTGCATGTAGCAGAAGGTCAAGAAGTCAAAGCAGGTGATCTTCTTGTGACAGCAGATTTAGATGCGATAAAAGCAGCAGGTCGTGAAACGACAACAGTTGTGGTCTTCACTAATATGGCTGCGGTCAAAGAGGTAACCTTTGAAACCCTTGGACAAGTCACTAGCAATGTAGTCGTTGCAAAAGTAGAATTATAAAAGAGGAAACTATGGCAAAATTCCTAAGTTTAAACACACACAGTTGGATGGAAGACCAACAAGAAGAAAAATTGCAGGACTTAGTCACGCGGATCTTGACGCAAGACTACGATGTGATTTGCCTTCAGGAAGTTAACCAACTGATGGACGACAGTCAGGAGATTGCCGCTCCTCTTTACTATCAACCAGCAGAAGGCATAGGGATCCATGAGGATCACTATGCTCTTCGTTTAGTGGAGGAGTTGGCAAAACAGGGACAAACCTATCATTGGAGTTGGGCATATAATCATATCGGTTTTGATCGTTTCCATGAAGGAGTTGCGATTCTCTCAAAAAAACCACTCAAAGCAAAGGTTTTGACGGTATCAGATATGGATGATCCAACAGATTACCATACTCGCAAGGTCTTACTTGTAGAGACAGAGGTACATGAGAAAGAAATCACAGTAGGAAGTGTCCATCTTTCATGGTGGGATAAAGGCTTTCAAGAGGAATGGGCTCGTTTAGAAACAGCTTTAGTCGCTACTTCCTATCCACTCGTTCTCATGGGTGATTTTAATAACCCTGTGGATTATGAGGGCTATCAAGAGATTGTAAATAGTTCGCTAAATCTGCAAGACAGTCATAAGACTGCAAGAGATGTTCGTGGTACTTGTACCGTTGAGGGGGATATTGCTGGTTGGGAAGGCAATCGAGATGCTCTCAAAATTGATTATCTATTTGCGAGCAAGGACTGGACGATTGAGCGTTCACATGTCGTTTTTGATGGTGAAAATGGTCCTGTTATCAGTGATCATTATGGACTTGAAGTAGAGATGACACTTTGAGTTTGATAAAAGAGGAAAAGTTCAACAGATTTTTTGTTGAACTTTTTTGTGTTAAGAAGCCCCTTCTCTTTGGCTTTTGTTATCCGTCAAAACATGGTATAATAGAGTACTAGAGCTTTAGGAAGCTGATCGTTTTATAGAGTTATTTAGTGTTCATTTATTACGTCGTGAACTGGTTTTGCCTGCGATTCATTTCCTCGTACTAAATCAAAACTAAAAACTATGAGTAGAAAGAGTAAGGAGGAAAAGAGATGCGGTGTCCAAAATGTGGGGGTAGTAAATCAAGTGTTGTGGATAGTAGGCAGGCTGAAGATGGTCATACGATTCGTCGTAGAAGAGCCTGTGAAGAATGCCAACATCGTTTTACAACTTATGAGCGCGTAGAAGAGAAAACCTTGGTCGTTGTCAAAAAAGATGGAACTCGCGAGCAATTTTCGCGGGAGAAAATCTTCAACGGCATTATCCGCTCAGCCCAAAAACGTCCAGTATCAAGTGAAGAAATCGATGCTGTGGTCAATCGAATTGAACAAAAACTTCGTGGGAATAATGAGGATGAGATTGATAGTGAGTACATCGGCAATCTTGTCATGAATGAATTGGCTGAGCTAGATGAGATTACCTATGTGCGCTTTGCAAGTGTCTATCGGAGTTTCAAGGATGTGAGTGAGCTTGAGAGCCTGCTCAAGCAAATCACCAAATCTAGCAAGAAGAAAAAGGAAGACTAGATGAAACCAAATGATGTTTTTTCATTTGTGAAAAACAATGTCGTTTCAAGAGATTCAAATAGCTTGATTCGTCTGTATTTGCCGATCTTAGGGATGGATGCGACGACTGTCTACCAGTATTTTCTTGCTTTTTGGGACAATGGAGAAAAGGAGTATCTCTTTGCCCATCTGCTTAACCATCTTAATCTTGGTATGGAGCGGTTGAAAAAGGCTCTCGATCTATTAGTTGCTTTTGAGTTATTGGATTGGTATGAAGAGGAGACTTTCCATCGTTTCGTGATTCGAGAGCCCTTGTCAGCTCAGGATTTTTTATCCAATGCGGTTTATCGGCGCTTGCTGGAAAAAAAGATTGGAGATACAGCTGTGGAGGCTTTGCTCTTAGAGCTGCCACAAGGACAAAAAAAGACCAAGAAATTATCCAGCTTATTTGAGGTAGCTGACCTTGAGCAGCTAGCTGCTCCTGTTAAAAACGATTTTGATTTGGAGCATTTTAAGCAGCTTATGGCGCGTGATTTTCTACGGTTTAAGGATGAAAAAGAGGACTTGCTAGCTCTGTTTGCGATTGCAGACCAAAAAGGTTGGAGCTGGTATGAGACTTATCAGTTGGCAAAAGAGACAGCAGTCGGACAGATAATCTCCACTAAGCGGATGTTGCAAAAATTACAGCAAAGGGTGGTGGAGGCTGATTTTACATCACAGGAAAAGATTGTCATCCGAGAGGCTAAAGCCAAGTCTGCTTTGGAGTTTTTAGCAGAAATCAAGCAGGCAAGGCGAGGGGCGATTGTTCAGTCTGAGCGAAAGTGCTTAGAAGATATGGCAGAGTTGGGCTTATTGGATGAGGTTATCAATGTGATTTTACTCTTGACCTTCAATGTCGAAGATTCGGCAAATCTGGCAAACCAGTATGCTTTAAAGGTGGCGAATGATTTTGCCTATCAAAAGATTAGCAGTGCAGAGCTAGCTGTTTTACGGATTCGTGAGCGCAATCAAAAAGTCAAGGAACGACAAGAAAAAAGAACTTCTAAGCCTCAGACCAATGTACCAAAATGGAGCAATCCTGACTATAAAAATGAAACCAGTGCAGAGCGTCAGGCTGAGTTAGAAGAGCAAAAACGCAGGCTCTTAGCTAAATTAGACCAGGGAGGTGAGTAGATGGAGAGTGTAGGACAAACCTTGTCTCATAAGGGACGAGGAAGGCAGCTGAATTATGAAGAGTTGGTCCAGCAGATCTTGTCAGATAAAGACGTGGCAGACTTTATCAAGGAAGCGCACTTGACAGAAGCAGAAGTGCGTCGCAGTATTTCGAAGTTTAATCAATATATCAGCGAGCGCAATCGTTTTTTGTTGGGAGATGAAGCCTATATTGCCAAAGGCTACAAGCCGATTTTGGTCAAAAATGAGGGCTATGCAGATGTTTCTTATGAGGAAACCCCAGAGCTGATTGCAGCGCAAAAAGAAGCTGCGATTAACAATCGTCTCCATCTCATCAATCTCCCTGCGAGTCTCAAAACAGCTAGTTTGGCGCAAGTGGATTTAGATGATATAGGGCGTTTTCAGGCTTTTGAATTATTGACCACCTTTGTAGCGGATTACCCAAACGTTCGAAAATCGGTGTATTTGTACGGTGATTTTGGGGTAGGAAAAAGTTATATGATGGCAGCCTTGGCGCATGATTTGTCAGAGAAAAGAAAGGTGTCAACGACTATTCTTCATTATCCTAGCTTTGTCCTTGATGTGAAAAATGCGATTGGAGAAGGCTTGGTCAAGGAAAAGGTCGATGAGGTCAAAAAGGCAGAAGTGCTGATCTTAGACGATATTGGTGCTGAACAACCTTCAGCTTGGACACGAGATGAGATTTTACAGGTGATTTTGCAGCATCGGATGCAGGAAAATTTGCCGACATTTTTCACCTCGAACTTTTCGATGGCAGACTTGGAGAGGCACTTTGCAACTTCTAAAAAAGGAGATGAGACTTGGCAAGCCAAGCGTGTCATGGAGCGTATAAAATACTTAGCTGATGAAGTCCGCGTGGAAGGAGAGAATCGCCGATGAATGAAACGATGGAGTTGATGAGTAGGCATATTTCTGTGCGTCGTTTTGGGGATAAGAGCATCTCTGATGAGGAGTTGAAAGCGATCATCGAAGCAGGTCGTATGGCTTCAAGCTGGAAAAATTTCCAGTCTTACTCAATCATCGTAGTGCGAAGTAAGGAAAAAAAGCAGGCTTTGTATGACTTGATTCCTCAACCAGCAATTGTCGGATCTGATGTATTTTTGCTGTTTCTCGGAGATTTGAATCGGGCTAAACAAGGGGTTGCTTTGCACAGTGATGCATTTTACCCAGAGGGGGTAGAAAATCTTTTGATTTCCTCAGTAGATGCGAGCCTAGCTGCTCAAAATACATTGCTTGCTGCTGAGAGCTTAGGCTATGGTGGTGTGATCATTGGGGTGCTTCGAGAAGTAGCAGAGGATTTAGCAGACTTGTTTAACCTGCCAGACTATGTGTATCCGATTTTTGGAATTGCTTTGGGTGAGCCAGCGCAAAATCGACCTCCAAAACCTCGCCTGCCTTATGAGAGTGTTGTTTTTGAGGAAAGCTATAAAGAGCAAGATGCGCGTGTCATCAAGGATTATGATGAAGTTCAAAAAGAATATGCTGGAGATCGTGTGACGACAACATGGAGTGAGCGCCTAGCGGCTCAGTTTGCTCAAGTCGAACATCCAGCAACGAAACATTATTTAACAAAGAAAAAATTACTGTAAGGAGAGATTATGGCTTTACCAACCATTGCCATCGTAGGGCGTCCGAATGTGGGCAAATCAACCCTATTTAACCGGATTGCGGGTGAGCGCATTTCTATCGTAGAAGATGTAGAAGGTGTGACGCGTGACCGCATTTATGCAACAGCTGAGTGGCTCAATCGTCAGTTCAGCATTATTGATACAGGGGGGATTGACGATGTTGATGCACCCTTTATGGAGCAGATTAAACATCAGGCAGAAATTGCCATGAGTGAAGCAGATGTCATCGTCTTTGTCGTATCTGGCAAGGAAGGTGTGACTGATGCGGATGAATATGTGGCAAAGATTCTCTACAAGACCAATAAACCAGTTATTCTAGCGGTGAACAAGGTCGATAACCCTGAGATGCGTAGCGATATCTATGATTTTTATTCTTTGGGCTTGGGAGATCCTTACCCAGTATCTTCAGTTCACGGGATTGGTACAGGAGATGTACTTGATGCCATTGTAGAAAATCTCCCAGCTGAGACTGAAGAAGAAAATCCAGATATGATTAAGTTTAGCTTGATTGGTCGTCCAAATGTTGGAAAGTCAAGCCTGATTAACGCTATTTTGGGTGAGGAGCGCGTGATTGCAAGTCCTGTTGCAGGGACGACTCGTGACGCGATTGATACGGTCTTTACCGACAGCGAAGGTCAAGAATTTACCATGATTGACACCGCTGGGATGCGCAAGTCTGGAAAAATCTATGAAAATACCGAGAAATATTCTGTTATGCGTGCCATGCGTGCCATTGACCGTTCAGATGTGGTCCTCATGGTCTTGAATGCCGAAGAGGGCATTCGTGAGTATGACAAGCGGATTGCAGGTTTTGCCCATGAAGCAGGAAAAGGGATGATCATTGTTGTGAACAAGTGGGATACCCTTGAAAAAGACAATAAGACTATGCAGAACTGGGAAGCAGACATCAGAGACCAATTCCAGTACCTCTCTTACGCACCGATTATCTTCGTGTCAGCCCTTACTAAACAACGTCTGCACAAATTGCCAGCCATGATCAAGCAAATCAGCGAAAGCCAGCAAACACGGATTCCGTCTGCAGTCTTGAACGATGTGATTATGGATGCGATTGCCATTAACCCAACGCCGACCGACAAGGGCAAACGTCTCAAGATTTTCTATGCGACCCAAGTGGCGACCAAGCCACCAACTTTTGTCATCTTTGTCAATGAAGAAGAACTCATGCATTTCTCTTACCTTCGTTTCCTTGAAAATCAAATCCGTAAGGCCTTTGTTTTTGAAGGCACACCGATTCACCTGATCGCCCGCAAGCGGAAGTAAAAGGAGAAGTCTGTGCAGTACTTGATCTTTTTTACAATTAGCTATATCTTTATGCGTTATGCCAAGAAATGGCTCAATTATAATGCCGCCTCTTATGCGCCGTTTTCATGGCGGTATTGGGCGAGTTTACTAGCTTATCTGTATCTGGTATTGATTGGTCTTTTATTACTTGTTTTATTAGCGAGTGTTATCAAGGCACTTTTGGGCAAGGTGGAAGCTATTTACCTGCTACTTGCAGTTGCCTACGCCTTTCTCTTTTATCACTATGCGAACGTGGTTGTAGTCTATTTTAAAAAATTAGTCCAAGATACACGCTATTATCGAGCAGTGGAGCAAAACAAGAAATAATCATGTTAGAGAATTAAGGGCACTTTGTCAACTGTAGTGGGTGAAGTATTACCCCATACGAGAGAGAATCAGGTTGGTTCTCTCTTTTTGTATGTTTAAAGCGATGAGAATTTTAGCTTTGAAGTTTTTAAAACCAAAAGCTTGTCGTTTGATGTCTTTGATAAGTTTGTTAGTAGCTTCTAGCTTAGCGTTTGAATAAGGTAATTCAAGTGCATCGGTAATGTATTGTCTGTATTTGAGAAAGGTTGTAAAGACTGTTTTGAAAGTAGGATTCACAGTAGGTAAATAGTCTTCTATCAGTCCGAAGAAAGCCTCACTGTTCTTCTCTTGAAAATGGAAAAGCAAGAGCTGATAAAGGTCATAATAGTGCCTTAGTTCCTCTGACAAGTCTAAGGTCTTTTGAACCACTTCTCTAGGGGTTAAAGTTCGTCTAAAGGTTCGAGAATAAAAGAGTTTGTTAGAGAGTTTTCGGCTGTCTTTTTGGAAGATTCTCCAATGATGTTTCATAGAACGATAAGGAAGTGATCCCTTGTCACAGTTCTTCATAATGGCAATCCGAGTAGCCATCATAGCCCGGCTCAGGTGATGAATAATGTGGAAACGATCCAGAACAATCTTTGCTTTCGGGAATAAGATGAAAAGGCAACAGTTTTCTGTACAAATTTTATGAAGTGTTTTTTTGCTTAATCGATGACTCGCTTAGTCATAGGCGTTTGGTAGTTGAGACTGCCATGAATGCGGTGGTGGTTCCACCAGTGAACGTAGTCTTTGGTTTTTAGAGCTAATTCTTCCAAGGAATGGAAGGTTTCTTGGTTAATAAACTCAAGTTTGAAAGAATGATAGGTACTCTCGGCTACGGCATTGTCATAGGGACAACCGGCTTGACTGAGTGAACGTGTGATACCAAAGGCTTCTAATATCTCATCAATCAGCTGATTATCAAACTCCTTCCCTCGATCAGAATGGAAGAGCTTGACCTTAGTCAGCGCATAAGGGATACTTTGAATAGCCTCTTTGACCAGCTCTGCAGTCTTGTTCCAACCAGCTGACAGTCCGATGATTTCGCGATTAAAGAGGTCAATGACCAAGCAGATATAAGCCCAACGCTTACCAACACGGACATAAGTTAAGTCCGTCACAAGAGCTTCCAAGGGCTTCTCTTGGTGAAACTGTCTGGCTAGGAGGTTTGGAATGGATGCCTCATTTTTCCCTTTAGCATGTGGTTTGAAGGCAGCCTTCTGGTAAACAGAAACCAAATTCAGTCTCTTCATGATGCGAGAAATCCGACGACGAGACAAGTTGATACCTTGTACTTCTAGACATTTCTTGATTTTCCTAGCACCGTATCTGGACTTGCTTTCGAGAAAAATGCGTTTGATTTTTTCTTCGAGACCAGCCTCGGATATAGACTCCATAGCTTTGTAGTAATAGCTAGAACGCGGAATGTTCAAGCACCGACACATGGCTGAAATGCTGTAATTCTTCTTGTTCGCAGTGATTATTTTCCTTTTCGTGCCATAATCACTGCCGCTTGCTTTAAGATATCGACCTGCATTTCAAGCTCTTTATTTCGTTTTCTGAGTTCAATCAGCTCACGCTGCTCATCAGTTAGGTTATCAACAGTTTTGAAGGAACCGGTTGTTCTTGCCTGTTTAACCCATTTATCTAAGGTTGAGGGAGTTAGCTCATACTCTTTGATAAGCTCGTTTCGTTTCATACCTGCCTTGTGAAGATCAACGATTTGTTGTTTGAATTCATCTGTGAAGTAGCGACGTGTTTTTCTAGACATATTTTCCTCCTGGTTTTCTTTAGTGTAGAACACTTTATAATTTCTGTCTAGTTTAGTGTAACCTATTCAGTTTGTTAGAGAGTTTCCGGCTGTCCTTTTGAAGGATTCTCCAATGATGTTTCATAGCACGATAAGGAAGAGAACCCTTGTCACAGTTCTTCATAATGGCAATCCGAGTAGCCATCATAGCTCTGCTCAGGTGCTGCATAATATGGAAACGATCCAGAACAATCTTTGCCTTAGGGAATAAGAAGTTAATGATAGGAATGTAGTTTCCAGACATATCTACAGTTACGACTTTGACGTTTTCCCTCATCTCTCTCGTGTATTTGAGGAAATAGTTTTTAATGGTTGTTTGCCGATTATTCTCAAGAATAGTGATAATCTTTTTGGATTGAAAATCCTGAGCGATAAATGCCAGCTTTCCCTTATTTCGAGAGAATTCATCCCAAGAGAGGATTTTAGGTAATTGTGAGAACTGTTCCTTGAAGGAGAATTGATTCAGTTTTCTCTGTACAACAGAGACAGAGATATGAAGTCTTCTAGCAATATCAGAGTTCGTTACTTTTTCGGTATGTAGTTGAGTGATTTTATCCCAGATAGGTTGAGAAATTTGATGATGTTTCTTGACGAGAGTCGTTTGAGATACGGATACACGTAGACAAGTCTTGCATTTAAAGCGCCGTTTTCTCAGTTTTAGAAGAGTAGGAAATCCTTGAAGATCGAGAATAGGAATAGAGGATTCTCGTTGGAAGTCATATTTTATCATCTTTCCTTGGCAGTGAGGACAAGGAGGAGCAGGATAATCTAAGGTTGCTTGAATGAGGATATGGGATTTAACCTTGTAAGCAGAAGTGATGGTGATATTTTTATCTTTAATTCCGATAAGATTTGTGGTATTATTAAGTTGTTCCATATGATTCTTTCTAATGTGAGTTTCGTCGCTTTTCATTATAGATTATATGGGACTTTTTTTCTACACTGAAAAAGCCCTATAATCTCTTCAGTGGAAGTTACCCACTACAGAAATTATAGAGCCGAATTAAGAAACCGAGTTAGTTTACCTACCAACTCGGTTTTTTCTATTTATAGTCATTTAATGTTAACTTATTACATCGTTAACTCGTCTTACCTAACTCTAGCTATGCCTGTGATTCGTTGTTTCGTACTACATCAAAACTAAACAACTATAAAATCATCTAAAAACACTGTAAAACCTTTTTCATATATGTTATAATAATAAGAGGAAACAAAAAAGCACCGAATCGGTGCCACCTCTTGCGAAGTTGAATACGGACAAAGCCTTATTTTAACATGCTGTGCTGTTTCAGCTAATTCCAATGGTTTTATTATATAGTATTTCTTTACTTTTAGCAAGTATTTTTAATGAATATTATTTTTTGTTTGGAATTAGCTGAAACAGCACAGCTCTAAAACTATAACATAGCTTTTCTTAATTATAATTTAAGTATACTCGTGGTGCTAGTTAATTTCAAACTACAATAAAAAGCCCAAAAGGACTATACTGTAAGTTCCGAAACAAACAGGAGGAAGTCCAAATGAGCCACTTACAGTATACCGCTAAATCTCATCACTTACAATGGAATTTGAAGCAATTATCAAAAATTTGCCATCAACTGTATAGGGATTATTGTCCTAAATCTTTCAAACATCGTCATAATGTCAGTCTATCTAAGGTTTCAGATCAATCTCTATTAGTCTTACTTCTCTTGCAAGCTGAACTAGGGATTAAGTCACAACGTCATTTCTACCGTCTCTGTTACTTATTTCCTTGTGGTCATCTTCTTGAACGAAGCCGTTTTAATAGACGAGCAAGACAGTTGATTTGGTTAGTTCAAGTCATTAGACAAGCAATGAATACTAAAATCTCGCCTGGTTCCATTGTTATTATAGATAGCTTTCCCTTGCCACTTTGCCAACCTACCCGTAACTATAGAACACGTATTTTTAACGACTTAGCAGATATTGGCTACAATGCTTCCAAACATCTGTGGTTCTATGGATTCAAAGTACACATGCTGGTAACTTTATCAGGCTATATTCTGAATTATGTTGTGACACCTGCATCAGTCCATGATATTAGGGCAGTTGATGACTTACTAGAAAATTGCCGACAACCTTATATTTTGGCAGATTTAGGCTATCTTAGTAAGGAACTTAAAGATCATTTGACCCAAAAAGGCTATCATCTATGGACTCCCTTGCGCCAAAATATGGCAGGAGCTAAACAACATAATCATTGGAATTTGATGGCTATGAGACGAACCATTGAGACTCGCTTCTCAGAGCTTTGCGGTCTTTTTGATATAGAACACACACTGACTAGAGGTTTAGCAGGTCTGCAGTTAAGGCTGGAGCAAATTATACTGGCTTACAATCTGAGATACTTCGAGATTAACTAGCACCACGAGTTAAGTATGGCTTCTTTTATTATTCTATCAAATTTTTTATGTTTTTTCATTATTCTTGTATTTAAATATAGATAAAGATTTTAAGTTGTGATAGAATTTTCATAAAAGTTATGTTATAAGGTAGGAAATTAAGAGGCACTATAAAGTGAAAAAAATGATGTTGTTTTGCTAACTGAGCTATTTAAATGTTTAAAAAATTTCATAGAGTTCATTAAAGTGTTTTTTAATAAATATTTTCGCTTATTTTTTAAAGTTCATCTCATACGTAAAGGAGGAAATCAGATGAGCAAGAAACCATATTCGATCGGTTTAGATATCGGGACCAATAGTGTCGGATGGGCCGTGATCACAGATGATTATAAGGTTCCGGCTAAAAAGATAAAGGTTCTAGGAAATACAGACAGGCAGTCAATCAAGAAGAATTTGATGGGTTTATTGTTGTTTGACGAAGGAAAAACAGCTGAAGAAACTCGTCTTAAAAGGACTGCTAGACGGCGGTATACTCGTCGAAAAAATCGTCTCCGTTACTTGCAGGAAATTTTCTTTGAGGAAATGAATCAAGTAGACAGTGCGTTT
Organism: Streptococcus pneumoniae; assembly: GCA_040719455.1. Taxonomy (NCBI): domain Bacteria; kingdom Bacillati; phylum Bacillota; class Bacilli; order Lactobacillales; family Streptococcaceae; genus Streptococcus; species Streptococcus pneumoniae. Next base: position 1,205,193 of record JBFDTN010000001.1, on the reverse strand, counting down.
TTCCATCGCTTAGAAGAGTCGTTCTTGGTGGTTGATGATAAAGAAGCAGATCGTCATCCAATTTTTGGAAATAAAATAGATGAAGTAAATTATCACCAGACTTATCCAACTATCTACCATTTGAGAAAGCACTTAGCAGATTCAAGTGAGAAAGCAGATTTGCGCTTGATTTATCTAGCCTTGGCGCATATGATAAAGTTTCGTGGGCATTTCTTGTTTGAGGGTGATTTAGGGATAGAAAATATCGATATTCAGAGTTTGTATGCAGCGTTGGTCGCAGAATATGACAGGATTTTTGAAGAAAGTCATTTATCAGAGATAGTTATCAATGCGAAGGAGCTATTAACAGAAAAACTGAGCAAGTCTCGCCGTTTGGAAAATTTAGTGAACCATTATCCAACAGAGAAGAAAAATACTCTTTTTGGGAATTTGATTGCACTGGCTCTGGGATTACAGCCTAATTTTAAATCGAACTTCCAATTGTCTGAAGATGCTAAGTTGCAGTTTTCTAAAGATACTTACGAAGAGGATTTGGAAGAGCTCTTAGGGAAAGTCGGTGATGAGTACGCTGATTTATTTACAGCTGCTAAGAGTCTATATGATGTTATTTTATTGTCAGGAATTTTAACTGTAAATGATCTCTCGACAAAAGCTCCTTTATCAGCTTCTATGGTCAAACGGTTTGAAGAACATCAGGCGGATTTGGCTCAGTTGAAGGATTTTATTCAAAATAATGCACCAGCTAGCTATTATTCAGACATCTTCAAAAATACTAGTAAAAATGGCTATGCTGGCTATATTGAAAATGGCGTGAATCAGGAAGATTTTTATCGTTATCTCAAGGGCATCTTATCTAAAATCGAAGGTAGTGAGTATTTTATTGATAAGATTGACCGTGAGGATTTCTTGCGAAAACAGCGTACATTTGATAATGGCTCTATTCCTCACCAAATTCATTTACGAGAAATGCAGGCGATTTTACGCCGTCAGGGGGCGCATTATCCATTTTTAAAGACCCAGCAGGAGAAAATTGAGGCAATCCTAACCTTTAGAATCCCTTATTACGTAGGACCCTTGGCACGCAAGGGAAGTAGATTTGCCTGGGCTTACTACCATTCAGATGAAACAATTACTCCGTGGAATTTTGATGATGTGATTGATAAGGAAGGTTCGGCAGAGCAGTTTATCACGCGGATGACGTCAAACGATTTGTATTTACCAGCTGAAAAAGTGCTTCCCAAACACAGTCTGGTCTATGAGACTTTTACAGTTTACAATGAGCTGACCAAGGTAAAATATGTAAATGAGCAAGGCAAAACAGAGTTCTTTTGTCCAAATATGCGACAAGAAATTTTTGACCATGTTTTCAAAAAATATCGGAAGGTAAGCAAGCAACAGTTGTTAAATTACTTACAGCAAGAGTTTGATGAATTTAGAATTGTGGATGTAACTGGTTTAGACAAGGAGAAAAATGTTTTTAATGCTTCCTTAGGAACTTATCATGACTTGAAGAAGATTCTAAATCAATCATTCTTAGATGATGAAGCGAATCAAGATGTGATTGAAGATATTATCCGTACCTTGACCTTGTTTGAAGATAGGGAGATGATTCGCAAGCGTCTTGAGAAGTATCGTGATCTGCTTACACAAGAACAGTTGAAAAAGCTAGAACGCAGGCATTATACAGGCTGGGGGAAATTGTCTCGTAAGTTGATTAATGGTATTCGCCATAAAGCGACGGGTCATACTATTTTGGAATATCTGAAATATGATCGTCTCAATCGAAACTTTATGCAATTGATTCATGATGATTATTTGGGTTTCAAAGAAATCATTGAAAAATCCCAAGTGATTGGCGAAGAAGACAGTTTAGCTCATACAGTGCGTGGTTTGGCAGGTAGTCCAGCTATTAAAAAAGGCATTCTCCAAAGTGTAAAGATTGTGGACGAGTTGGTTCGGGTAATGGGAAACCAGCCGCCAAAACAGATTATCATTGAAATGGCACGTGAAAATCAGACAACGAATAAGGGGAGACGCAATTCACAACCACGCTTGAAGCGGTTACAAGATGCCTTTAAGGAGTATAAGGGTGATACAATTAGTATCAAAGATTTAGATAATCAAGCACTTCAAAATGATCGTTTGTTCCTTTACTACCTTCAAAATGGTCGCGATATGTATACAGGCGATCCACTTGATATTGATAAACTCAGCGGATATGATATTGATCATATTATTCCACAAAGTTTTATCAAGGATGATTCATTGGATAATCGGGTTTTAGTAAGTTCTGCTGTAAATCGTGGAAAATCAGATGATACACCTAGCTTAGAAATTGTTCAAAAGAATAAATATTTTTGGAAGCAATTGCTTGATTCAAAATTGATCTCTGAGCGTAAATATAATAATTTGACAAAGGCAGAACGCGGTGGCTTGACAGAACGTGACAAGGCTGGCTTTATTAGACGTCAGCTGGTAGAAACACGACAAATCACCAAACACGTGGCGCAAATCTTAGATAGTCGTTGGAATCAAGAAAAAGATGAAGCGGGTAACAGTATTCGAACAACTAAGATTGTTACTTTGAAGTCCAATCTCGTATCGCAGTTCCGTAAGGACTTTCAACTTTATAAAGTGAGGGAAATCAATGATTACCACCATGCTCACGATGCCTATCTAAATGCTGTTGTTGGTACAGCTCTCTTGAAAAAATATCCTAAATTAGCGCCAGAATTTGTCTATGGTGAGTATAAAAAGCACGATCTGCGGAAATTATTTGCAAAAACAAATGATCAGGCTGAACTTGGAAAAGCGACCGCCAAGAAATTCTTTTACTCAAATCTGCTGAATTTCTTTAAAACGAAGATTAAGTTAGCAGATGGTAGTGAGAGAGAATTATCTGATGTTGAGTATGATCCAGAAGGTAAAACAAAGGTTTGGGATAAGAACAAAGATTTTGCGACTATTCGGAAGGTTCTCTCTTATCCGCAAGTAAATGTTGTGAAAAAGGTGGAGGTTCAAACGGGCGGCTTCTCAAAAGAATCTATTCTATCAAAGGGGGATTCTGATAAACGAATTGCTAGAAAGACCAAGCACATTTTCCTTGATCCGAAGAAATACGGTGGTTTTGATAGTCCAACCATTGCCTATTCTGTCTTTGTAGTGGCAGATATCGAAAAAGGTAAGGCCAAGAAATTGAAGACTGTGAAAGAGTTAGTTGGCATTACCATCATGGAGCGTTCAGACTTTGAGCGAGATCCAATTGCATTTTTGGAAAAGAAAGGTTATCACAATATTCAAGCCGATACCATTTTGAAACTTCCGAAGTTTAGCTTATTTGAATTTGAAAATGGTCGTAGGCGCTTATTAGCTAGTGCAAAAGAACTACAAAAGGGAAATCAGATGGTACTACCAGCAGATTTAGTCGCCTTACTCTATCATGCTCAGAGAGTTGATAATCAAGCTGATAAAGAAAATCATCTCAAGTATGTCATGGAAAATATCTTACGATTTAACGATCTACTGGATTACATAGGCGATTTTGCGAGGAAATATGTTTTAGCAGAAGATAAATGGAGACAAATTCAAGACTTATATGACCAAGCTGATAAGGAAGATATTAGGTCGATGGCTTCTTCTTTTAGCAATCTGCTAACCTTTACAGCTTTTGGAGCACCAGCTGCCTTTAAATTCTTCAATGAAACAGTTGATAGAAAGCGTTACACTTCTACCAAAGAGTGCTTAGATGCAACTCTCATTCATCAGTCCATTACAGGGCTTTACGAAACACGGATTGATTTGAGCAAGTTGGGAGGAGACTAATGGGATGGCGAACGGTAGTAGTCAATACACACTCGAAGTTGTCTTATAAGAATAATCACTTGATTTTTAAAGATGCCTCTCGGACAGAGTTAATTCATCTGTCCGAGATTGACATCTTGTTACTTGAGACGACAGATATTTTGCTCTCTACGATGCTGATGAAGCGTTTGGTGGATGAGAATATCTTAGTGATTTTCTGTGATGATAAACGCCTGCCAAAATCCATGCTTATGCCTTACTATGCTCGGCATGATTCGAGTCTGCAATTGGCAAAACAAGTTGCTTGGCTAGAAGAAGTTAAGGCCAGTGTGTGGACAGAAATCATCTCCCAGAAAATTCTAAACCAGAGTTATGTTTTAGGAGAATATGGCTTCTATGAGAAGTCAGAGTCGCTCATGCGATTGCATAGGGAGTTGGAAGTCTTTGATCCGACCAACCGAGAAGGACATGCGGCGAGGATTTACTTTAATCGTTTGTTTGGAAATGGTTTTTCGAGAGACGAGGATAACGATATTAATGCAGCACTTGATTACGGCTATACCTTATTATTGAGTTTGTTTGCGCGTGAGGTGGTTGTGACAGGCTGTATGACCCAGTTTGGTCTAAAACATGCCAATCAATTTAATCAATTCAATTTTGCTAGTGATATTATGGAGCCCTTTCGACCTATTATTGATCGAATAGTCTATGAGAATCGTACCTCTTCATTTGTGAAAATAAAACGAGAGTTGTTTGCTATCTTTTCAGAGACTTATGCCTATATGGGAAAAGAAATGTATCTCTCAAATATTGTCAGTGATTATACGAAAAAAGTTGTAAAAGCATTGAATAACAAAGGGAAAGGAGTTCCTGAGTTTAGGATATGAGTTATCGATATATGCGGATGATATTAATGTTTGATATGCCAACAGATACAGCTGATGAGCGAAAGGCTTATCGGAAATTTCGAAAATTTTTATTGAGTGAAGGCTTTCTCATGCATCAATTTTCGGTTTATAGTAAGCTACTTTTAAATGGAACTGCTAATCAGGCTATGCTTGGGCGATTGAGAGAAAATAATCCACAAAAGGGGCATATTACTTTATTGACGGTGACCGAAAAACAGTTTGCTAGAATGATTTACTTACATGGTGAAAAAGATACAAGTATTGCAAACACGGAGGATCGAATCGTTTTTTTAGGGGAGGATTATCGTGGTGAAGCTTAATCTACCTATTTTTGATAATGCTCTTTCTATTGATAGTCCAACTATTCTAATCGTAGAAGATACAGGTCTTTATGCCTCAATTGTTAGATATTTTTATCAGTATCCTGAAAATGCCAATTTGAAGATTTTCGATAGGAAAAACAAGGAATTGTCAGGAAATGAACTGATGCTTGTGACAGATATTTTAGGTTATGATATCAATTCCCCAGCTTTAATAAAGTTAATCCACGCTGGGATAGAAAATCAATTGAATGATAAACCTGAGGTGAAATCCATGATTGAGAAGTTGGCATCTACCATTACAGACTTGATTACATTTGAATGTTTGGAAAATGAATTAGACCTGGAGTATGATGAAATCACAATCTTAGAATTGATTAAGGCATTAGGAGTTCAGATTGAAACAAGAAGCGACACAATTTTTGAAAAGTGTTTTGAAATTTTACAAGTGTATAATCATCTCCAGAAAAAACGTCTACTTGTCTTTTTTAATGTTGGATCTTACTTAACAAAAGAAGAATTGACGCGACTAATAGAATATATTGTCTTATCAGATCAAACTGTATTATTTTTAGAACCTAGGAAATTATACGATTTTCCGCAATATATTCTTGACCAAGATTATTTTTTAACTGCTGAAAATATGGTATAATAAAAGAAATTGGAATCCGTTGAAATGAGAGTCTGGCTGGGACGAATGGCGCGATTACGAAATCTAGTATAAAAAATTTTTTCTACGAGGTTTTAGAGCTGTGCTGTTTCAACTGGTTCCAAAACCAAGCATATCGTCTCCTTGCTGATGGACGAGTTTTAGAGCTGTGCTGTTTCAACTGGTTCCAAAACAGCTGTTGAGTAAGAGTGGCGACTGCTTCCGTTTTAGAGCTGTGCTGTTTCAACTGGTTCCAAAACTATTTATATAAAGTGGGAGAATGTGTGTGTGTTTTAGAGCTGTGCTGTTTCAACTGGTTCCAAAACAAAAATTATCTCTTGCGTTTGTGGATGTATGTTTTAGAGCTGTGCTGTTTCAACTGGTTCCAAAACTACGCTGGCGCGTGACGAGCCGAAAGGCTTGTTTTAGAGCTGTGCTGTTTCAACTGGTTCCAAAACATCAAGAAACTACTTAAACGCTCTCCAGATGTTTTAGAGCTGTGCTGTTTCAACTGGTTCCAAAACAATGAGTTGTCCGTAAAGCAATGTTTGCATGTTTTAGAGCTGTGCTGTTTCAACTGGTTCCAAAACACTCCTGTGGTTAAGCCATAGCCCAAAAATGTTTTAGAGCTGTGCTGTTTCAACTGGTTCCAAAACAAGAGTCCGAGGACGAAGAAGAGGATGACGGTTTTAGAGCTGTGCTGTTTCAACTGGTTCCAAAACGAAAAATGTCTCTCAGAACTTGAAAAAGCTGTTTTAGAGCTGTGCTGTTTCAACTGGTTCCAAAACATGTGCTATGTAAGTTCTCTTTTTCATTTTGTTTTAGAGCTGTGCTGTTTCAACTGGTTCCAAAACTTTCGTATAATTTTTTCGGACAAAATCTATGTTTTAGAGCTGTGCTGTTTCAACTGGTTCCAAAACGGGTGACGTTGTTATCTACTTTAGTGCTATGTTTTAGAGCTGTGCTGTTTCAACTGGTTCCAAAACAGTATATCTATCACAATATAACAGGTGTGTGTTTTAGAGCTGTGCTGTTTCAACTGGTTCCAAAACTTATGTGTATAATATAAGTATAGAAAGTGAGTTTTAGAGCTGTGCTGTTTCAACTGGTTCCAAAACTTGATGATGCGGACTATGATGTGATGGGCTGTTTTAGAGCTGTGCTGTTTCAACTGGTTCCAAAACCTGAGGAGCGGCGTGTTCGTTGCCGACAGTGTTTTAGAGCTGTGCTGTTTCAACTGGTTCCAAAACTTTATATAAAGTAGAAGAAGTGTGTGTAGGGTTTTAGAGCTGTGCTGTTTCAACTGGTTCCAAAACAATACCATCATTCATGTCAGCATTATCAATGTTTTAGAGCTGTGCTGTTTCAACTGGTTCCAAAACCTGAAATGCTCAAATATGATATGCGCTCTGGTTTTAGAGCTGTGCTGTTTCAACTGGTTCCAAAACTCCTCCTTCGTCACCTCTTCCATTGCATCAAGTTTTAGAGCTGTGCTGTTTCAACTGGTTCCAAAACTCAAACTTTGCTCGGATATGCTAGCGAATGGTTTTAGAGCTGTGCTGTTTCAACTGGTTCCAAAACATTTATATAAAGTAGAAGAAAGTGTGTAGAGTTTTAGAGCTGTGCTGTTTCAACTGGTTCCAAAACAAAGGAAGAGAATACTATCTATATGGACCGGTTTTAGAGCTGTGCTGTTTCAACTGGTTCCAAAACAGATCATCAATGGAGATTGGTCAGGTGCTTGTTTTAGAGCTGTGCTGTTTCAACTGGTTCCAAAACCTCATATTTTCTCCTTATCTATTATCTCTAGTTTTAGAGCTGTGCTGTTTCAACTGGTTCCAAAACTCACATTCCAAGTTAAAGGTGACAAAGGCTGTTTTAGAGCTGTGCTGTTTCAACTGGTTCCAAAACTAGTTTATATTCTTGCAATTCATACATAGTGTTTTAGAGCTGTGCTGTTTCAACTGGTTCCAAAACTTGGTCCAAAGATATGACTGTTCTTGAGTAGTTTTAGAGCTGTGCTGTTTCAACTGGTTCCAAAACATTCTTTAAAATACTTGTCCAATGCAGACTGTTTTAGAGCTGTGCTGTTTCAACTGGTTCCAAAACCTTAATCGCGTCATTTGTGACCACTAAGTCGTTTTAGAGCTGTGCTGTTTCAACTGGTTCCAAAACACAACACTCAAGATTGAGGCAGTCTCTACTGTTTTAGAGCTGTGCTGTTTCAACTGGTTCCAAAACTCGAGTTTGGGAGAAAGTCAATCCTAGTTTGTTTTAGAGCTGTGCTGTTTCAACTGGTTCCAAAACGGCATGTTTGGTTTACCGTCTCGCTGGTAAGTTTTAGAGCTGTGCTGTTTCAACTGGTTCCAAAACAAAAGTGGTTACGATGTAGTGCCTTTGCTTGTTTTAGAGCTGTGCTGTTTCAACTGGTTCCAAAACAAATGCTATTTTTAAAAGAACAGCGTAGCCGGTTTTAGAGCTGTGCTGTTTCAGCTAGTTCCTGTTTTTATTTAAATAGTTTTGATGATAATGCGTTCCTAGATTATGGGAGCGCATTTTTAATAGATAGCTGGCAGGCTAATTTTTTATCAGATGCTATTTTGTCATCAAATGGAGAAGATCAGTATCATTATATTTTTAGGTTTTCCATTTCTCAAGGATAGTTAATTTTTAGAAATATTGTTGTAAGTTTGCATATTGCCTTCTTAAAAAAGTAGTTCTGATGCTGCTGAACTCCGTAGATCGTATATGATGTCAAAGCAGATAACGGAGAGGAGAGTAATTAACTCTCCTCAGACTGAAGACAAATCTGTTAGAATTCCCTTTCTAACAGATTTTTTGTCTATTTAGGAGTATAATAGAACTAGAGAAACAGGTGTGTGAGGTAGAGGTATGTTTCACAAAGAAAATCCTAGTTACAATCGCCAACAAGTAGGTTTTTACAGTTTAGATGAGCTGGTTCCTAAAGATCATCTTCTTCGTCAAATAGAAGAGACAATTGACTTTTCCTTCATCTATGATGTTGTAGAAGATAGCTATAGTCTAGATAAGGGTCGTCCGAGCCTAGACCCTGTCCTGCTTATAAAAATCCCTATCATTCAATGTCTCTTTGGAATTCGTTCGATGCGACAGACAATCAAAGAGATTGAAGTGAATGTGGCTTATCGTTGGTTCCTAGGTTTGTCCTTAGAAGATAAGGTTCCACATTTCACGACCTATGGCAAGAATGTGGTGCGTCGCTTTGCGGATAAGCAGGTAATAGAGAAGATTTTCTCTCATATTCTTGGTCTCTGCTTGCATGCAGGCTTCATTCATCCAAGTGAGATTTTCGTAGACGGAACTCATATTAAAGCAGCTGCTAATCATCATAAATATCTCAATCAAGAAGTTGAAGTGCAAGCGAAGTTTATGAGCGAGCAATTGGAAAAGGAGATTGACCTAGAGCGAAAAAAACACGGAAAAAAGTCGCTAGGGCTCGCCAAAGAAAAAGAGCCCGTTAGTAAAAAAGTCTCTACTACGGACCCTGAAAGTGGTTGGTTTCATAAGGGAGAACATAAGGAGGTATTTGCTTACAATGCACAAGTAGCTTGTGATAAACATGGCTGGGCGTTAGGTTACTCTGTTCATGCAGGAAACGTCCATGATAGTCAGGCTTTTCCTGTGCTATTTGAAACGATCAAAGAGTTCAATCCTAGTCATATTATCTTAGATGCTGGCTATAAGACACCTGCTATTGCTAAATTTCTCCTTGATCAATCCATCACTCCAGTATTGCCTTATACTAGACCTAAAGGGGACAAGACGAAACTTCGTCCCAAGGATTTTGTTTATGATGAATACTACGACTGCTACCTCTGTCCTAAGGATCAAGTCTTATCTTATAGCACTACAAATCGAGATGGCTACCGTGAATACAGGAGTCAAGCCCAAATATGTTGTAGCTGCCCTCTTCTAGGTCAATGCACAAGCTCCAAGAATCATCAACGCTTGATTACCCGTCATATCTGGAAAGATTATTTAGAAACCTGTGAAGTGATTCGACATCAAATTGGCATGAAGGAGCTCTACCAAGGGCGTAAAGAGACGATTGAGCGTCTTTTTGGGACAGCTAAGGAATACCACAATCTCAGATACACGAGACAGAAAGGCAAGGCCAAGATGGAAGCAATGCTTGGGCTGACTTTGGCTTGCTTAAATCTCAAAAAATATGTCAAAATCATGGCAGGGAAGGCCTTTTTATTTTACATCAAAAGAGTATGGGAACTGATATGAGACAAAAAAAGAAGACAAGCAGTTGGGAAAAATTATTTGTCTTCAGTCTGAGGAGAGTAATTAACTCTCCTGTATCTTAGAGGAAAGACAGAAGCGAGGTAAACGGTTTTGGTAATGCTGATTTTTCGTTTACAATGATAATAGAGGATTCGGTTGGCAGACATGTATTTATCTGCTAGCAGGTAGATTTTCCAAGTTGTATCTGTATTTTCCTCTGTTAGGTGAAATTAGAACTCTTGGTATTTGTCGTTGAATTGGATAAAGCTGGAATGGAGTATCATTAGTTGTCTTTTTGAGGGGCGATGTGATTTGACTTAAGCTAGTCATCGTTATCCACAAATAGAATATAGTATGATGAGTAGCACCGATACCCCCTCTAAAGGATGATGGATTAGCTAGATATAGTCCTTTTTATGCTTTATCTAATTGTTTCGGGTAGGAGCATAATTTGTAAAATAAAAACATACGTTCATTCTAGTTTTACAGAATGAACGTATGTTTAGCATTTATTATAGGGTGTGAGTTAACGATTTTAAATCATAAAATATTCATCTGACAACATAATCGTTTCCCGCCCTTTATTGTCAGTCACGAAAATTTGCCGCGGATAGAAAGGATCAAATGGATAGGTGAAATCAAAGGAAACTTGGGTATCCAAATGTTCTTCTGAAAATCGGAAAGTTAGTTTCCCTTTGTTATTGAGAAGTTCAAACTGCAAAAGTTCTTCCAACTCGAAAACCCCTTTTAAATAATTGTCAATAATGTACCAGAAGGTATCAATAATGTCATCTGGCAAGCTTGTAACAATGCCAAAACTAGCGTAGCGTCCTTTTGTATTGGTAAATGCCATAGTGATTCCTCCTCGTCATATCTTTCTTATATCATACAGAAAATAAAGGAGAAAAGCAAGTTCTTGCTACAAAAGATGAGGGAAAGAAAGTAAAAAAGCTAGGTTTTCCTAGCTTTTGACAACTTTACCGATTCTTCAGTTCTACATAACGTTTGTACCAAATATTGGCATAGGCTTGAGAGAAGGGCCCGCGTTCATTGTTAATCCAGTCAACCAAGATTTTGACATTTTCTTTGAGAATGTAATCAATCTCTTCTGAATAGTGCATTTGGCGTTTGTGCCGTTCGTATTCCTCTACATCAAGTAGGCGCTTTTCCCCATCTGTAAAGACTTTGACATCTAAATCATAATCAATATATTTCAAAGCTTCACTATCCATATAATAGGGACTGGCTAGGTTGCAGTAGTAGGAAATCCCATTATCTCGAATCATCGCGATAATATTAAACCAATATTTTTTATGAAAATACACAATTGCAGGCTCTCGAGTCACCCAGCGTCTGCCATCGTTTTCTGTGACCAAGGTGTGGTCGTTGATTCCGATTAGTGCATTTTCAGTTGTTTTGAGTACCATGGTATCGCGCCAAGTACGGTGCAGATTCCCATCATGTTTATAACTTTGAATTGTAATAAAGTCGCCCTCTTTTGGTAGTTTCATAGGCTATCAACTTTCTACAATTTTTAGGTTAGCAATTCCATTGTAACATATTTTCATGAAAAGTCCTAAAATTTTCGATGATTTTTTAAAGATATTCTCGAAGAGCACTGGCAATATTCGAAAAATCATAGCCTTTGCGAGCCAGCGCTTGGGTGAGACGCTGCTTGAGTTCGTACCCTTCGTATTTTGTAGCATATTTTCGATGTTGTTTATCTAGTTCTCGATAGAGCAGGTCCATGGTTTGCTCTTCGTCTTTTTCAACTTCTAAAGTGTTATAGGCTAATGTTGCTTCGGAGTAGGAGAAACCTCTGTTCATTAAGGATTGTAAAATCTTATCTTGTAATGCTTTGGGTGGCAGTTTTGTTCGGTATTTTCTGAGCAACTTTTCAGCAGCTTTTTCAGCGACGCAAGAAAAATCAAACTCAGCGAGGATCTTATCAAGGAGAGTCCCATCAATGCCTTTTTGTTTTAATTTTTGTTTGAGGACGTGAGCTCCTTTGTCTCCATTTCGGAGATTGCTTTCGGCATAAGATCGGGTATATTGTTCATCATTCAGCCAGTTTTGCTCCATCAGATTTTCCAAAACGTGAGGAATGATGGTACTTGTGATTTCATGTTTGTAGAGATAATCTTTAACTTCCTTGGCTGTGCGCGGTTTGAAGGATAGATAATAGAGGGCGAGATTTTTTCCATAAGAAAATTGGGCAAAGCTTTGGATATCTTTTAGTTCTTCTTCTGTAATTTCCTTGCCTTTTGAGAGTAAAAAACGAACAATCGTATCTTCAGTGATATAGAGTTTTTCCTCCTCATCCAGCTCCAGCAGGTACAGACGTTTTTTCTTTTCAATTTTTGTGATTTTCATATCCCTATCTTACCATAAATCTTGTATAATAGAATTATGAACTTACATGTGAAACAAAAAATTCCTTTAAAAATCAAAAAAATGGGTATTAACGGTGAAGGTATCGGATTTTACAAGCGAACCTTAGTCTTTGTGCCTGGGGCTTTAAAGGGCGAGGATGTTTATTGCCAGATAACGGCTGTCAAGCGAAATTTTGCAGAGGCAAAACTCCTTTCGGTTAACAAAGAATCAAAATTTCGTGTGACCCCTGCCTGCGATATCTATGAGGCTTGTGGTGGTTGCCAAATCATGCATTTGCAGTATAAAAAGCAGCTGGAATTTAAAGAGGATTTACTTCGTCAAGCCTTGAAAAAATTTGCTCCTAAAGGCTATGAATCTTATGAGATTAGACCGACCATTGGGATGCAAGAGCCCCAGTATTATCGGGCAAAATTGCAGTTTCAAACGCGGAAAGTTAAGGGTGAGGTGAAAGCAGGACTTTATGCTGAAAACTCTCATTACTTGGTATCGCTGAAAAACTGCTTGGTTCAAGATAAGACAACGCAGGCGATTGTTAATAAAGTGGCTGTGCTCTTGGGGAAATATCAACTGCCGATTTATGATGAGAGAAAGATTGCAGGGGTGCGGACAGTGATGGTGCGCAGAAGTCGTAAGACTGGTCAGGTACAGATGATTTTTGTGACGAGTAAAGTCTTGGATTTTACACCATTAGTCAAGGATTTGGTACGAGATTTTCCAGAAATTGTGACAGTAGCTGTCAATCTGCAAACGTCGAAATCGAGCGAAATTTATGGTGAGAAAACGGAGATTATTTGGGGGCAAGAGAGTATTCGTGAGGGTGTTTTAGATTATGAATTTTCTCTTTCGCCACGCGCTTTTTACCAACTTAATCCAGAACAGACCGAAGTTCTATATGGAGAGGCGGTTAAAGCTTTGGCTGTGCACCCAGATGATCATTTGATCGATGCTTACTGTGGAGTGGGGACGATTGGCTTTGCCTTTGCTCATCAGGTGAAGAGCTTGCGGGGTATGGATATTATTCCTGAAGCCATCGAAGATGCTAAGAAAAATGCTAAGCGTTTGGGTTTGACCAATACTCACTACGAAACAGGTTTGGCAGAGGAGATTATTCCACGCTGGTATGCTAGAGGCTATCGAGCAGATGCCTTGATTGTTGACCCACCGCGGACAGGCTTGGATGATCGGTTATTAGATACGATTTTGGAATATGCACCTAAAAAAATGGTCTATGTCTCTTGTAATGTTTCTACTTTGGCAAGAGATTTAAAGCGCTTGACCAAGGTGTACCAAGTGGACTATATCCAGTCTGTGGATATGTTTCCGCATACTGCAAGGACAGAAGCAGTCGTAAAATTGTCCAAACGATGAATCTTTGTATAAAATGGCACTTTGTCAACTGTAGTGGGTGAAGTATTACCCCATACGAGAGAGAATCAGGTTGGTTCTCTCTTTTTGTATGTTTAAAGCGATGAGAATTTTTGTTTTAAAGTTTTTAAAGGGCACTTTGTCAACTGTAGTGGTTGATATTACCCCATACGAGAGAGAATCAGGTTGGTTCTCTCTTTTTGTATGTTTAAAGCGATGAGAATTTTTGTTTTAAAGTTTTTAAAGTTTCTAAAACCAAAAGTTTGTCGTTTGATGTCCTTGATGAGTTTGTTAGTTGCTTCGAGTTTAGCATTTGAATAAGGTAATTCAAGTGCATTGGTAATGTATTGTCTGTATTTGAGAAAGGTTGTCAAGACTGTTCTGAAAGTAGGATTCACAGTAGGTAAATAGTCTTCTATCAGTCCGAAGAAAGCCTCGCTATTCTTCTCTTGAAAATGGAAAAGCAAGAGCTGATACAGGTCATAATAGTATCTTAGTTCCTCTGATAAGTCTAAGGTCTTTCGAACTACTTCTCTAGGGGTTACTGTTTGTCTAAAGGTTCGAGAATAAAAGAGTTTGTTAGAGAGTTTCCGGCTGTCCTTTTGGAGGATTCTCCAATGATGTTTCATAGCACGATAAGGAAGTGATCCCTTGTCACAGTTCTTCATAATGGCAATCCGAGTAGCCATCATAGCCCGGCTCAGGTGCTGAATAATATGGAAACGATCCAGAACAATCTTTGCCTTCGGGAATAAGAATTTAATGATAGGAATATAGTTACCAGACATATCCACAGTTACGACTTTGACGTTTTCCCTCACCTCTCTCGTGTATTTGAGGAAATAGTTTTTAATGGTTGTTTGCCGATTATTCTCAAGAATAGTGATAATCTTTTTGGATTGAAAATCCTGAGCGATAAATGCCAGCTTTCCCTTATTTCGAGAGAATTCATCCCAAGAGAGGATTTTAGGTAATTGTGAGAACTGTTCCTTGAAGGAGAATTGATTCAGTTTTCTCTGTACAACAGAGACAGAGATATGAAGTCTTCTAGCAATATCAGAGTTCGTTAGTTTTTCCGTATGTAGTTGAGTGATTTTATCCCAGACAGGTTGAGAAATTTGATGATGTTTCTTGACGAGAGGTGTTTGAGATACGGATACACGTAGACAGCTCTTGCATTTAAAGCGACGTTTTCTCAGTTTTAGAAGAGTAGGAAATCCTTGAATATCAAGAATAGGAATAGAGGATTCTCGTTGGAAGTCATATTTTATCATCTTTCCTTGGCAGTGAGGACAAGGAGGAGCAGGATAATCTAAGGTTGCTTGCATGAGGATATGGGATTTAGTGAATAGGTTACACTAAACTAGACAGAAATTATAAAGTGTTCTATACTAAAGAAAACCAGGAGGAAAATATGTCTAGAAAAACACGTCGCTACTTCACAGATGAATTCAAACAACAAATCGTTGATCTTCACAAGGCAGGTATGAAACGAAACGAGCTTATCAAAGAGTATGAGCTAACTCCCTCAACCTTAGATAAATGGGTTAAACAGGCAAGAACAACCGGTTCCTTCAAAACTGTTGATAACCTAACTGATGAGCAGCGTGAGCTGATTGAACTCAGAAAACGAAATAAAGAGCTTGAAATGCAGGTCGATATCTTAAAGCAAGCGGCAGTGATTATGGCACGAAAAGGAAAATAATCACTGCGAACAAGAAGAATTACAGCATTTCAGCCATGTGTCGGTGCTTGAACATTCCGCGTTCTAGCTATTACTACAAAGCTATGGAGTCTATATCCGAGGCTGGTCTCGAAGAAAAAATCAAACGCATTTTTCTCGAAAGCAAGTCCAGATACGGTGCTAGGAAAATCAAGAAATGTCTAGAAGTACAAGGTATCAACTTGTCTCGTCGTCGGATTTCTCGCATCATGAAGAGACTGAATTTGGTTTCTGTTTACCAGAAGGCTGCCTTCAAACCACATGCTAAAGGGAAAAATGAGGCATCCATTCCAAACCTCCTAGCCAGACAGTTTCACCAAGAGAAGCCCTTGGAAGCTCTTGTGACGGACTTAACTTATGTCCGTGTTGGTAAGCGTTGGGCTTATATCTGCTTGGTCATTGACCTCTTTAATCGCGAAATCATCGGACTGTCAGCTGGTTGGAACAAGACTGCAGAGCTGGTCAAAGAGGCTATTCAAAGTATCCCTTATGCGCTGACTAAGGTCAAGCTCTTCCATTCTGATCGAGGGAAGGAGTTTGATAATCAGCTGATTGATGAGATATTAGAAGCCTTTGGTATCACACGTTCACTCAGTCAAGCCGGTTGTCCCTATGACAATGCCGTAGCCGAGAGTACCTATCATTCTTTCAAACTTGAGTTTATTAACCAAGAAACCTTCCATTCCTTGGAAGAATTAGCTCTAAAAACCAAAGACTACGTTCACTGGTGGAACCACCACCGCATTCATGGCAGTCTCAACTACCAAACGCCTATGACTAAGCGAGTCATCGATTAAGCAAAAAAACACTTCATAAAATTTGTACAGAAAACTGTTGCCTTTTCATAGACTTGTAAGCAGAAGTGATGGTGATATTTTTATCTTTAATTCCGATAAGATTTGTGGTATTATTAAGTTGTTCCATATGATTCTTTCTAATGTGAGTTTGGTCGCTTTTCATTATAGATTATATGGGACTTTTTTTCTACACTGAAAAAGCTCTATAATCTCTTCAGTGGAAGTTACCCACTACAGAAATTATAGAGCCTATAAAATACACTCTTTCTAAATGTATAACGGAAAGAGTGTTTATTTTTTATCGTCATTTAGTTTTTATGTATTGCGTCGTTCACTCGTCTTGCCTCACTTCGATTCTGCCTGCGACTCATTGCCTTGTATTAAATCAAAACTAAACAATTATAATCAAGTGTAAGATAGAAAGTTGCTTAGTTATAGTCTCAAGCTATATCCGGCTCTTAAAAAGAAGATAGGCTATTCTCTTTTTAAGATGGTACAATAGTAGAAAGGAGGGATGAAGATGAGTGATTTATTGCAGTTAGAGACGATTTTGGCACAGGCAGGGATTAGGACGGATCAGGCGACAGGGGCTTTGACGACGCCTTTACACTTTTCGACGACCTATCAGCATCCTGAGTTTGGTAAATCAACGGGTTATGACTATACACGTACGAAAAATCCGACGAGAGATAGTTTGGAGCATACGCTAGCAGCTATTGAAGGAGCAGAGTATGCCCTTGCGACTAGCTCAGGTATGAGTGCCATTGTGCTAGCTTTTAGTGTCTTTCCAGTGGGAAGTAAGGTACTGGCGGTACGGGATTTGTATGGTGGTAGTTTCCGATGGTTTCATCAAGTGGAAAAGGAAGGTCGTCTTCAGTTCATCTATGCTAACTCAGAAGCAGAGTTAAAGGATTATCTGACAGAAGAGATTGATGTGGTTTACCTTGAGACACCGACCAATCCTCTCATGGTGGAGTTTGATATTAAGGGTATTGCCGAGCTAGCTCATGCAAAGGGAGCAAAGGTGGTCGTGGATAATACGTTTTATAGCCCTATTTATCAGCAACCCTTAAAAGACGGTGCAGATATTGTATTGCATTCAGCGACCAAGTATTTATCTGGTCATAATGATGTGCTGGCAGGAGCTGTCATGACAAATTCTTCAGAAATGTATGAGCAGCTGTTTTACAATCTCAATACGACTGGAGCTGTCTTATCTCCCTTTGATAGTTACCTGTTGTTGCGAGGCTTAAAGACTCTTGCCTTGCGACTGGAGCGCGCGACCGAAAATGCTCAAAAGATTGTAGCATTTTTGAAAGAAAATCCTCATGTTAAAGAAGTTTTGTACCCTGGAAAAGGAGGTATGATTTCCGTTAAGCTAAAGGATGAAAGGAAGATTCCCAATTTTTTAAATGCTATTCAGGTCTTTACTTTTGCAGAAAGTCTAGGTGGGGTTGAGAGCTTGGTCACCTATCCAACGACTCAGACTCATGCAGATATTCCAGCAGAAGTACGTCATTCATACGGTCTAACAGACGACCTCTTACGCCTATCTATCGGCATTGAGGCAAGTCAAGATTTGATAGCAGATTTAGCACAAGCATTGGAGGGATAAATGAGCCATTATAATTTTACAAGTGCTCCGAATCGATTGAAACACCACACTTATAAATGGAGAGAAACGGAGGCAGACCCTGAGATCTTGCCCGCATGGATTGCTGATATGGATTTTGAGGTCATGCCTGAAATCAAACAAGCCATTTATGACTATGCAGATCAGTTGGTTTACGGCTATACCTATGCTAGCGATGGGCTTTACCAAGCAGTCTTAGATTGGGAAAAGAATCAGCACGGCTATGTTTTTGACAAGGAATCTCTCATTTTCATCGAGGGAGTCGTACCTGCGATTTCCCTTGCCATTCAAGCGCTAACGCAGGAAGGGGATGCTGTTCTCATTAATACACCAGTCTATCCCCCTTTTGCACGCAGTGTGAAACTCAATCATCGGACTTTGGTGACCAATTCCTTAAAAGAGGAGCATGGCATGTTTACCATTGATTTTGAGCAGTTAGAAAAAGATTTGTCTGAAAACCATGTCAAACTTTACATTCTCTGTAATCCCCATAATCCTGGCGGTCGTGTGTGGGAAAAAGAGGTGTTGGAAAAGATTGGTAAGCTCTGTCAAACATATGGTGTGTTCCTTGTATCGGATGAAATCCATCAAGACTTGACCTTGTTTGGTCACAAGCATACTTCTTTTAATACGGTTGATTCAAGTTTTAAAGAGTTTTCTCTGATTTTATCCAGTGCTAGTAAGACATTTAATATTGCTGGCACTAAAAATTCTTATGCAGTGATTGAAAATCCGGCACTGAGACGCGCTTTTCAAGAGCAGCAGTTGAGAAATAATCAGCATGAAATCTCTGGCTTAGGCTACATTGCGACAGAGACTGCGTATCGGTATGGGCTTCCTTGGTTAACAGACTTAAAGACAACTCTTGAGGACAATATCCAGTTTGTGGTGGAGTATTTTGAGACGTATGCTCCTAAGGTAAAGGTGATGAAACCGCAAGGAACCTATCTGATTTGGCTGGATTTTACTGCTTATGGATTGAGTGATGAAGACTTGTACAAGGGCCTACACGATGAGGCTAAGGTCATTTTAAATCGTGGGACAGATTTTGGACAAGAGGGGCGTTATCATGCGAGGTTGAACGTGGCAACACCGAAATCTCTTGTAGAAGAGATTTGCCAACGGATTGTGCAATTTTTAGCCCTGTACGAATAAAACAAAAAGGGAAAGAACGGCTGAAATAAGGCAATTCTTTCCTTTTATGCTATACTAAAGTCTATGAAAACAAGAAAGAAAAGATGGGGATGGCTGCTTATTTTGCTCTCAGCTGTCCTCTTAGTCTCAGGATATGTGACCTATCAAGACTATCAAATTCTTCATCATCCAGAACACACTTTTTCATCAACTGTTGTTGCTTTGGAAAAAGAACTGGATTTGACAGACCAAGGGAAGCGCATTTTTTATGCTACAAATCCACAGATAGAGCAAGCCGAAGTCTTTTATAGATCAGCACCTAAGCGAACGGAGCAACTGTTAGTCTGGGGCTATTACCTTTCTGGTGTAGATGAAATCCATGTCTTAGCCAATCAAAAGCCAGAATTAGCTGGGATTGAGGAAGTCACGACAGCCCACGAATTGCTCCATGCTGCTTGGGAGCGTTTGTCGGCTGAAGAACGTCAGAATGTGGGAGCGGAATTGCGCATGGTTTATGAGAAACTCAAAACAGAGTCCTTTGAAAACCTCATGACTTTGTATGAAAAAGAAGAGCCAGGTCAGTTTGAAAATGAATTGCATTCGATTTTAGGGACAGAGTACGGTGAATTATCTTCTAAGCTAGAAGAGCATTATGCCAAGTATTTCAAAAATCGTTCAAAACTTGTTTCCTTAAAGCAGCAGTACGGGGCAACCTTTGAAGCGATGGAGCAGCAGATCAAGCAATTACAAGCAGATATTGAGAAGTTGAAAGAAAAGATTGACGCTGCGCAGGTCACTTATGAAGCGCACCGAGAAGCGCTGGATACAGCGATCGCTCAATTCAATAATCGAGCAGCTAGCGGTAGTTTTACTAGCCAAGCAGATTTTCAAGCAGAACGCTCGAATCTTCTTGCCGAGCAAGCTGCTGTTGATACAGAGAGCGATACGCTCAATCAGTGGATTGAGGAGTATAATACCAAGGTGCAGGAGCTAAATACATCTGCCCAGCAACATCAGGAATTCTACCAAAGTATCCGTGAACCAGAGAAAATGGTACCTGCTCGCTAAGCTTGTTTAGAGTATTCTAAGAAAATTTTGGCGTATCATTATCGGATTTTGCTTTGGCTTTCATATGCTTCATCTTGTATCCTGATTTCTAAGAACCTGTATTCATAAGTGAAGTCTTCTAATAAGGAATACTGACTGTATTTCGAGAAAAACAAGGCTGAGTAGCGAAAAATAAGCCCTGAATAGAGTTACTGAGCTGTGAATACAGATTCTAATATATTGAGAGAATGTATCGAGAGTGAGATAAAAGTATCCAACTTCGTTACATTTTATAGTTCTAACAGTTTGGCGCAGTAGTTGTCTGGTTTGTAAAATGTTGATTTATCAACATTTTACAAACCTAGTTAACCTTGCGGGGTATGAACAGTCCAGTGAACTGTTCATACCTGAGCCTAAAAATTGGAAAGCGAAGACTACAAAATCGATTTCTTGGAAATTACGATTTTTGTCTCACTCCCTTTTATCATGAGTCAATATAGTCATTTAATGTTCCTTTATTACGTCGTTACCTCGTCTTGCTCCAAGAGTCTCGGAGACTGTTGGGGGATTATGTCATAATCCTCAGTAGTCCCAGTTATGCCTGCGACTCATTGCCTTGTACTAAATCAAAACTAATACTCATTTAATTTCAAAAGTAGCTATTTTTGTGACTAATTCAAATAAGATGTGACTTTTGACGGAGGAATATAAGGTTACTTTTGCCGTAGTGGAATGATTCTCAACAGTTGCGCTGTTGCGAATAACGGAACTTTTGAGACTTTTGGCTCAAAAGTTAGCAATGAAACTCCGAAGGAGGTTGCTTACGTCCGCACTATTTAAGAAAGCAACAAAATGCTAATTTTGATTTTAATACACTACTCGTGGTGCTAGTTAATCTCGAAGTATCTCAGATTGTAAGCCAGTATAATTTGCTCCAGCCTTAACTGCAGACCTGCTAAACCTCTAGTCAGTGTGTGTTCTATATCAAAAAGACCGCAAAGCTCTGAGAAGCGAGTCTCAATGGTTCGTCTCATAGCCATCAAATTCCAATGATTATGTTGTTTAGCTCCTGCCATATTTTGGCGCAAGGGAGTCCATAGATGATAGCCTTTTTGGGTCAAATGATCTTTAAGTTCCTTACTAAGATAGCCTAAATCTGCCAAAATATAAGGTTGTCGGCAATTTTCTAGTAAGTCATCAACTGCCCTAATATCATGGACTGATGCAGGTGTCACAACATAATTCAGAATATAGCCTGATAAAGTTACCAGCATGTGTACTTTGAATCCATAGAACCACAGATGTTTGGAAGCATTGTAGCCAATATCTGCTAAGTCGTTAAAAATACGTGTTCTATAGTTACGGGTAGGTTGGCAAAGTGGCAAGGGAAAGCTATCTATAATAACAATGGAACCAGGCGAGATTTTAGTATTCATTGCTTGTCTAATGACTTGAACTAACCAAATCAACTGTCTTGCTCGTCTATTAAAACGGCTTCGTTCAAGAAGATGACCACAAGGAAATAAGTAACAGAGACGGTAGAAATGACGTTGTGACTTAATCCCTAGTTCAGCTTGCAAGAGAAGTAAGACTAATAGAGATTGATCTGAAACCTTAGATAGACTGACATTATGACGATGTTTGAAAGATTTAGGACAATAATCCCTATACAGTTGATGGCAAATTTTTGATAATTGCTTCAAATTCCATTGTAAGTGATGAGATTTAGCGGTATACTGTAAGTGGCTCATTTGGACTTCCTCCTGTTTGTTTCGGAACTTACAGTATAGTCCTTTTGGGCTTTTTATTGTAGTTTGAAATTAACTAGCACCACGAGTATACACTATAAACAACTATAAAAGTCTTGATTTGATAGCTAGTGAGTGGAAAATCACAGGCTAGATATGGTATAATAGAACGAATAAAAAGAAAGAAGGTCATTCCAACATGGGAAAAATTGAAGTTATCGCACATCCACTTATTCAACATAAGCTCTCTATCTTGCGTCGGACAAATACACCGACTAAGGCATTTCGCGAATTAGTCGATGAGATTGCTATGCTGATGGGGTATGAAGTGTTGCGCGATTTACCATTAGAAGATGTGGAAATTGAAACACCGATTACTAAAACGGTTCAAAAGCAATTGGCAGGTAAGAAATTAGCCATTGTGCCAATCTTACGGGCAGGAATCGGTATGGTAGATGGCTTGTTGAGTTTAGTACCAGCAGCTAAAGTCGGACACATCGGGATGTACCGTGATGAAGAAACGCTAAAACCAGTTGAATACCTTGTAAAATTGCCAGAAGATATTGACCAACGTCAAATTTTTGTCGTAGATCCAATGCTTGCCACAGGGGGATCCGCAATTTTAGCTATTGATTCTCTTAAAAAACGTGGAGCAACCAATATCAAATTTGTTTGCTTGGTTGCCGCACCCGAAGGAGTAGAGGCTCTTCAATCTGCTCACCCAGATGTTGAAATCTTTACAGCAGCTCTCGATGAACGTTTGAATGAGCATGGCTACATCGTTCCAGGACTTGGAGATGCGGGTGATCGTCTCTTTGGCACAAAATAAGAGTTGATGTTTGACCTTTTTTGACCAATAGGGTATAATAGGCATAGATTACGATTGAACAAGAGGAGATCCCTCTTGAATCAAAGAAGAAGGAGAAACCAATGATTCCAGTAGTTATTGAACAAACCAGTCGTGGAGAACGTTCCTATGACATCTATTCTCGTCTCTTAAAAGACCGAATTATCATGTTGACCGGCCCTGTTGAAGACAATATGGCCAATTCTATCATTGCGCAGTTGCTCTTTTTAGATGCCCAAGATAGTACGAAGGACATTTACTTGTATGTAAATACTCCAGGTGGCTCAGTTTCTGCAGGTCTTGCTATTGTAGACACCATGAACTTCATCAAATCAGATGTTCAAACTATTGTTATGGGAATGGCAGCTAGCATGGGAACTGTGATTGCCTCAAGCGGTACTAAAGGTAAACGCTTCATGTTGCCAAATGCAGAATACATGATTCATCAGCCAATGGGTGGTACTGGTGGTGGTACTCAGCAGACAGATATGGCGATTGCAGCGGAGCACTTGCTTAAAACTCGTAATAACCTTGAAAAAATCTTGGCAGAAAATTCTGGGAAAACCGTCAAACAAATCCATAAGGATGCAGAGCGTGATTACTGGATGAGTGCTCAAGAAACCTTAGAATATGGTTTCATTGATGAAATCATGGAAAACAACCACTTGAAGTAAGAAGCATGAGTTTGTGGTAAAGTCTCTGATTTTGTTACATTTTACAAACTTAGTTAATCTTGGGAGTAACCAAATCCAGTGGATTAGGTTAGCCCGAACTTAGACACAAGGGAGTGAGGGAAATAGATTTCTTTGAAATCATGATTGAGTCTCACTCCTATTTTTTGGTATGAATGGAGAAGATAAAGAAGAAGTATACATGAATCAAGAGACCACAAAAGGTATTTTCAACAAGATGGCAGACAGTTATGATACGCCTGAGAGAGAAAGGGTTTTAGGCATTATCAAGAAAGAACTCATTAGGCTATTAGCAGGTACTCCTCGCGAATCCGTCTTATTAGACTACGGTTGTGGGACTGGTTTGATGAGCCTGCCCTTTGAAGATAGATTTGAAAGCTTGTTTTTAGTCGATATTGCTGAAGAAATGGTAGAGCAGGTCAAGCAGAAATGTCAAGTTTTGGGTTTATCTCATGTGAAAGCCCAGATTTTGGAGCAATTTCAGGCTAACGAGGAAAAAGTAGATGTGATATTTGTCATTCAAACGCTGCTGCATATTCCAGATACCAGTCAAGTTTTTAAGGAGTTAGCTGGTCGCCTGAAAGAGGGCGGGCGTTTGATCATTGTGGATGTTCTCAAAAATGACCAGATGAGCAGTCATTTGATTCATCATGGCTTTTCAGAAGAAGAATGAAGAGAATTTTCAGTTCAAAATGGACTGATTTTGGAAGATTTTCATCCTTTTTACGAAGCAGATGGTTTATTGATGAATCAACGAGCAACTCTATTTTCATGTGTAATGAAGAAAATAAGAAAGGATTCAAGGTGGAATTACAAGAACGAACAGGCTTAATTGCCTATCTATACTACAATCGAGACGCTAAAAAAGTTGCACAAGTAGGAGATATTGTCTATCACTCTAAAAAACACCGCTATGTGCAGCTTTATGTCTTTAAAGAGCAAGCAGAGGAAGTATTACATCAGCTTTCTAAAGAAAAATATATCAAAAAAGTTATGCCTTGCTACCTTCAAGATTTAGATACGAACTTTGTCGGCAACCTTTTATAGTCATTTTGTTTTCATTGATTACGTCATTTCACTCATCTTGTCGAACTAGATTTTGCCTGTGATGCGTTGCTTCCAACTAACTCAAAACGAAACAATAAAATAGATAGAAAACGTTATCATGTAAAAATTAGAATATTTGGGTTGACAATTGTCAGATAATTCGGTATATTCTTAACATATCATTTTTAGAAAATGTTAAGGAGACAAACATGAAGAAAAAATTTGCATTATCATTTGTAGCTCTTGCAAGCGTTGCGCTTCTTGCAGCTTGTGGAGAAGTCAAGTCGGGTGGATCAAACGCGACTGGTACACCAGTTGATGAAAAAACGATTAAAATCGGTTTCAACTTTGAAGAAACAGGTGCAACAGCAGCTTACGGTACTGCGGAGCAAAAAGGTGCACAACTTGCGGTTGATGAAATCAACAAAGCTGGTGGAATTGATGGCAAAAAGATTGAAGTTGTAGATAAAGATAACAAATCAGAAACAGCAGAAGCTGCTTCTGTTACGACAAACTTGGTAACTCAATCAAAAGTGAATGCCATCGTAGGACCTGCGACATCAGGTGCGACTGCAGCAGCGATTCCAAATGCGACTAAAGCTGGTGTGCCATTGATCTCACCAAGTGCAACGCAAGATGGATTGACAAAAGGTCAAGACTATCTCTTTATCGGAACTTTCCAAGATAGCTTCCAAGGAAAAATCATTGCTAAATACGTTACTGATCAACTCAGTGCAAAGAAAGTGGTCCTTTACACAGATAACTCAAGTGACTACGCAAAAGGAATTGCTAAATCATTCCGTGAATCTTACAAGGGTGAAATCGTTGCAGATGAAACATTTGTAGCAGGTGATAGTGACTTCCAAGCAGCACTTACTAAGATTAAAGGAAAAGAGTTTGATGCGATTGTTATCCCTGGTTACTACACAGAAGCAGGTAAAATCGTAAACCAAGCGCGTGGTCTTGGTATCGACAAGCCAATCGTTGGTGGAGATGGCTTTAACGGTGAAGAATTTGTTCAACAGGCTACACCAGAAAAAGCATCAAATATCTATTTCATTTCAGGATTCTCTTCAACTGTGGATGTATCTGATAAGGCTAAGAAATTCCTTGACGCTTACAAAGCAAAATATGGAAATGAAGAGCCATCTA
This sequence comes from Streptococcus pneumoniae, assembly GCA_040719455.1. Classification (NCBI taxonomy): domain Bacteria; kingdom Bacillati; phylum Bacillota; class Bacilli; order Lactobacillales; family Streptococcaceae; genus Streptococcus; species Streptococcus pneumoniae. Next base: position 1,179,667 of record JBFDTN010000001.1, on the reverse strand, counting down.
CCTTTGCAGCTCTTGCTTATGACTCTGTTTACCTTGTAGCAGAAGCAGCAAAAGGGGCAAAAACATCTATTGAAATCAAAGACAACCTTGCTAAAACTAAAAACTTTGAAGGGGTAACAGGAGACACAAGCTTTGATGACAATCACAACACAGTGAAAACAGCCTTCATGATGACCATGAACAATGGTAAAGTAACAGCTGCAGAAACTGTGAAACCATAATAAAAAAAGGATTCCTATCACTTGTAGAGTGATCATTCAAATAGGAGAGTGAGAGAACTTCAAAGAGAGTTTTTCTTACTCCCCTTTTTGTGGATTTTAGGGAATATATGATATAATAGACAACAGTGAATTTTTCACGCATTGAAAATCAATAGAAAGTGTGGTGTTACATGCTCCAGCAACTTGTCAATGGTTTAATCTTGGGAAGCGTTTATGCCCTTTTAGCCCTCGGTTATACCATGGTGTATGGAATTATTAAACTCATCAACTTCGCCCATGGTGATATTTATATGATGGGTGCTTTTATGGGTTATTTCCTCATAAATACGCTCCGCTTGCCTTTCTTTGTAGCCCTTCTTTTGGCTATGGTGGGAACGGCAGCTTTGGGTGTTTTGATTGAGTTTTTAGCCTATCGTCCTCTTCGTCATTCGACGCGGATTGCAGCCTTGATTACAGCGATTGGTGTATCCTTCTTCTTGGAATATGCTATGGTCTATTTCTTCGGGGCGAATACTCGTTCTTTCCCACAGGTGATTGATACGGTTCGCTATACTTTTGGTCCAATCAGCTTGACCAATATTCAGCTCATGATTTTAGGTGTATCCTTGGTACTCATGGTGCTTCTTCAATTGATTGTTCAAAAGACCAAGATGGGGAAAGCCATGCGTGCGGTGTCAGTAGATAGTGATGCAGCTCAGCTAATGGGAATCAATGTCAATCGGACTATTAGCTTCACCTTTGCCTTGGGTTCTGCCCTTGCAGGTGCAGCAGGCGTCTTGATTGCCCTCTACTATAACTCGCTGGAGCCTTTGATGGGAATGACGCCAGGTCTGAAATCTTTCGTTGCAGCAGTTTTAGGAGGAATCGGTATTATCCCAGGTGCAGCACTTGGTGGTTTTGTTATTGGTTTGCTTGAAACCTTTGCGACAGCATTTGGGATGTCAGACTTCCGTGATGCGATTGTGTATGCGGTTCTAATCTTGATTTTGTTGGTTCGTCCAGCAGGTATTCTAGGAAAAAATGTGAAGGAGAAGGTGTAACCTATGAAGAAAAATCTAACGGTCAATCTTTTATGGCTTGGCCTTCTTGCAGCTATTTATCTGGTGATTACTGTTTTGGCTAGTGTGGGTATTTTGAATGATTTTTACCTACAAATCTTGCAACAAATTGGGATTAACATCATTTTAGCCGTTGGCTTGAATTTGATTGTTGGCTTTTCTGGTCAATTTTCACTTGGTCACGCTGGCTTTATGGCGATTGGTGCTTATGCAGCAGCTATTATCGGTTCAAAATCTCCAACTTACGGTGCCTTCTTTGGAGCCATGGTTCTTGGTGCTTTGATTGCTGGTGCTGTTGCCCTTGCAGTTGGTATCCCAACTCTGCGCTTAAAAGGCGACTACCTTGCCATTGCGACCCTTGGTGTATCTGAAATTATCCGTATCCTGATTGTGAACGGTGGAGAATTGACCAATGGAGCAGCAGGGATCTTGGGAATTCCAAACTTTACCAGCTGGCAAATGGTCTATCTCTTTGTTGTTCTGACAACGATTTTTACCGTTAATTTCTTGCGCAGCCCGATTGGTAGGACGACGCTTTCTGTCCGTGAGGACGAGATTGCAGCGGAATCTGTCGGGGTCAATACGACTAAAATCAAAGTCATTGCCTTTACTTTCGGTGCTATGACTGCAAGTATCGCAGGTAGCCTATATGCAGGTTATGTCGGATCTGTCGTTCCAAAAGATTATTCATTTACCAATACCATCAATATCTTGATTATCGTGGTATTTGGTGGTTTGGGGTCTATGACTGGAACGATTGTGGCGGCGATTGTGCTAGGCATTCTCAATATGCTCTTGCAGGATGTGGCAAGCATTCGGATGATTATTTACTCACTTGCCTTGATTCTCGTGATGATTTTCCGCCCAGGTGGATTATTAGGAACATGGGAGTTGAGCTTGTCTCGATTTTTCAAAAAAAATAAGGAGGTGGCGAAATAATGGCACTTCTTGATGTAAAACATTTAACCAAGCATTTTGGTGGATTGACAGCCGTAGGTGACGTTACCTTGGAATTGAATGAAGGTGAGTTGGTCGGCTTGATCGGACCAAACGGTGCAGGGAAAACCACCCTCTTTAACTTGTTAACAGGTGTCTATGAGCCGAGTGAAGGGACAGTGACTCTGGATGGGCATTTGCTCAATGGTCAAGCACCCTATAAAATTGCCTCTCTTGGCTTGGGACGGACCTTCCAAAATATCCGTTTGTTTAAAGATTTGAGCGTATTAGACAATGTTTTGATTGCTTTTGGAAATCACCATAAAAAGCATGTCTTTGCCAGTATGTTCCGTCTTCCTGCCTTCTACAAAAACGAAGAAGAGTTGAAGCAAAAAGCGCTTGATTTGCTAAAAATCTTTGACCTTGATAGCGATGCAGATACCTTGGCAAAAAATCTCGCCTACGGTCAGCAACGTCGTTTAGAGATCGTTCGAGCCTTAGCAACGGAGCCTAAAATCCTCTTTTTGGATGAGCCAGCAGCAGGGATGAATCCGCAAGAAACGGCAGAATTGACAGACTTGATTCGCCGCATTAAAAATGAATTTAACATTACCATCATGCTCATCGAGCATGATATGAGCTTGGTCATGGAAGTGACGGAGCGCATCTATGTACTAGAATACGGTCGTTTGATTGCTCACGGGACACCTGAGGAGATTAAGAATGACAAACGTGTTATTGAAGCTTATCTAGGAGGTGAAGCCTAATGTCTATGCTAAAAGTTGAGAATCTTTCTGTGCATTACGGCATGATTCAGGCTGTCCATGATGTCAGCTTTGAAGTGAATGAAGGAGAAGTTGTGTCTCTTATCGGTGCCAACGGTGCTGGAAAAACGACTATTCTACGCACGATTTCAGGTTTGGTCCGTCCAAGTAATGGTCAGATTTCCTTCTTGGGTCAAGAGATTCAAAAAGTGCCTGCCCAAAAAATCGTAGCAGGAGGGCTTTCTCAAGTACCAGAAGGTCGCCATGTCTTTTCAGGATTGACCGTTATGGAAAACCTGGAAATGGGTGCATTCCTCAAGAAAAATCGGGAAGAAAACCAAGCCAATCTTAAAAAAGTTTTCTCTCGTTTCCCACGCTTGGAAGAGCGAAAAAACCAAGATGCAGCGACACTTTCTGGAGGTGAGCAGCAGATGCTAGCCATGGGGCGTGCCCTTATGTCTACTCCTAAGTTGTTGCTCTTGGATGAGCCTTCGATGGGGCTTGCTCCTATCTTTATCCAAGAAATCTTTGATATTATTCAAGATATTCAAAAGCAAGGAACAACGGTTCTTTTGATTGAGCAAAATGCCAATAAGGCTCTCTCTATCGCAAACCGCGGTTACGTTCTTGAAACAGGAAAAATTGTGCTATCAGGTACAGGTCAAGAATTGCTGGCTTCAGATGAAGTTCGCAAAGCCTATCTGGGTGGCTAATGATAAATATAAAGGATGGGGCTACCCATCTTTTTTTGTAGTCATTTAGTTTTCATTGATTACATTCTTCACTCGCCTTGCCTAACCTGTGATTCGTCGCCTTGTACGAAATCAAAACGAAACAATTCTACTGCAAAAAAATAAAAAATTTTCAAGAAAACGCTTGCAAAACAGAACAACGTATGTTATACTAACATAGTAAAAACATTCACAAAAGGAGAAAGCTGATGAAAGCTTATACATATGTTAAACCAGGTGAAGCAGCCTTTGTAGAAAAAGAAAAACCAGTTGTTTTGAAACCAACGGATGCTGTTGTTCGTATGTTGAAAACAACGATTTGTGGAACTGACCTTCACATCATCAAAGGTGATGTGCCAGTTGTTGAAAGTGGTCGTATTCTAGGACACGAAGGAATCGCTGTTGTTGAAGAAGTTGGTGAAGGAGTTACAAACTTCAAAAAAGGCGATAAAGTCTTGGTATCTTGTGTCTGCGCTTGTGGAAAATGTTACTACTGTAAAAAAGGTATTTATGCTCACTGTGAAGACGAAGGTGGATGGATCTTCGGTCACTTGATTGATGGTACACAAGCTGAGTATCTTCGCGTACCACATGCAGATAATACACTTTACCATACACCAGAAGGGTTGTCAGATGAAGCTTTGGTTATGCTATCTGATATCCTTCCAACTGGTTATGAAATTGGTGTCTTGAAAGGTAAAGTAGAGCCAGGATGTACAGTTGCGATTATCGGTTCAGGTCCTGTTGGTTTGGGCTCACTTCTTACAGCTCAGTTCTACTCACCAGCTAAGATTATCATGGTAGACTTGGATGACAACCGTTTGGACACTGCCCTTTCATTTGGTGCAACTCATAAAGTGAATTCAGCAGATGCTGAAAAAGCTATTCAAGAAATCTTTGACCTAACAGATGGTCGTGGGGTTGATGTGGCGATTGAAGCAGTTGGTGTTCCAGCGACATTTGACTTCTGTCAAAAGATTATTGCAGTAGATGGTACGATTGCAAATGCTGGTGTACACGGTGTACCTGTTCAATTTGACCTTGATCGTCTATGGATTCGCAATATCAATGTGACAACTGGTCTTGTATCTACAAATACAACTCCTCAGTTGTTGAAAGCTATGGAATCTCATAAGATTGCTCCTGAAAAATTAGTTACTCACTACTTCAAATTGAGTGAAATCGAAGAAGCTTACAAAGTATTCTCTAAAGCAGCAGATCACCATGCGATTAAAGTCATTATCGAAAATGACCTTTCTCCAGAAGCATAATAAAAAGGAGGGCGCTTGCCCTCTTTTTGCGTTTCAAGGCTAGGAAATTTCAGAAAAATACAGTATAATAGAAGCAGGAAAAGAAAAAGGAGAATGTCCATGGCAGTAAAAGATTTTATGACTCGTAAGGTGATTTATATCAGTCCAGATACTACGATTGCTCATGCGGCGGATATGATGAGAGAGCAAGGCTTGCATCGTCTTCCAGTTATCGAAAACGATCGCTTGGTCGGTCTTGTGACAGAAGGAACGATTGCAGAAGCAAGCCCTTCAAAGGCAACTAGCCTATCTATTTATGAGATGAACTATCTCTTGAATAAAACCAAAGTCAAGGATGTCATGATTCGTGATGTTGTCACAATTTCAAAGTTTGCTAGTCTTGAGGATGCGACTTATTTGATGTTGAAAAACAAGATTGGGATTTTGCCAGTAGTGGACAATGATCAAGTGGCAGGGGTCATTACAGACCGAGATGTTTTCCGTGCCTTTTTAGAGGTGGCTGGTTATGGTGAAGAAGGGGTTCGTTTGCGCTTTGTCACAGAAGATGAGGTCGGTGTGATGGAGAAAATCATTCATTTAATCGTGGATGAAAATCTTAATATCGCAAATATCCTCAACATTCCTCGTAAGGATGGTAAAGTTATTACAGAAGTACAGTTGGATGGCAATACAGATTTAGCTGCTTTGAAAGCGAAATTTGAAGAGAGCGGCATTCCAGTAGAGGATATTGTCCGCACATCTGCTAAGAAATTATAAGAAAAAAGTTGCAGATAATTCTGCAACTTTTTATCGTTGAATAGGTTGTTTATTTTCATCTAGTGTAAAGCCTTCGCCCATAATCTCATGAGCATCAGTAATGGTGGTAAAGGCATGGGGGTCAATATCTAAAATGATATGCTTCATATCTTGCATTTCATTTCTTCCGACTACACAATAGATGATTTGAAGCTCGGACTGGCTATAAAAACCTTGACCATTTAAGAAAGTCACACCGCGTTCCAACTCTTCTCCGATTTTTTGTGCCAATTCTCTCGGATGGCTAGTGACAATGAGAAATCCTTTACCTGCATATCCACCTTCACCAATCAAATCAATCACACGAGAGGCGATAAAGACAAAAATCAAGGTGTAGGTTACCATAACAATATCTTTGAACACTAAAACGACAAGTACCAGAACAAATGAATCCACAAGGAGCATGAGTTTACCGATGGACATTCCTGTGTATTTATGGGCAATACGAGCAACAATATCTGTACCTCCGGTCGTTCCTCCTGCATTAAAGATGATGCCGAGCCCTGCTCCAAGGATAATCCCTGCAAGGAGACTGACAATGACTAAATCTCCATCTAAATCAAGGGTGAAAGGAATTTTCTCAAAAATAGCTAGCCAGGCAGAAACTGCAAAAGTCCCTAAGATGCTGGAGTATAAGGTCTTGGCACCAAAAATCCGCCAGTAGAGAATAAAGAGAGGAATGTTGATGATTAAATTCATCAGCGAGACGGGAATTTTAAAGAGATAATAGGTAATCAAGGTAATTCCCGTCGCACCGCCTTCAAATAAGTGGTTGGGAATGACGATGTAGTTGATTCCAAAGGCAAAAATGCCTGCTCCCAGCAAAATGAGTGCGTAGTTTTTTAGTTTTCCCATAGCTTTCTCCTAAATGTTTCTAAATCCTGCCTCTATTGTATCAAAAAAATAGGTTTTTGGAAGAGGGATGGGAACATTTTTGTCAGTGATTTTTCTGATTTTTTTTGATAGAATAGAGAAAGAGAAAAAATGAAGAGAGACAATATGAGAAAAGGTAAATTGATTTCCTTGGAAGGACCTGACGGTGCAGGGAAGTCCACAGTTTTGATGGCTTTGGAGAAGAGGTTGCAAAAAGCAGGCATTGATTTTATGACGACGCGTGAGCCTGGTGGCGTAGAGATTGGAGAGGCGATTCGAGAGATTATTCTCAATCCTCACTATACTGCGATGGATGAAAAGACGGAGCTTTTGCTCTATGTGGCTAGTCGTAGGCAGCATTTGAAAGAAAAGGTTCTTCCTGCGCTTGAGTCTGAAAAGCTCGTTTTGATGGATCGCTTTATTGATAGTTCAGTAGCTTATCAAGGATTTGGACGGGGACTTTTGGTTTCTGATATTGAATGGCTCAATCAATTTGTGACAGATGGTTTGAAGCCTGATTTGACCTTATATTTGGATATTGAAGTAGAAGAGGGCTTGGCTCGGATTGCAAAGAGTAAGGATCGAGGATTTGACCGTTTGGATCAAGAAAGTGTTGCTTGGCATCGTCGTGTCCGAGAAGGCTATTTGTCGATTTTAGAAAAAGAGCCGAGTCGTATGGTGAAGATAGATGCTAGCCAATCCTTAGACTCTGTTGTAGAGGACTGCTGGGCTTATCTTCAAAAGGAAAGTGACTAGGGATGTCAGAGAAAAAACTAAGAGAGTTACAACCTGATTTGACTGAGCATTTTGAACGCATCTTAGAGCAGGGGCGGCTCAATCACGCTTATTTATTTACAGGCTCTTTTGCAAGCTTTGAGATGGCGCAGCTCCTAGCACAATCCTTGTTTTGTCAAGAAAAAACGACGGTCTTTGCTTGTGGAGTCTGTCGAAATTGTCGTTTGATTAGAGAAGAAGCTTTTTCGGATGTGACGATTTTACGTCCGACGAATCAACTGATTAAGACAGAAACGATTCGGGAATTGGTCCGTAATTTTTCCCAATCTGGGGTAGAGGGGAACCGCCAGGTCTTTATCATTTGTGGTGCGGATAAGATGCACGTCAATGCGGCAAACAGCTTATTGAAAGTGATTGAAGAGCCTCAAAGTGAAATTTATGTCTTCTTTTTGGCACGTGATGGTGAAAAAATCCTTCCAACCATTAAAAGTCGGACGCAGATTTTTCATTTTCCCAAATCCTACGACTATCTCCTCCATCGTTTAGAGAAAGAAGGGTTAATCAAACAGCAGGCGGATGTCATTGCGACCTATGCACACACAGAAGAAGAAGCTCTTAGTAGCGCTAAGAATGCTAGTTTCTTGCGCTTATTGACAGAAATTGAGCGTTTTGTTCGCTCTATATTAGCAGGTAAAAAAGAAGCGTATTTACAGGTATCGACCTTGGTGCAGTTGGCAGATGATAAAGAAAAGCAGGACCAGCTTTTTCGTTTGCTAGAAGTCTGTTTTGCTAGGGAAATGGGAAATGAACGGGCGCTAGTCTATCTCAGTCGTTTAGGGTTGGCACGTCAGATGTGGCAGGCCAATGTCAATAGTCAAAATGCATTGGAATATATGGTCTTGCAAGGCCAATCGTCGTTTTAGAGAGGAAAATCGTAGAACTAGATGAATAAAAAAGAATTATTTGATGCCTTGGATGCTTTTTCACAAAATTTATTTGTCACCTTGGCAGAAGTGGAAGCTATCAAAAAAAATCTTAAGACTGTGATTGAAGAAAATACCGCCCTTCGCCTTGAAAACGATAAATTACGGGAGCGTTTGGGAGAGGTGGATAAGGCAACGCCAACCAAATCTAAGCAAGGAAGAGACAATTTAAAACGAATTTATGAGGATGGTTTTCACATTTGTACGGATTTCTATGGGCAACGACGTGAAAATGATGCTGAATGTATGTTTTGTGATGAATTGCTCTTTAGAAAGGTTTAGCACATGCAGATTCAAAAAAGCTTTAAAGGGGATACATCCTTAGGCACCCTGTATCTGGTCGCTACTCCTATTGGAAATATGGAGGATATGACCTTTCGTGCAGTGAAGACCTTGCAAGAAGTGGATGTAATTGCAGCAGAAGATACGAGAAATACAGGGCTTTTACTCAAGCATTTTGATATTTCGACCAAGCAGATCAGCTTTCACGAGCATAATGCCAAAGAGCGCATTCCTAACTTGTTAGCTTTACTGCTAGAGGGGAAAAATCTAGCACAAGTCTCTGATGCGGGGCTGCCGAGTATTTCTGATCCTGGTCAGGACTTGGTTAAAGCAGCCATTCAAGAAGGGATTGCAGTGGTGACGATTCCAGGAGCTAGTGCTGGGATTTCTGCCTTGATTGCAAGCGGTCTAGTTCCGCAACCTCATATTTTTTATGGATTTTTACCGCGCAAATCTGGTCAGCAAAAGGATTTTTTTGAAGAGAAAAAGGTCTATCCTGAAACGCAGATTTTTTATGAATCACCTCACCGTATGAAGGTAACCTTGGAAAATATGCTAGCTGTTTATGGTGATCGAGAAGCTGTGGTCGTTCGAGAGTTGACCAAGATTTATGAAGAATACCGTCGTGGAAATATTTCAGAGTTGATAGAGTCTATTCAAGAAACACCGCTCAAGGGAGAGTGTCTCTTGATTGTTTCAGGCTCGAATAAAGAAGAGCTTTCTGAGGTGACAGAAACTGTCTTAATGGAAGAAATTTCATCATTGATTGCAGAAGGAATGAAAAAAACCAAGGCGATGAAGGAAGTCGCTAAAAAGTACGGTTTATCTAAAAGCGATCTTTATGCTCGCTTTCACCTAAAGCACCCAGAATAAAAAAACAGAAAAGATGGCTTGAAGTTGGGGAAAAGTACCCAACTTCCTTATTTTTATAGTTTGAGCAGTTTGACGCAGTAGTTGTCGATCTTGTAAAACATTGATAAGTCAATATTCTACAAGCTGTGTTAACCTTGCGGGGGTGGGAGTAAATGAATCCAGTGGATTCGATTAGCCAGAGATTAGAAACAAGGGAGTGAGGCAAATCGATTTCTACGAAATCACGATTGAGTTCCACTCCCAAGTTTTTTTATTTTATTGCGTGCTACCCTCACATTTTTGTGCTCTTTTTCCTTGATTATCTAGCATTTTAAGAACTTTTTCTGAGAAAATATGGTATAATAAAGGGTATGAATTATCAAGATTACATATGGGATTTAGGGGGCACGCTTCTTGACAATTATGAATCTTCAACAACTGCATTTGTTGCAACTTTAGAGAGATTTGGACGAAAAGCCCAACATGATGAGGTCTATCAAGCCTTGAAATGTTCGACAGCATATGCGATTCAAGAATTTGCGCCTGATATTCCAGATTTTTTACAGCAGTACAAAGAGAAAGAAGCTATTGAGCTGACTCATCCGCTTCTATTTCCAGGGACGAAGTCTGTTCTTTCTGCTATTGTAGCAGCAGGTGGGAGAAATTTTCTTGTTTCCCATCGGAATAATCAGGTCTTGGAATTATTAGAAAAGACAGAGATTGCACCTTATTTTACAGAAGTGGTGACCTCAGAGAGTGGCTTTCAGCGAAAACCAAATCCAGAATCTATGCTTTATCTAAAAGACAAATATCACATTTTAAATGGCTTGGTCATTGGTGATCGAGAAATTGATATGAAAGCAGGAAGTGCTGCGGGCTTTGCGACGTATCTATTTGATAGCATGGAGCAGCTAAAGCAGACAATCAAGTGTTAGAAAAGGAACATGATGACAGAAGAGAAGAAAGAGAAACAAGCACAAGAATATGATGCCAGTCAGATTCAAGTCTTAGAGGGGCTTGAAGCAGTTCGGATGCGACCAGGGATGTATATTGGTTCCACCTCAAAAGAGGGGCTTCATCACTTGGTTTGGGAAATTGTGGATAATTCCATTGATGAGGCTTTAGCAGGCTTTGCAACGACTATTCAGGTTTATATCGAAGAGGATAATTCCATTACGGTTGTTGATGATGGTCGTGGGATTCCTGTTGATATTCAGGAAAAAACAGGTCGTCCTGCGGTTGAGACTGTCTTTACGGTGCTTCATGCTGGAGGAAAATTCGGAGGTGGCGGCTATAAGGTATCTGGAGGTTTGCACGGAGTAGGTTCTTCCGTTGTTAACGCCCTCTCGACCCAGCTAGACGTTAAGGTTTATAAAAATGGTCAAATCTATTACCAAGAATACCGCCGTGGACAAGTCCAAGACGATTTGAAGGTTATTGGGGAGACAGATAAGTCAGGAACAACCGTTCACTTCACGCCAGACCCTGAAATCTTTACCGAAACGACTATCTATGATTTTGACAAGCTTAATAAACGGATTCAAGAGTTGGCATTTTTGAACCGTGGCTTGAAAATTTCAATTACAGATAAGCGTGAAGGGCTTGAGCAGACACGCGATTACCACTATGAAGGTGGAATCTCTAGCTATGTAGAATACATCAATGAAAATAAGGATGCCATTTTTGATAAGCCAATCTATACAGATGGAGAAATGGATGACATCACGGTTGAGGTAGCTATCCAATACACGACAGGCTATCATGAGACCGTTATGAGCTTTGCCAATAATATCCATACCCATGAGGGTGGAACTCATGAGCAAGGATTTCGAACAGCATTGACGCGTGTAATTAACGACTATGCTAAGAAAAATAAATTGCTCAAGGAAAATGAGGATAACCTAACAGGGGAAGATGTGCGCGAAGGCTTAACAGCTGTGATTTCGGTCAAGCATCCAAATCCCCAGTTTGAAGGTCAGACCAAGACTAAGCTAGGCAATAGCGAGGTTGTTAAAATCACGAATCGCTTGTTTAGTGAAGCATTCTCAGAATTTTTACTAGAAAATCCACAAGTTGCGAAAAAAATTGTGGAAAAAGGAATTCTGGCAGCTAAGGCTCGGATTGCAGCTAAGCGTGCGCGTGAAGTGACTCGTAAAAAGTCAGGACTTGAGATTTCAAATCTTCCAGGGAAGCTAGCAGACTGCTCATCCAATAATCCAGCTGAAACAGAGCTTTTCATTGTGGAGGGAGATTCAGCGGGAGGCTCTGCCAAATCAGGTCGAAACCGTGAATTCCAAGCGATTTTGCCAATCCGTGGGAAAATTTTGAACGTGGAAAAAGCGAGCATGGATAAGATTTTGGCAAACGAAGAAATTCGTAGCTTGTTTACCGCTATGGGAACAGGCTTTGGGGCGGATTTTGATGTGAGCAAGGCTCGTTATCAAAAATTAGTCATTATGACCGATGCCGATGTTGATGGAGCCCATATCCGTACGCTACTGTTGACCTTGATTTATCGTTATATGAAACCAGTCTTGGAGGCAGGGTATGTCTATATCGCTCAACCTCCGATTTATGGTATCAAGGTTGGTAGTGAGATTAAAGAGTATATCCAGCCAGGAGCCAATCAAGAAGAGGAATTACAGGCAGCTTTAGAGCGTTATTCAGAAGGACGGGCAAAACCGACTATCCAGCGCTATAAAGGGCTTGGAGAAATGGATGATCACCAATTGTGGGAGACAACCATGAATCCAGAAAATCGCTTGATGGCGCGCGTGTCTGTGGATGATGCAGCTGAAGCAGACAAGATTTTTGATATGCTGATGGGGGATAAAGTAGAGCCTCGTCGTGACTTTATTGAAGCAAATGCTGTTTACAGTACACTGGACGTTTAAAAAAATCAAAAAAACTGACATTTGCTAAACAAATTGTGATATAATAATCATGATTGTTTCAAGTAATAGGAAAAAGGAGTTATATATGTCTAGTGGACTAATCATACTGACCATAGTCATAGCAGTGCTATTGATTGTAGCCTATATTACTGCTGTACTATTGAGAAAGAGAAATGAAACCCTACTTACAAAACTAGAGGAGAAAAAAGAAGAGCTTTATAATCTTCCAGTCAATGACGAGGTCGAAAGAGTCAAGAACTTGCATTTGATCGGTCAAAGTCAGATTGCCTTTCGTGAGTGGAATCAAAAATGGGTTGATTTATCCTTAAATTCATTTGCAGATATTGAAAATAATCTGTTTGAAACGGAAACTTATAATAATTCATTTCGCTTCTTAAAAGCTAAACACGGCATTGATAAGATTGAAAGTCAGATTGGCTTGATTGAAGAGGATATCGCAGCCATTCGTGAAGCTCTAAAGAGCTTGGAAGAGCAAGAGGCGCATAACAGCGGACGAGTGGTTCATGCTCTTGACTTGTTTGAAAAATTGCGCACGAATGTGGCTAATCATGCAGATAGCTATGGAGTTGCTCTTTCTGAAATTGAAAAGCAACTTGAAAATATCGAATCAGAGTTTTCTCAGTTTGTAACCTTGAATTCATCTGGTGATCCGATTGAAGCGGCAGAGATTTTAGATAAAACAGAAGACCATATTCTTGCTCTTACGCAGATTGTGGAAAAAATTCCAGCGATTGTGGTAGAGTTGATGACAAAGCTTCCTGAGCAAGTAGAGGATTTAGAGTCTGGTTACCGCAAGCTCCTTGAGAGTGATTACCATTTCATGGAGACAGATATCGAGTCTCGTTTGCAACAGTTGCATATGCTAGTGAGTCATAACCGTGAGAATCTAGCTGCACTTGAATTGGATAATACCCAGTATGAAAACGAGCAAATTCAAGAAGAAATTGATACGCTTTATGATATCTTTACCCGTGAAATCGAGGCGCATAAAAAGACAGAAAAGTTTTTAAAAACTCTTCCTGCCTACCTAACGCACATGAAAGATAATCGAGTTAATATTTCTTCGGAGTTGGATCGTTTGAGTAAGGTCTATTTGATTCCAGAAACGTTGCGTGATCACATCAATCAGTTGGAAAATGAATTGGTGAGCTTGGATACAGTGGTTCTTGGTGCAGTGGAGGATTCTTCAGATGTGAAGCAAGCCTATTCGATTTGGGCTGAGAAGTTAGAAACGATTCAAAACCGCTTGAAAGAAATTGAAGATGAGCAGATTTTATTAGGTGAAACGTTGGCTCAGATTGAAAAAGATGATGTCAATGCTCGTCAAAAAGCCAATATCTATGTCAATAAGTTGCATACCATTAAGCGTTATATGGAAAAACGCAATCTTCCGGGAATTCCAAAGAGTTTCCTAGAACTCTTCTTTACTGCGAGCAATCATACAGAAGATTTAGTCGCAGATTTGGAGCGTGATTTGGTTGATATGGCAGATGTTAATCGGATGCTTGACATTTTAACCAATGACATGCGAGAACTAGAAGATGAAACTTATCGTATTGTTCAATATGCAACGCTAACCGAGCAATTACTCCAGTATTCAAATCGTTATCGTTCATTTGATGAGGGGGTTCAAGCAGCTTTCAATCGCTCGCTAGAAATTTTTGAGCATGAGTTTGATTACCAAGCATCATTTGAAGAAATTTCGCAGGCTTTAGATATTGTAGAACCAGGTGTTTCAACACGTTTTGTAACATCTTATGAAAAAACACGCGAAACGATTCGCTTTTAAGCAAAAGATTAGGATGAATTCCTAATCTTTTTTTGTAAAATCAGTGATAAAATCCTAGATAAAGAGTAGAGTTCTATGCTTGCAAATAAATTCTTGAAAATTCTGAGCAAATTATTATGAAATCTTTTGGAAATGTGATAAAGTAGTAGTGTAAGATTTGTTAAAGCGTTTTCAGATAATGAAGAACTTTAATGAACCATACCATTCTTATTATTTTTATGGAGGAGACTTTTTTATGAGTCAAGGGAAAATTACTACTTCTGCAGCAATGTTAAATGTGTTGAAAACATGGGGCGTAGATACGATCTACGGAATTCCTTCAGGAACATTGAGTTCATTGATGGATGCACTTGCTGAAGATCAAGACATTCGTTTCTTGCAAGTCCGTCATGAAGAAACTGGTGCACTTGCTGCATTGATGCAAGCGAAATTTGGTGGATCTATTGGTGTCTGCGTAGGTTCTGGTGGACCTGGTGCAACTCACTTGATCAATGGTATCTATGATGCAGCTATGGACGCAACTCCATTGCTTGCCATCCTTGGATCACGTCCAGTTAATGAGTTGAACATGGATGCTTTCCAGGAATTGAACCAAAACCCAATGTACAACGGTGTGGCTGTGTATAACAAACGTGTGGCTTACGCTGCTCAATTACCAAAAGTAATCGATGAAGCTTGCCGTGCTGCGATTGCGAAAAAAGGTCCAGCTGTTGTTGAAATCCCTGTAAACTTTGGTTTTGAAGAAATTGATGAGAATTCATACTACGGTTCAGGTACTTACGACCGCACATTTGTAGCTCCAGCTTTGAACGAAGTAGAAATCAACAAAGCTGTTGAAATCTTGAACAACGCAAAACGTCCAGTAATCTATGCTGGTTTTGGTGGTGTTGGTGCTGGTGATGTAGTGACTGAATTGTCTCGTAAAATCAAAGCTCCAATCATTACAACTGGTAAAAACTTTGAAGCATTTGAATGGAACTACGAAGGATTGACTGGTTCAGCTTACCGTGTTGGTTGGAAATCAGCTAACGAAGTGATCTTTGAAGCAGATACAGTTCTTTTCCTTGGATGTAACTTCCCATTCTCAGAAGTGTACAACACATTCAAAAACGTAGAAAAATTCATCCAAGTGGATATCGATCCTTACAAACTTGGTAAACGTCATGCGCTTGATGCATCTATCCTTGGTGATGTGAAAGATGCAGCAGCAGCTATCCTTGAAAAAGTAAACCCAGTTGAGTCAACTCCATGGTGGAGAGCAGTTGTGAAAAACAACCAAAACTGGCGTGATTACATGAACAAGCTTGAAGGTAAAACTGAAGGCGAATTGCAATTGTACCAAGTTTACAATGCAATCAACAAATACGCTGATGAAAATGCGATCTACTCAATCGACGTAGGTAACTCAACACAAACATCTACTCGTCACTTGCACATGACTCCTAAGAACATGTGGCGTACATCTCCATTATTTGCGACAATGGGTATTGCCCTTCCTGGTGGTATCGCTGCTAAGAAAGACAATCCAGATCGCCAAGTATGGAACATCATGGGTGACGGTGCTTTTGGTATGTGCTACCCAGACGTGATTACAAACGTTCAATACAACCTTCCAGTTATCAACGTTGTCTTCTCAAACTCTGAGTATGCTTTCATCAAGAACAAATACGAAGACACAAACAAACACTTGTTTGGTGTAGATTTCACAAACCCTGATTACAAGATGATCGCAGAAGCACAAGGTGCGGTTGGATTTACAGTAGATCGTATCGAAGATATCGACGCTGTGATGAAAGAAGCTGTTGAGTTGAACAAACAAGGTAAGACTGTTGTGATCGATGCTCGCATCACACAACACCGTCCAATCCCAGTAGAAGCTCCAGAACTTCGTTTGGATCCAAAAGCTTACTCTGCTGAAGAAATCGCAGCTTACAAAGAAAAATATGAAGCTGAAGAATTGGTACCATTCCGTCTATTCCTTGAAGAAGAAGGTTTGGAATCACGCAACTACAAATAAGCCCTTGACGAATAATCGTCTCAAACAGGTAGGATGTTCCTACCTGTTTTTGTGTGTTATGATTTGGAAAGTGAAAGTCAAGTATGTGTGACGGTAATCTTTATGTTTTTATTTATACTCTTTAAAAATCAAAATTAGCATTTTTGTTACTTTCTTAAATAGTGCGAACGCAAGCAATCTCCTTCGGAGTTTCATTGCTAAATTTTGAGCCAAAAGTCTCAAAATTTCCGTTATTCGCAACAGCGTAACTGTTGCGAATAATTTCACTACTTTGAAAATAACCTTATATTCATCCATCAAAAGTCACATCTTGTTTGAAATAGTCGCGAAACCGCTATTTTTGAAATTCAATGAGTATTATTCCGTCGTTAACTTGTTTTGCTCCAACAGTCTCACAGACTGTTGGAGGTTGGAAATAAGGATTATGTAATAATCCTCAGCTAATCTAAGTTCTGCCTGCGTCTTGTTTCTTTTTAGTAAATCAAAAGTAAACAAATATAGCTGTGAGATTTGCATATAGAGAATACTAAAAAGCTGAGACAGAGATGCTCAGCTTTTGTGTTAACGCAAGGGAGATTGGGACATTTTAAAATAAGTATGGCGTCTGCCACGGATGGCTAGGCCCAGTGCGAGAATATTTTCAGGAATCGGCATGCGACCGTAACCGCCATCTCCGATATGATGAATGTCAGCTCCGATTCGTTTATTAGAAAGTCCGATGGTACGGATGGTCATTTCATCGGCACTTTCTTGGCTGGTACCGATGGTTGTAATCACCAGTCCACCTAGTTCTTTGACGGCTTTGCTGGCTTGATAGGCGGCTTCTTCTGTCGCAAAGGGAACGGTCGATGGACTGGGGATGAGCACTCCATCTGCCCCTACTTTGATAAAGTCAGTCAGTGTTTGAAGGGAGAAGATGTCCTCAGAAAGTCCTGCACCATGCATTTTCCCAGCAAAAATCAAGCCTTTAAAATAGGTTTTTGAAAGAGCAATAGCTTCTTTAATAGCTGCAAGGGAAACGCCGGTAGACGGATTGCCAGTCAGCATGAGGAAGTCTACTCCGAGATTTTGGGCAGCTTGAAGACTTTCTTTGCTGACTTGTCTGCCTTTGCTGAGTATGACTTTTTCATCAAGGACTTGAGCGGTGCTATCAACAGGCTCAAGGTTAATGCCAACAGGTCTTCCAGTCAAACGTTTGACTTCTGCAATGGGATTTTCACAGGGATGAAAGCCGTTGATAAAAGTGGTAAAGACGTCAAACTCATTGAGAACGATGAGGTCTGCTCCAAAGCTCGCCATGACCTCGGGATTACTCACCCCTTCAAGGAGAGGAGCTGCGGTAACAACGGTTTCTCCTAAAATAGTCCGTCCTTCACTGGTTGAGATAGCTTGCTTGAGTTCGTCTTTTGATAGATTTTGCAAATCGCTGGCATAGCAGCTGAGTAATCGTTTCATGTACACGCCTCCAATTCTATGATTATTATAACATATGTTTTTTGGTTCGTCTATGTGAAATTGTGATGAGAATCCTCTGCAAGCTTTCTATGAAAGGAATGGGAGCGAATTTTCTCTATGAATTGTCTATGATAGGTGTAAAAATCGCTTGACTAATTCTACAAATATTGATATATTATTGGTGGTTATAGTTCTTTTATTATCTGATGGAAGAGGGCATACTTTCTCGGGTAAGTAGCATATTACTTTTATACTAATGATAAAAGACTGTCAAACATCTATAAGAAGCAAGGTAGGAGGTCTTTACAGACAACTGGATGAGTGAAGATTGATGAGAAATAAGAAAGTCGTTAAGTTTTGTTTACTCTTGATTTTCTTATCTTCCATCTATCGTAGCAAGGAAAGCTCAGACGAGAGAGTAAAGATTTCTTTTTTATGCTCCGAAATGTAAGCGCTATCTTATTAGTGTTTTAAGATGGAAAGGAGAGAAAGATTTGTGTCGGTAGGATGAACAGATTTTTAAACATTTGTTCGTTTGCTCATTGTGAATCGTAAAAAAGAAAATATGGGAGGCTTCGTATGAAAAGCATATTTGACCAACAAAGAAAGTATTCCATCCGTAAATTAGCGCTTGGGACTTTTTCTGTGGTTATCGGAAGTGTTGTCTTTGGTGTGAATACAGCACAAGCCGAAACACCTGCTGAACCAGGAGGGGAAGCGCTTGAAGCAAAAGTTTTAGATAAAGAATCAAGTGCAGTCACTCCTTCTACGGAAGAAAAAGGAGAAGCAACAACAGCCACTTCACAAGAAAATACTGCACCAGTAGTGGAGAAAGCAGAAGAAGCTAAGCTCGATGAAAAAGCTTCAACACCAGCTGTTGAGGAAGTCAAAGAGACTAAGGAAGTTGCACCAGTCGAAGATAAAAAAGAAGTAGCCGAAACTCCAGTCTCAAAACCAACAGACCGTGCTAGTGAAGAGCCAGTGAGAAAAACACCGACTCAGCTAGGAGCTATTACAAATGTCACTGTTAATGCTACAAATTCAAATATTTTTGATGTCACTTATGAAACCGGTCAAAAAGGACAAGTTTCTTTCTACGGGGATCATGTCGTTCGTTACCATGTCGTTCCAGGTGAGGATGAATTTTTAGAGGTGGCAACACCATCTCGTGAAGACCGTCCTGCCAATATCTTGGCGAAGAAGATTTCAGATTATACTTCTTCTGTGGCACCAAGTCTTGTCTTTAATAATGGCAACTATGAATTGAGCAATAATGCTATCGCTCTCTTCTTAGACAAGATGAGAAGTACCCTTAAGATCGTTGATAAGGCAACTGGAAAGACAGTGGTGGAAGAAGCCGCTCCGCTTGATTTGCGCTCAAGCTCTGCTACTCAGGTCTTAAAAGCTGGTGAAGATACAGAGTATTTCGGTGGTGGTACGCAAAATGGTCGCTTTACCCATAAGGGGCAAAAAATTGAGATTGCAAACACCAATAACTGGGTGGATAAAGGGGTTGCTTCTCCAAATCCATTCTACTGGACAACAGACGGCTATGGTGTGCTTCGCCATACCTTTAAACCAGGGCAATACGACTTTGAAAAAACAGAATCTGACAAGGTCATCACTAGCCACAAAGACAGCCATTTTGATGCTTTCTACTTTGTTAACAATAAACCAGCTGACATCTTGAGAGATTACTATGAATTGACTGGTAAACCCGTTGTCTTGCCACTCTTTGCGCTTTATGAAGGACACTTGAATGCCTATAACCGTGATACATGGGTGGAAGTTCCAGAAGGAACTTATGGGGCTGTTTATTTTGAAGAAAAAGGAAAATGGTATAAGGAATACCAACCAGGAAAAATTCCAACTTCTTTGGAAAACAATCCGAAATTTAAAGAAACGCTAAATGGTGCGCCGTCAGATGCAAACTATGCCTTTACCGCGCGTGCGGTGCTTGATCGTTATAAGAAACAAGATATGCCGATTGGCTGGATGTTGGTTAATGATGGCTACGGTGCAGGTTATGGACAGGCAGATACCTTAGAGGGCAATATTCAAAACCTGAAAGAATTTAGTGATTATGCTCTTGAACGTGGAATCAAGGCTGGTTTGTGGACTCAATCTGACCTGCATCCAAAAGAAGGGGTACCTCCGCTCTTGCAACGGGACCTTCCAAATGAAGTTGAAAAAGGTCTGGTTCGTGTTCTCAAAACAGATGTTGCTTGGGTAGGACCTGGCTATTCCTTTGGTTTGAACGGTATTGCAGATGCTGCTAAGATTATGACTGAAAAGGGTAACAATGCACGTCCATTCATCATTACGCTTGACGGTTGGGGAGGAACCCAACGCTACGGTGGTATCTGGACAGGAGACCAAACAGGTGGTAACTGGGAGTATATCCGTTTCCACATTCCGACCTATATCGGAACAGGGCTCTCTGGTCAGCCAAATGTCGGCTCTGACATGGATGGTATCTTTGGTGGTTTGAATAAGGTTGTCAATACCCGTGATTACCAATGGAAGACCTTTACTCCACTACAACTAAACATGGATGGTTGGGGAAGCAATCCGAAAACACCATTTGCGCTTGATACGACAACATCAGATATCAACCGTTCTTATCTCAAGATGAAATCTGCACTTGTGCCATATAGTTATAGTATTGGACACGAAGCAGCAGATGGTAAGCCAATGGTTCGGGCCATGTTCCTTGAATTCCCAGAGGAGAAAGTGAACTACTCAAACGTGGTGAAATACCAATTCATGTATGGTGAGAACTTCCTTGTGGCTCCAGTCTACAAAAATGTCCAAGGTGATGAGGCAGGAAACGACGTCAGAAACGGCATCTACCTACCAAAAGGGGCAGAGTGGATTGACTACTTTACTGGTAAAATCTACCAAGGTGGTCGCATGCTCAATAACTTTGAGACTCCGATCTGGAAATTGCCAATTTTTGTGAAAAATGGAGCAATTATCCCAGTCACCAAAGCTCATAACAACCCTACTGAGATTGATCATAGCTTACGTCAAGTAGATTTTTACCCACATGGAAATACAGAGTTTACTTTGGTAGAAGATGATGGTCTCACACAAGACTATCTCAATAATAAGGTGGCAAAAACTCATATCACAAGCTCCTTGTCTGGCACTACTGCAACCTTGACAATGGAAGTAACCAATAATAACTATGAGGGATTTGTCAAAGAAAAAGCTAGTCAATTCAATGTGAATGTATCTAGCAAACCAAGTGCTGTGAAGCTCCTTGTAGACGGTTCTGAGAAAGCGCTTACCGAAGTGCATACTTTGGCAGAATTTGAAGCAGGCAGCAACGTCTACTTCTATGATGCACGTCCAAACCTCAATAAATTCTCAACAGAGGGTGGGGCTTACCATAATCAAGAAATCGTGAAAAATCCTGTTCTTCGTGTCAAATCTGAAAAAATGGATGTGACCATGCATAAGGTTCAGGTTACAGTTGAAGGCTTTGTCATGAATGACAAGGTACCTACGCCTG
This sequence comes from Streptococcus pneumoniae, assembly GCA_040719455.1. Classification (NCBI taxonomy): domain Bacteria; kingdom Bacillati; phylum Bacillota; class Bacilli; order Lactobacillales; family Streptococcaceae; genus Streptococcus; species Streptococcus pneumoniae. The sequence goes on along the minus strand of JBFDTN010000001.1, from coordinate 1,158,473 downwards.
AGAATGTCATTGAAAAAGCAGCACCAACGCTTAGCAATGTAGAGGACAACAATACACCAACCACTATTCCGCTTACTTGGACTGAAGTTGAAGGTGCAAAGAGCTACGATGTTGAAGTGGACGGTATCCTTTATACGAATTTGAAGGGCACTAGCTTTGTCAATGAAGATTTGGAATACAGCACGACGCATAACTATAAGGTTCGTGCGGTAACAGATGCTGGTGTCACTCCATGGTCAAATACCATTACGACTGCAACCAAAGAAGACCCATTGCGTCTAGCGGTTCGAGGAATTACGGCTACCGGTACTCACCCAGCTCATCCAGGCTATGACTTCAAGAAGTTAGTCGATTTAGATGGTAGCACTATGTACCATTCTAAATGGGGTGAAAACTCTGTCCCTGAAACCTTGACCTTTGATTTGAAAGCGTCCTATGACCTAGATAAAATCGTCTATGTTCCTCGTCAAGATGGTGGAACAAACGGTATGATTACGGATTTGACAGTCACTTACAGTGTGGATGGCGTGCATTGGAAACGTTTGGCAAATCCAGTTCATTGGGCAGTTGATAAGACTTCAAAAACGATTACTCTACCAGAAGATCTTGAAGCACGCTTTGTTCGCTTGAATGTCAGTGCAGGAGTTGGTAACTACGTTTCTGGAACAGACGTTGTCTTCTTCCAAAAAGAAGGCACTCAAAAACGGACGGTCGGAGATGTGACAGGTGATGGTGAGATTGATGAGAATGATATTACCTCATTCACCAACTATGCTGGTCTTCGCAGAGGCATTGACAGTGACTTTGAAGGTTATGTAGAAGTCGCTGACTTAAATAGCAATGATGTCATTGATGCCTATGATATCTACTATGCAACTGGTCGAATTGGTAAAGGAAACTTTAAGCCAGCTAAAAAAGCAAGCGGTCAGTTGACCTGGACTATGGATAAGGAAGCTGTTCATCAAGGAGAAGAACTTACCCTTACCCTAACTGGTCACAATCTTGCAGATGTAGAGGCGATCAACTCTAGTTTCAGAATTGATAAGAGCAAGTATGAAGTAGTGGGTGGTATTACGGTAGATTCTGAATTATCTACCATGACAAACTTCTCAAACGTACGGACACATGGTGATAAGAGTCAAGAAGCCTTTGTGATTCTTACAAATACCAAGACTGCGCCAACTATTTCTGGTACACGTACCTTAGCGACTGTTCGCTTGAAAGCTTTAGTAGATGATACACCAAACTTCACCTTTGAAAATCCAATTTTGGTCGGCAGTAACTTTGTGCCAGTTGCAGCAGAAAGTAACAGTCAGCCAGAAGCAGAAACTCGACGTCAGGTAGAAAACAGCCGCATTACAGTAACTGGAAATGATGAAGTCTACCAAAGTGGTCACGGTGTGGATAAATTGACTGACGGCAATGAAGCTACTTTGACAGAATTGAAGTGGGACTACACTCCAAATCATGTCAATGGAAAATTGCCAGACAATGTAACACTTCCGCAAGACATCACCTTTACTTTTGATGCAAACAGTCCGACTTATCTTGAGTCTATGGAAATCGTCAAGAGAACACCAGGAAATGGTACAGTGACGAAATATAAGATCGCAGCTTATAATGGTGAGAAGAAGGTCTATGAGTCAGAAGAGATGGCTGTTGACTTTGCAGCGCCGACTATCACTCATACCTTTGACAAAGTTCGCTTTGTGGATAAAGTTGTCTTGACAGTCCTTGAAGCACGGACATCTGCCACAGCTGTGAATAACCGAATGATGACGCTAAAAGAAGTCCGCTTCTTTGAAAATACAGGTGCGGTCTCTGCTACGAAGATTGCAAATGCAAATATCGCAGTATCTGGAAATACAGATGTGTATCAAGCAGGTCATGGTGTGGATAAACTAAATGATGGAGATGCCAATTCCTTGACTGAATTGAAGTGGGACTACGCTCCAAACCATGTCAATGGTAAGTTGCCAGATACGGTTACTCTTCCACAAGACATCACCTTTACCGTCAGTCAAGATCGTCCAACTTTCCTTGCAGGTCTCAAGGTCTTGAAACGGACACCAGGAAATGGAACAGTGACCAAGTACCGTGCGACTGTCTATGATGGAGACACTCAAGTTTACCAATCTGCTGTCGTAGAAGTGCCGTTTGAAGATGCAGAATCTAGCTTGGTATTTGGTAATGGCATTGTCAAAGGCGACCGAGTGGTCTTGACTGTTCTTGAAGCAAAACAAAACGCTTCTACGGTGAATAACAAGATGATGACGTTGAAAGAAGTAGAGCTCTATGAACTCTCACCTGAGTATTTGCCATCTTCTTTGACAGAACCTAAGGAAACACCTCAACCAGATGCAACAGAAACACCAGATGAGACAACTGATGGTGTACCAAAAGACATGATTGCTGAAAACTTCAAGGGTGATGAAATTCTTCGTCGTGAAGGCTTGACATTGAATGATGCAAATGGTAAACGTGTTGATTTGACAGAGGAATTACCAAAATTCAAGAATCTTGAAAATAGCACGATTCACCTAGAATTTAAGTCTGATCAAAATCCACCGACCCTCACCAGCCTCTTCTCCATCTCTAGCAGCAGTAAGGCTAATGAGTACTTGACTCTTTATGTACTAAACGGCAAGCCAGGTCTTGAAGCGCGTGGTGCAAACGGAGCACAATTCTATGGTAGCTTTGGTGATGCGACAGAAAGTATCAAACCAGGTGAGTGGAATAGCGTAACCTTGACTGTTAAACAACCAGACGGTGATACACCAGGCAAACTCAGTCTTTATGTAAACGGTATCTTGTCAAAAGAAATCACAAGCACGGATCCGATTAAATTTATCAAGGATCTGCCAGATGGTGATATTGCCCAACTTGGCTTGACCCATCGACATACGCAACGTGTTTGGGGTTCTAATACCGATGTGGATCGCTTGAGTATCTTCAACCGTGCTCTGACTCCAGAAGAAGTGGCGACTCGTTCTAGTCTCTATCTCCGTGAAGATCGTACGTCAACCCTTGCTGAAGGTGCCGTCTTGACAGACAAGGCAGACCTCTATAAGAGTGGTTTGTCAGGTCGTCATAATGCTAGAGGTACCTATGGTTATCGCATTCCAACTCTTCTTGTGACCGATAAGGGAACCTTGATCGCAGGAACGGATGATCGTCGCTTACATACCGCTGACTATGGGGATATCGCGATGGTCGTTAGACGCAGCGAAGACAAGGGTCAAACATGGGGCAAGATTATTACGATTTCAGACTTGAGAAATAACGAAAATGCAAGCAATCGCAACCAAGGTGCTCCGCTTAACATTGACATGGCATTGGTGCAAGATTCTGAAACCAAACGGATTTACTCACTCTTTGATATGTTCCCAGAAGGACGTGCGGTTCTTGGCTTGCCACAAACAAAAGAAGAAGCTTATACAGTGGTGGATGGTAAGACTTACTTGAACTTGTATAAGACAGGGGAAACTACACCTTATACCATTCGTGAAAACGGTGTCGTTTATACACCAGCTGGTGAAGCGACAGATTATCGTGTTGTGGTAGAAGGCAAAGAAGCTGCCTTTAGCGATTTGGGAGATATTTATCTTGGCGAAGAATTGCAAGGAAATGTTTACTTCCAAACAAATAAAACATCTGATTTCCGTGTGGCAAATCATAGCTACATTTGGGAATCTCATAGTGATGATGATGGTAAGACCTGGTCAAGTCCGCGTGATATTACACCGCAGATTAAGAAACCTTGGATGAATTTCTATGGCATCGGCCCAGGTACTGGTATCGTACTTCGTGAAGGAGCGCATAAGGGACGCTTGGTCATTCCGACTTACTCTACGAACTTTACTGGTGGTCTAGGTGGCTCACAATCTTCTCGTGTCATCTACTCAGACGACCACGGTATGACTTGGCAGTCAGGTGAAGCAGTCAATGATGGACGTAACTTCAATGGTACAACGCTTGATTCAAGCACCATGAATGTCGCAGCTGCACAAAATACAGAAGCGACAGTTGTTCAGTTGAACAATGGTGATTTGAAACTATTCATGCGTAATCTCACTCGTGGTGTGCAGGTCGCAACCAGCCACGACGGTGGTGAAACTTGGGAGCCAGAAGTTGAACGCATGGAAGATGTCCATGATTCTTATGTTCAATTAGCCGCTATTCATACTATGCATGAAGGCAAAGAATACGTTGTCTTGACTAATGCCAACGGTGCTGGAAACAGCAGAACTCAGGGTACCGCTCGTTTGGCGCGTGTAGAAGAAGACGGTAGTCTCACTTGGCTTCATCATAATCTCATCCAAGATGGTAAGTTTGCCTATAACTCACTTCAAGAAATTGGACCAAATGAATATGGTGTCTTGTATGAACACGCTGAGGGCAGAGAAAATGAATACACTATCAGCTTTAAGAAATTCAACTGGAACTTCTTGACAGACGGATGGGATACACATGAGAAAGATGTCTACATTGAAAAGATTACGAAGGTCAATGAAACTGTTGTAGCTCTTACTTTCAACGAGCCAGTCTTGGCAAGAAAATCTCCAGACTTGCTTCTTGAAAACGGACATCGTGCAACCTTTGTCACTCAATACAATCCAACGACATTGATCTATGCTTTGTCAGATGCAGGAGATTGGAATAGTGCGATTGACTCGAAAGTATCAGGAGAATTGGTCAATGTTAATAATGACCCAATTCGCTTGAAGACACCATTGATGAGACATCACAGTGTGGGCGATAGTGAGGTGCCAATTGTTGACAAGCCAATGCTAACAGTTCCAGAAACGCCAACTGAACCTGAGAAACATCATTCTTTAGGCAATGAGTCAGCCCCAACGGTAGAAGTGAAACCAAGTCTTGACCTACACCACAGTGTAGGCAATGAATCAGCACCGACAGTAGAAGTGAAACCAAGTCTTGATCTACACCATAGTGTAGGCAATGAGTCAGCACCGACAGTAGAAGTGAAACCAAGCCTTGAGCTACACCATAGTGTAGGCAATGAGTCAGCACCGACAGTAGAAGTGAAACCAAGCCTTGACTTACACCACAGTGTAGGCAATGAATCAGCCCCAACAGTTGAAAAACCAAGTCTTGACTTACACCACAGTGTAGGCAATGAATCAGCACCAACAGTAGCAGTTAAACCAAGCCTTGAGTTACACCATAGTGTAGGTAATGAATCAGCCCCAACAGTTTCCAAACCAAGTCTCGAATTACACCATAGTGTGGGCGCCGAGCCAGCACCAACGGTTGAAAAACCAATTCTTGAATTGCATCACAGTGTGGGCGCTGAGCCAGCTCCAACAGTTGAAAAACCAACGCTAGAGTTGCACCATAGTGTGGGAAGCGAGCCAGCTCCAACAGTTGAAAAACCAACGCTAGAGTTGCACCATAGTGTAGGAGATGAACCAGCCCCAACAGTAGCCAAACCAAGCTTAGAGTTGCACCATAGTGTGGGCGATATGCCAGCGCCAACAGTAGCCAAACCAAGCTTAGAGTTGCACCATAGTGTGGGTGATATGCCAGCGCCAACGGTTGCTAAACCAATTCTTGAATTGCACCACAGCGTAGGCGACGTTCCAGCGCCAACAGTTTCCAAACCAATACTTGAATTGCATCACAGCGTAGGTGACGAACCAGCTCCAACAGTTGAAAAACCAATTCTTGAATTGCATCACAGCGTAGGCGCCGAGCCAGCTCCAACAGTTGAAAAACCAACGTTAGAGTTGCACCATAGTGTGGGCGCTGAGCCAGCGCCAACAGTTGCTAAATCAAGCTTAGAAACACCAGAAACTCCAAGCATGGAGGACAAGATGATGGGCTTAGTTCACGAAGGCACGCAAATAAAAGTTTTAGGTATGGTGTCTAGCTTGAATGGCGCAACTAAGCTGAAAGTTCGTCCGATGACACCTGCTGGCTCAGAGAATCAAGCTTATGATTTGTATGATATTTCCCTTTACAATGATAAAGATGAAGAAGTACACATTAAGGGTGAAGTGATTGTGGTTATTCCGAGCAAGGGCAAGGTGGATAAAGTCTATTATGTACTAAATAATATGACAGAAAGCTTGCCGTTCACGCAAAATTCGGATATGAGCGAAGTCATGTTTAAAGTGACTCACTTTAGCCAGTACGCGCTTGTCTATGCCAAGGATAAACCAGCTGTTTCAAGTGTTGCGTTTGCTTCAACTTCAACCAAGAAAGCCAGTGTTCAATTACTAGCCAATGGTCAAAAAGACATGAAGATGTCTGATAAGACTACGCTTGATGAAGCAATGGCAGATGATAAGGCAATGCAAGATAAGGGTATGAAGACTGAGAAGATGTTGCCAAATACAGGCATCAAAGACTCAACTCTAGCCTTAGCAGGATTAGCTCTTGCAGCCATGGGCGCAACAGCCGTTGTTCGTAAGAAGAATGAAGGTTAAGATTGCTTTGCTAAGTATTTGAATGATAAAGACCAGATGAGTGATTCTCTCATCTGGTTCTTTTTATGCTATAATATCTTAATCTTCTTCAGTAGTTCAATATTTATTAACTAACGATCAAGTTCATGTCTCGACCGTTTTATAGTTCTCTAATAAAGCGGTAGTGAAGTCCAATAGCGACTTGTAGATTCTTGTCGCGATCAGGTGTGGTTGATAAACTACAATTTTATCAATTGTATGATTCACTAACTGCATCGCTAATATTTCAAGATTCGTATATTGGTGGATAGTTTTCGAAAATCTTTCAATATTTTCAACTGATTCAGTCTGACTATCTAAAGTTTCTTGCAGTTTTTCAAGATTTTGAGATTGGTAATGCGGAGTTCTTTTTGATAGAAGAATTTGGACTTATCAATTTTGGATCAAGAGTGGATAATATTGTTTCTGTAGAAAAAGAGTCTGCAGGATTGTACTGACCCCCAAAAGTTGGACAGATAATTAATGAAAGGATTTAATTCTGTTTCGTCCAGTGACTGATACGATTTCTCAAACCCATAGAACATCTCAGATTTTAGAATGCCAAAGAAGGATTCCATCATGCCATTGTCAGGGCTGTTGCTTTTTCGTGACATAGAAGGACGGACTCCCAAAAGTGATGATAAGACTGGTGTTGATATTGCAGCCCCTGGTCCCTATGGAGGATAGTTCCCCCATAATGTTTAGCTGGAAATGCCTTCTCAAGCATCGTTTGAACTTGCATAAGCTCAGGTGAGCGAGACAAGGCAAACTTCGTCACATCTGTATAGCACTTCTCGTAAGGTTTAACACATTCAAACTGATGCTGAATCAAATTGTCAGCCTTCTTACCGACTTCCCCTTTGTAAGAAGAGTACTTGCGTTTACGTCTAATACGAGCAGCCAAGCCTAATTCTTTCATCAAGCGTTGCACCTTCTTGTGGTTCACACAGAACCCACGATTGCGAAGCTCCAAATGAATCCGACGATAGCCATAATTCCCTTTATGTTCATCATAAATAGCTTTTATTTCAACTTTAAGTTCCTTGTCTTTATCCGCTTGATGAAGCTATTTGATGTGGTAATAATAGTTTGAACGTGCTAAATTTAAAATATCGAGTAATAGCGTCAAGGCAAACTTATCTTTTAATGCTTGGATGATTTTTGTTGCTTTTTGAGTTTTACCTCGTCCCGTAAGCGGTAATCTCTCAACTTTTTTAGTACGGCATTCTCCGCTCTTAGGTACTCATTTTCATATTGCAGGCGTTCTAGTTCAGTCATCTCTTCTACTGGTTTCTTTGGTTTACGTCCCATTTACCTCGGTCTCCCTCTTTGTTTCTTAAGAATAGTATAACCATTTTTCTTGTATTGGGAAAGCCAGTTGGGAAACATTCCCGCATTTGGGATAGCATAATCAATAGAGACTGACAGTTGAGATTGACCCTCAAGAAGAACTTTATTCATGATTTCCTGTTTTAATTCTGGAGGATAACGATTCATTTTGCTCTTTTTAATGACTTCAATATCATACCTATCCATAAGCTTTACCATGTATTTGAGATTGGAAATCTTGACTCCATAGTTCTCGCTAATCTGAGACCAAGGTATTCCTTGCTTTTTCAACCCATATATATTTAGTTTATATTTATAACTTAATTTCATATGAAAAGCCCCCTATTGTTAGATTTTCTGTCTAACTTTTGGAGTGCAGTTCAGATTCCAAAATGATAATTTGTTTTTTACCTTTACTATGATTTCCAATCCCATTTGGTATTCAGTATAAAAGCTATATTTTCACAACGATTGGTTTGAAACTGTTGAATATTTGAGCAATTGAAACAGACGATTTATTTTTTGAAAAATTGGAGAGTTTGTTTCCCTAACAACATGCCCATTTGCCAATTGATTTCTACCTTTCACCAGTTCAGGTTATAGCAGAGGCTGAGGACATAAAAGACTTCAATAATTACCTTCTGAAATAAAAATGTCTACCAGTTTTCGCTTGAAAATACCATGAGAAGGTAATGAGTTATCTGATAAAAACACTCAGAAATGGAGTTCTTGTGTCAATAAAATCTCATTTGAAACGAATAGCGATGCTAATGAAAAAGAAAGCAATGCTTTCAGAAGACAGCTCTTTTCTCTATAAAATCATAATAGTTTTATAGAGAAAATTTAAATCAAGAAGCAACAAGAAGATTATAAGAATAATCTCAAGATATGCTATAATAGAATCATAAAAATTAAATAAACCCGAAGGGTTAACCCTTCCTTTATTATATTCATAATAAAGGAAGGGTTAACCCTTCCTTTATTATATTCATAATAAAGGAATACTATCAGCCCTAACGTTTTCGAGTTGAAAGGAGTTCCCTATTATGAAACAGGAATTAGAAACCTTGTTATTATCGGAAGAGACATTTTTAGTGGAGGGAAAACTAAACAAAAATAAACTGGCGGATTTAGCAAGGAAATACGATGCTCATCTTTTAAAAATATTGATGAGTAAGCCTACTATTTCTAAGCATTTTTTTACAAAGCTAGAAGAAGGTGTTTTGATTTTTAAGAAAGATGTCTTTTTACAATTCTTAAACAACAAAGAGTTTCTTCCAGACAGCTTCACGGCCTATAAGACGAAGATTGGACTTGCGGCGGAGGATAATCGTTATCTATCTGAAAATAAAGAGGTTGTTCTTAATTTTCCCTATAAAGATTGCATTTTGGAAGGTGGACAGACTAAGGAAGATGCCAAACGTCAGGAGATTTTCTTTAATGAGACGCTTGCTCCAACGGAAATCAACCGCTTGCTGGATGATAAAGTATTGACCAACTTTAAGCGTTATGACAAAGACGGTGAACATGAAGTGACCGAACTAAAGGATACGGATAATCTGATTATCAAAGGAAACAACCTGATTGCTCTTCATAGCCTTAAGAAACGCTTTGCAGGAAAAATCAAGCTTATTTATATTGACCCACCTTATAATACGGGAAATGACGGCTTTAAATACAATGATAGTTTTAATCACTCTACTTGGTTGACCTTTATGAAAAATCGCTTGGAAGTGGCGAGGGAGTTGTTGTCTAAAGATGGTGCGATTTATATTTCCATTGACGATAAAGAGCAAGCGTATCTCAAAGTTTTAATGGATGAAATATTTAGTAAAGAAAATTTTCTTACACAGTTTAATTTTCAAGTTCGATATGCAGACAAATCACTTGCTGAAGCAAAAGTTTTCAAACCTCTTATTGAGTACACTTTAATGTATGCTAAAGATTCTACTCATTTCAAAGCGCATCAACCGACAATTCCTTATACTGATGACAAATTTATCTGGGAAATAAAAGAGCTTACGGAAGGAACTATTGAAGAAATAGATGGAAACAAAGTTGGTATTTTCAAGAAAGGCGAGTGGGAGCTTGTTCAAGTAGAACCTGATATGAACGCCCTAAAAGAGACTTGGATTTCAGGCTCAATTTATTCCAAGATGAGCTATGGTCAAGTTTATCAAAAAATCGTTGAACCGAGAGTCGAACTTGATGGAAATGGAGCACTTTATAAAGTCTATGGTCGAGGAGAAGATGGATTGGGTTATCGCTATTATACAAATCCTCAAAAAGCAAATGCGAACCGTGGGAAAATGTTCTCTGGTATGCCATTAGAACGTAAAGCGGAAATTGAAAGTGGTGAAGCTGTAAAATATCATCCCATTGTCAACTTTGCAGATTTTGCAGGCGACTATGGGAATATCAGACATGAGGGTGGCGTTGCCTTTAATAGTGGTAAGAAGCCAGAAAAATTGTTAAAAATGTTAATGGAATATGTGACTTCTGAGAATGATATTGTTCTAGATTTCTTTGGTGGCTCAGGCTCGACAGCAGCAACTGCTCATAAAATGAGACGACAATATATTTCAATTGAACAAATGGATTATATTGAAGATAAGATTGTCGAAAGATTGAACAATGTTATTAAAGACGATACAACGGGTATTTCAAAAGACGTCAACTGGACGGGTGGAGGTGGTTTTGTCTACTGCGAATTGAAAAATGATGCTCAAGATTTTAAAGAGAAGATCTTAACTGCGACAAGAGCAGAAGAGCTATCGGAATTGTTTGAGTTTGCAAAAAAATCCTCTTTCTTATCTTATCGTATTGACCCTAAGAAGTTGAAAGCAACTGAATTTGCAATATTGAGTTTAGCAGAGCAAAAGGAATTGCTACTAGAAATTATAGATAACAACAATCTTTATGTAAATTATTCTGATATGGCTGATACGGATTATGGTATCTCAGAGCAGGACAAGAAGTTGAATCATCAGTTTTATGGGAAGGGGTAGGAAGTATGGCATTTTTATATGAGATTTATAATAATGCTAGTGAAAACGGCTTTGCCAATTTCAAGAACATGGTTCCTGATTACATTAAAGCAAATTTAAAACATGGGCTGAGAGCCTATCAAGAGGAGGCGATTGGACGCTACCTTCATTACTGTAGTGATGACAATCATAGAATTTTTCCAGAGCATATTTTATACAATATGGCGACTGGATCAGGCAAAACCTTGTTAATGGCAGCCATTATCCTAGAGAAATATAAGCAGGGAGAGCGTAATTTCATCTTCTTCGTGAATAATGATAATATCCTTACGAAAACTCGTGCTAACTTTTTAGAAAGTGGAGCAGGGAAATATCTTTTTGCAGACAAAATCATGATTGACAATCATCTGGTATCCATTCGTGAAGTCACGGATTTTTCGGATAGTGACCCCAATAGTATCAATATTGTTTTTACAACGATTCAAAAGCTTCATCAAGATTTAAATACTCCTAGAGAGAACCGTCTTTCTTATGAGCAATTTGAAGACCTCTCAGTTGTATTGTTAGCAGATGAAGCCCACCATTTGAATGCTGGGCTGAGTAAGGCAGAAACAGATGATAATACAAGTTGGACTTCAACAATTGCAACAATTCAAGAAACTGCGCGTCAGTCAAGTTTATTTGAATTTACTGCAACGATTGACTTGGCTAATCCTGATATCGCAAAACGGTATGAAAAGCATCTACTATTCAAGTATGATTTAAAGGAATTTCGTCTGGATAAGTACTCTAAAGACGTTCTCTTTCATTTGGTTGATAGTAATCTTCGCGTTAGAATGCTGCAAGCTATCATTATCAGCCAATATCGTAAGAAGATTGCATTGAAACATAATATATTTCTGAAACCGCTAGTCATGTTCAAATCCCAAAAGGTCACTGACAGCAAAGGGAATATGGAATCGTTCTTGGAGATGTTAGCTCACTTAGATGAGGGTATGATACAAGAGCAACGAAAGCTTGCGGCAGACAGTGTACTTGAAAAAGCCTTTATCTATTTTTCAGAAACAGGTATCAGTGATAGTGATTTGATAGAAGAACTTCAAGAAGATTTCCGTAAGGAACGTTTGCTACTGATTGACGGTAAAAACAAGAGTAGTAATAGTTTGGTAGAATTGAATACACTTGAGCAGCCAACTAATGAGATTCGTGCTATTTTTGCGGTCGATATGCTGAATGAAGGCTGGGATGTTTTGAATTTATTTGATATTGTTCGTCTCTATGATACTCGTGATGGAAAAACGACTAAGAAGGGTTTTGTTGCAGGAAAAACAACAAATGCAGAAAAACAACTAATTGGCCGTGGTGCTCGCTATTATCCGTTTGTTATCGGCGATAATGAAGAAGAAAAATACACTCGTAAGTTTGATGAAAATGAGCTGAATGAACTTCGAGTCATCGAACAGTTGCATTACCATTCGGCAAATAATCCACGCTACATTTCAGAATTAAAACAAGTATTACGTGAGTCTGGAATTTATGATGATGAATTCTTGGTTGAACATCGTTTGAATCTGAAGAAGTCTTTTATGGCAACAAGAACTTATCAGAGCGGTCTTGTCTGGGTCAATGATAAAATTTCTTATACGGAATGGTTGAAAGATCATGAAAAGGTATCGTTTAGTGATAAAATTATTCCTTCTGAATTTGAAGTGGAGTTACCGACACTGAAAAGCAGAGATATTAATGCTTTTTCGATAGAAGAATTAGAAGTTCATGAAAGTATGCCAACAATGTCTATTAAGCTTGGAAAGCGTATCGAAAGAAATATTATTCGTTACGCTTTGAATCGAAATCCAAATTATACATTTGATAAACTTGAGAAAGTATTCTTTGGATTAACTTCTATTTCTGGTTTTATTGCAGAGCTTGAAAAGGTTGATTTGGTTATCAAAGGTGAAGAATCAGCCGTTAAACATCTTTCACAAGAAAATAAAGTGTTTATAGTGGATAAACTCTTAAAGTACATGGAGAAAGATTTGATAGAAACGGAAGAACGTTTTGTTGGAACAGATAGATTTGAAGCAAGGCCGATAAAAGAACTTTTTGAAGCGCATATTTTACGGAAATATACAATTGATAACCATAGTGAGGCTGAGTTTGGCCGTTCTCAAAAAAATAGAAATGAGACGGCTATCTATGAAGATTTAGACAGTCTAAAATGGTATGCCTATGAGGACAATTTTGGAACAAGTGAAGAGAAATATCTCGTACGAACTTTAAAGCATATGATGTCTGAACTTGAAGAAAAATGGTCAGATATTTATCTATTGCGGAATGAAAAGGCTGTTAAAATTTATAATTTTGCCGACGGTAGAGCTTTTGAGCCAGATTTTCTTTTGTTTGCTAAAGATAAGAAAAATGGAAATATATCTTGGCAGATTTTTATTGAGCCAAAAGGCAGTCAATTTTTGGATGCAAATGATACATTCAACAGTAGTAAGGAAGGCTGGAAGCAAAAATTTCTTTTGGATATTTCCAAAAGAGATGAAGCAAGAACGCTTATAGACAATGATCGTTACCGAATTGTTGGCTTGCCATTTTTCAATGAGGTTGTAAGTAAGGAAGAGGTTAAGGAAAAATTGAGAGGATTGAAAGAATAAAAACGGAGGTCTAATATGACAATAAACAGAGGTTCAGAATTTAGAAAATGGGATTTACATATACATTCGCCATATACGGTATTGAATAACAATTTTGAACGTTTAGCAGACGGTAGTCCTAATATCGAGAAATTTATCCAAACACTTAAGGATAACGATATTTCAGCAATTGGTTTAACTAACTATTTTAATTTTTCAGAAGAAGACTTTCAATTAAAACACAGATTAACAAAAGAAGGGATTTGCACTTTTTTAAATCTTGAAATTACCTCCGTTAGATATATTAGAGTCCATATCCCTATACAAGCATAAACTCGTGGTGCTAGTTAATTTCAAACTACAATAAAAAGCTCAAAAGGACTATACTGTAAGTGCCGAAACAAACAGGAGGAAGTCCAAATGAGCCACTTACAGTATACCGCTAAATCTCATCACTTACAATGGAATTTGAAGCAATTATCAAAAATTTGTCATCAACTGTATAGGGATTATTGTCCTGAATCTTTCAAACATCGTCATAATGTCAGTCTATCTAAGGTTTCAGATCAATCTCTATTAGTCTTACTTCTCTTGCAAGCTGAACTAGGGATTAAGTCACAACGTCATTTCTACCGTCTCTGTTACTTATTTCCTTGTGGTCATCTTCTTGAACGAAGCCGTTTTAATAGACGAGCAAGACAGTTGATTTGGTTAGTTCAAGTCATTAGACAAGCAATGAATACTAAAATCTCACCTGGTTCCATTGTTATTATAGATAGCTTTCCCTTGCCACTTTGCCAACCTACCCGTAACTATAGAACACGTATTTTTAACGACTTAGCAGATATTGGCTACAATGCTTCCAAACATCTGTGGTTCTATGGATTCAAAGTACACATGCTGGTAACTTTATCAGGCTATATTCTGAATTATGTTGTGACACCTGCATCAGTCCATGATATTAGGGCAGTTGATGACTTACTAGAAAATTGCCGACAACCTTATATTTTAGCAGATTTAGGCTATCTTAGTAAGGAACTTAAAGATCATTTGACCCAAAAAGGCTATCATCTATGGACTCCCTTACGCCAAAAGATGGCAGGAGCTAAACAACATAATCATTGGAAATTGATAGCTATGAGACGAACCATTGAGACTCGCTTCTCAGAGCTTTGCGGTCTTTTTGATATAGAACACACACTGACTAGAAGTTTAGCAGGTCTGCAGTTAAGGCTGGAGCAAATTATACTGGCTTACAATCTGAGATACTTCGAGATTAACTAGCACCACGAGTAAGCATAAGAAAGCCGATTTTAGTTTAGGTCGTCTTTTTCTATACTTGTATTTATTCCTCTTTTTAATGTTTCGCTTATTTATACATCAATATTTTGTAATTGTAAAACAAATACTTTTTCATTTGCCAACCCATCCAACCAATATTGCCTGTCTTGTTCAGTTTTGCTTTGGCAGAGTTTTATCCAGTATATTTCAGCTTGTTTAAAATTTACGAATGAACAAGAATAAGTTAATGCCGAGTGCTTGCCAACAGGAAAGACAACTTCGAAAATCCCTTTTCGAAAGCATTGTCCAGCGATTCGATATTAGTTATTAACTAGCTAAACGCAGTCAATTGGCTTTGGTAAATGGAAAGTTCCCTGCTTCATTTCGAAATTCTTCATATTTTTATTATTGGTTTGCTTTAATTTTTAGGATATATTAAGCCTCCTTATCTGTTAATAGTGACATCATAACTTTCTTTGGTTAGTCTAGTGTGTTTATGAAAGAAAAATAGCGAGAGGGTTGCTATTTTAAGGTAGGATAACTGGCTTATGTTACTATTGTTATTATTCTTGCGTATTTAGACTGCTGGGCGAGATATGCTATAATGAGGACATGAGAAAAATAGCATTGTTATCCGATATTCATGGAAATCAGACAGCACTTGAAGCGGTGATTGCAGATACAAGAGAGCAAAACGTGACAGACTACTGGCTTTTGGGCGATAGCCTACTGCCGGGGACTGGTCGAAAGGACTTGCTTGAGCTATTAGGCAGTCTTCCTATTTCGTTAGAAGTGCGGGGAAATTGGGAAGATAGCTTGTGGCGGGCGGCTCATGGTTTGCTGGATATAGAGCGACCTAGTCATCTTTATCTCATGCGTCTATGTGCCTATATGATGGAGGAGATTTCATTAGAGGATATTGAAGAACGCGCTCATTTGTCCATGCAGGAAATGCGTACTATTCATGCTTTGGATATTGCGGTAACTCACCATTTGCCCGAGAAAAATTGGGGTCGGGAGTTGATCCATATCGGCGCTCAGGAAGAGTTTGATAAGCTGTTTCAAGGGAATCAAGCCTCGATTGCCATTTATGGTCATATCCACCAGCAGTTTTTACGATATGGAAGCAAAGGGCAGCTCATCATCAATCCAGGCTCCATCGGACAGCCCTTTTTTATGGATCAGCAGCTACGCAAGGATTTGCGGGCTCAATATGCTATTTTACAGATCGATGAGAATGGTCTATCCGATGTTGATTTCTGCCGTGTCGCTTATGATGTGGAGTTTGAGTTGCAGCGTGCCAAGGACAAGGGGCTTCCTTATTTCGAGATTTACCAAGAAAGTTTGCTCAATGGTATTCATCATACGCATAATCATGAGCTGCTATCTGCGATTGCTGAAAAAGAAGGCTATAAAGATGAAGTCAAATCCTTTTTTAAGAATAGATGATACTTGAGATTTAGAGAGAAAAGAGCTATACTAGGGGAAATAGGAGGATGATATGCAGATTTCAAGCCGATTTACCATTGCCTCTCATATCTTGGTGATTTTAGGTCTAGAGGGAGAAACGACCAAGGTGACCAGTGAGTATCTGGCAGGCAGTGTGGGAGTCAATCCCGTGATTATTCGTAATATTCTGTCTCAGCTCAAGGCAGCAGAGCTTGTCTCGGTAGCAAGAGGGACAGGAGGAGCAAAGATTATCCAGCAATTTGAGGAGATTACTCTCTATGATGTCTATAAGGCGGTCGATAGTCTGGGCAAATCAGGTCAACTCTTTGGTTTTCATGATAATCCTAATCCTGATTGCAATGTCGGGCGCAATATCCATGCTGTCTTAGATGATTGCTTAGAGGAAGCTCAAAAAGCCTTGGAACATCAACTCCGTCAAACAACATTAGCGGATTTAGTCCGCAAAGCACAGGAAAAAGTAGCTAGTGAGGAGAATTGAGATGAAAAAAGGGTGATAACCATTGGGCAGTCGGTTATCAGTATTGGCTTGTCTTTAGGAGCTTTTCTAGGCTTGGTATTTGGTTATATGCTAGACAATATCCCAGTGGGGCTTACAATGGGACCAGGCTTTGGTATGTTATAGCCGTTCAGTCTTGATTTATTACGTCGTTAACTCGTCTTACCTAACCTAAGTTATGCCCGCGACTCGTTGCTTAGTACTAAATTAATCTGAAAGGCTATAAATATAAAATAGTCATCATTGCTTATCTGATTTCCAAGTCAAACAAGAATAAGAAAGATGGAGAGTAGTAAATACTCGCTAGATAAAAAGGACTGGGGACCAGTCTTTTTTGTTTTCTACTAAAAAATAATTCTCAAGTTGTAATGATTGACATTACATTGGAGAGGTGTTAGAATGTAGTTGTAAATAAAAATATTACAACGATTGGAGAAAGAATATGAAACTAGCAGTAATTGGTGCAAATGGACAGGCAGGACAAGCGATTGTAGCAGAAGCGGTGGCGCGTGGTCATGAGGTGACAGCCATTGTCCGCGCAAGCAACAAGTCTCAGGCGCAAGAGGTCTTGCAAAAGGATTTATTTGATTTAGAAAGGGCAGACTTGGCAGGATTTGATGCGGTGGTGAGCGCCTTTGGGGCTTTCGCACCTGAGACGCTACCGCAACACACGACTTCTTTGGAGCATTTGACAGCCATTTTAGCAGGTAGCAAGACGCGCCTCTTGGTCGTTGGTGGAGCAGGGAGCTTGTATGTAGACGACAGCATGACCCTGCAATTATTCCAAACTCCAGATTTTCCAGCAGACTTTTTCCCTCTAGCAGAAGCTATGGGCAAGGGCTTGGAAGTGCTTCGCAAGGTCAAAGATGTCAACTGGACCTATATCAGCCCAGCAGCAGATTTTGAGGTAGACTATCCAAAAACAGGGGACTACCTTCTTGCAGGCGAGGTCTTTACAGTCAATGAAGCGGGTGAAAGCAAAATCAGCTATGCTGACTATGCTACTGCTATGGTAGATGAGATTGAAGCGGCTGCTCATCCTCAAGAACGGATTTCAGTCCTTGGAAAGTAGGCTCTTATGACTTATCCTTATAACAGTCAGATTTTTCTCGGTGAAGTTGCGCTTTATGTGGAAAATATAGAAAATATGACTTACTTTTATCATCAGGTCTTGGGGCTTGATATTCTAGAAAAAAAGGAAACAGAAGTTCTATTAGGAGTGGACGGAGAGGGGCTGGTTCGCCTGCTTGTAGCCACTCAGGCAAAATCTAGGACCTACGGTCTCTACCACCTAGCCCTGCTAGTGCCTACCCGGCAGGATTTGGCAAATGTCTTTAAACGACTTGCGGAAGCTCGCATTCCCATGGTCGGTGGCGCAGATCATGGATATAGCGAGGCCATTTACCTCGAAGATCCAGAAAGGAATGGTATTGAAATCTACCATGACAAGGATGTTGCAGTTTGGGATATTCGTGAGGACGGGCGAATTGTTGGCGTGACGGAGGAATTAGCTGCCCAGGATCTGTATGATAGCGGAGTTTACACGGAACCCTTTGAGCTTCCTTCTGGTACTCGTATGGGACACGTCCACTTATCGGTCAAGGATAGCCAGTCAGCCAGTGCCTTTTATCAAACCTTGCTAGGTTTGGAAGACAAGTTTTCCATGCCAAGCGCCAGTTGGCTTGCTTCAGGCGACTATCACCACCATTTGGCAGTCAATGAATGGGACAGTAAGCTAGCAGGAAAATGCCAAAAAGGTCAAGCAGGACTTGCTTATTTCACCGTGTTTGTTAAAGACAAAGAAGACTTAGTAGCTGTCCACGAACGAGCAAGAGAATTAGGTATAACACCCAACTGGCTTCATTCCCGAATGCTTGAAATAAGGGATGTTGACGGAATTCGAGTGCGGGTTGCATTAAAATAGTGGACAATTAAAAAGGGGTTGTTTCTCAGATGAACAACTCCTTTTTGCTGAATTTATAAACTATTTTTCAGGGCTTGGATAAGTTGGTGATTTTCTTGAATCAGGCGATCGGCCCCTTCTCGTGTCAGTCCGTCGATCTGCCAAAAGCATTCTGTCAAATGCGTCTTGATGTCTGCTTGGAGATGTTTCCCCTCTTCTGTCAGTTGGACATACAGTTGGCGCTTGTCTTTTTCAGGCTTGAGCCGTAGGAGGTAGCCCTTGTCCTCCAAACGTTTGAGCAAGGGGGTCAAGGTATTGCTAGACAAATCGAGCCTGCTACCAATTTCTTTAAGGGAAAGAGAAGGTTCTTCCCACAAGACAACCAAGACCAGGTACTGGGTGTAGGTCAAATCATATTTTTCCAGATTTTTTTTGTAAAACTGCTGAAAGAGTCGCTCAACAGTATAGAAGGAATAGCAGAGTTGGTGAGAAAGCTTGTCGTTCATGTCGTGTCTCCAGTCGTTCGCGAGTGATTCTAGAATAACATAAAGCCTTTTAATTGACAAAGTATACGATTTTCTTTAAAATAATCGCGCACGATTAAATTTTGGAGGAAAAGAAAATGTATCAATACGATGTAACGTTTATCGGTTCAGGGCATGCCAGCTGGCATGCGGCTGTTGACTTGGCAAAAGCAGGCAAGAAAGTTGCGATTATCGAAAAAGATGTGACTGCTGGGACCTGTACCAACTACGGATGCAATGCTAAATTTTTACTAGAAAGTCCTTTTGAATTTTTAGACGGCTTGGCACGCTATGAAAAAGCTGGGATTGCGAAAAGCGGTGAGATTTCTTGGGAAAAACTCATGGTCTACAAGAAGGAAGAAATCGGCAGCTATGCACCAATCATGGAAGGCATGTTTGCGCAGCTAGGAATTACATTGCTAAAAGGACATGGACGCCTTCTTGATGCCCATACGGTGGCTTATGGAGATGAGGTTCTTACAACGGAATTCGTCGTTATCGGAACGGGTCAACGACCAGCTAGATTGCAGGTGCCAGGCAATGAATATTTTCATGATAGTCGAGAGTTTCTTGACTTGGACATCTTACCTGAGCGCATGACCTTTATCGGTGCGGGCATTATCTCTCTTGAATTTGCGACTATGGTTGCTAAAATGGGCAAAGAAGTCCACATTATCGAATTTGCGGACCGAGCGCTAGCTGCTTATCCAGAACAATATGTTTCTGCGGTAGTGGACAAGATGGGTGAAGAAGGGGTACAATTTCATTTTGGTCAAGCGGTGTCAGAAGCGCTTAAAACGCAAGATGGCTACCTTGTTCGGACTGCAAGTGGGTTAGAAATTGAGACAGATTATATTGTCGATGTGACAGGGCGCGTGTCCAATGTAGAAAATCTGGGCTTGGAAGAGCTTGGGATTGAGACAGATCGTGGTGGCATTATAGTGAATGAATTCATGCAAACGGCTGTTCCAACGATTTACGCATCTGGCGATGTTGTTTCAAAATTCATTCCTAAATTAACCCCGACAGCCTGCTTTGAATCAAGCTACATTGCCCGTCATATTTTGGGAGAAACGGCTCCGATTGCCTACCCAGTCATTCCAAATGTGGTCTTTACTCTTCCTAGGATTTCTCAGGTCGGTGTGACGGTGGCAGAAGCTAAAGAGCAGGCAGATCAGTATCGGGTGGTAGAAGTACCATTTGGTCAACGCTTGAAATTCCAAACCAAATTAGAAACAGAATCCCATGTGACCTTCATTGTTGGTAAAGATAAGACCTTAAAAGGAGCAGCCCTTCTAGGAAATGAAGCAGGTGAACTCATCAATCTCTTAACCTTGATTATTGAGCAAGGCTTGACAGCGCAGGACCTAGATCGCTACATTTTTGCATTTCCAGCTGTTACCAATGGCATTTTAAATGACTTGAAAGTCGCATTGGCATAGAAAAGAGGAAGTGACGATGAAAGTAGGAGTAGTGACAAAACTCTTCAGCAGTCTAGTAGCCTTGGAATTTCTGTATATTTTCTATCTAGAGACGCTGATGACCACTCAAGAGACCACTTCCCGCGTGTTTAATATTCCAGTTGAAGTATTGCAGACAGATACGGTATCCCTGCTCTTTCAAAATCAAGGGGTCTATAATCTCATGATTGCACTTTTACTGATTTATACACTAATGTTCAGCCACAACAAGTTTGAACTTCTGCTCTTAATGATGGTCTATATTCTAGTCGTGGCTCTCTATGGTGGCATTAGTAGCGATATGAGTATTTTTGTAAAGCAAGGAAGTCTCCCTCTGTTAACAATTCTTAGTCTGGTCTATGATTGTTGGAAAATGAGAAAGGAGCAGGGATGAAAAGTTTGAAACGCCTCACTGTGCTAGTCTTGGCCTTGCTTGCCTTCGTTTATATTGGAGCAGCGAGCTATTTTGCCAAAAGCATTGTCAAACCAAGTCCTATGACTCTCGCTGAGGAGGAAGCATGGGAAAAAGCGCATGGTATGTGGAATGATTTTGAACACTTCGATGTCGCAGAATACACGGTCAAAGGGGTAGATGATTATTCCCTGCATGCAGCGCTTGTCAAGGCACCTGATCCAAAGAGCCAAAAATATGTCATCATTACCCACGGCTTTCGCTCTAATCGTAATGGTGCGGTAAAGTATGTGCAGGTCTATCGTGAATTAGGCTACAACTGTATTATCTATGATGTTCGGGGGCATGGGAAAAATGAGCCTGCAACTGTAACACTGGGTAATATCGAGTCGCAAGATTTGATGAACGTGATTGAGGATAGTTATCAGCGCTATGGTTCAGGGATTTACCTAGGCCTACAAGGTGAGTCTATGGGGAGTTCGATTTCCCTAAACGCTCTAAACTATCATCCTAAGGTTCAATTCGTTGTAGCAGATTGTGGCTTTACCAATCTCTATGACCTGATTGCTACAGGCTATCAAGCCAATCATGTGAGTTTTCTCATGCCTGGTGTGAATTGGGTAGCCAAGCACATCTACGGCGTTGATATGAAAGAGACTAGTGCTATCGATGCAGTAAAGAACAATCATGATATTCCAGTAACCTTCATTCACGGTGCAGACGATAGCCTGATTGTACCAGAAAATAGCCAAAGACTGGCTGATGAAAATCCGAGTGCAGATACTGTTTCCATAGTGGAAGCTGCTGCCCATGCAGAGGCTCGCGAAGTTTTAGGGGTTGAAGGCTACAATGCCTTGGTCCAACAAAATCCGAATGTGAAATAGGAGTATTACAGTTTGGGATTAGAATATCTCCATCATTACTCAGCAAGACAAGCTAGTAGCGACCGTTTTTCACGGTCGTTTTTTTTTGAGCACACTTCTTGACAGTTTATTTGTTTCGAGATAAAATTGTATCCGTAACTGATACAAACACAAAAAGGAGAATAGAATGAAAAGTCATTATCAAAGACAATTTTCACTTTCAATTTTATTATGGATGAGAAAAGACCAACCGCGCAAGCAAGGAATGGATTATTGGAAGGGACCTCACTCAAAGATTATTGCCTCTTCACCAGGTTTATTTGAATATCGTCAACAGCATTTTAGTGCAGATGAGCATAGTTTTTGGCCAAAAAATCCTATCCTAGAAACAATTGTTTCAGACGATCGTAAGATTGATGGTGTTGCAGAGGTAACTTATAAAAGTTACTAGATCCTGTGAGGGGGCGTAGGCAGACTGCATTAGCATTTGAGGATGAAATCAATGTATTTCGTAGAACATTGATGTATATGGGATGGCCATTTTCCTCACGTTGGTACCAGACAACAACGAAAAAGGACACACAAGTACGAGATATTCTTTATTTGAGACGAAAAGAGTCTGCTACCAGAAAGAAGTTTCAATCTTATGTACATGACAACCTAGCTGAACAATTAGCACAAATATCTGGAGTGACTGAACTACGAACACAAGTCTATTTGCCTTGGAATAAAGCAACATGGAATACCCCCAATGTAGCACATGATAATCCGAAAGAAGAGCAGTATCATGCCTTGATGATTATTGGATTTTCAAATGAAGAAGTACGAAAGAATTTTTATGAAGAAATAGCTCTTACATTAAATGCTGAATTGGTCACCTATGTTTCGGCACTACATGCTTATAAGATGGAAGAGACCATTTCATTTGTAAAAAACGGGCAACGTTTGAAATAAAAGGATAAAGATAGCTTGGGGAATCCATACAATGAAAAAAACGATTTTAATTACGGGGTCGACAGACGGGATTGGCAAGCATCTTGCTCAGAAGTTTGCAAGTGAAGGGCATGAGGTGATTTTACACGGACGTAATCCAGAGAAACTGCGAGTAGCTCTAAGTGATGTTCAACTGCAGACTGGAAATAAGGCTGTCCATACTTATTTAGCGGATTTCTCGAAGAAAGATGAAGTCTATTCATTTGCAAGAAGGATTCAAGAAGATTTTTCGCGCTTAGATGTCTTGATAAATAATGCTGGTGCCTACTTTGGGGATGAGAGAATTGCGACGAAAGAAGATGTAGAGATGACTTTTATGCTATCTGTTCAAGTGCCATTTATATTGACAAAAGAGCTTCTTCCATTATTGGAAAAATCACATCAGGGACGTGTGATTCATACATCGTCCTATATGCATCATTTTGCTTCTGTTGAGAATCTTGATTTTGGAATGACTAAGGATTACACAGCTTCAAGAGCTTATAATAATGCGAAATTATATACTATTTGGTTGACCTGTTTTCAGGCTGAGGAGTTGAAAGCTAAGGGAAGTCAGGTGACGGTGAATTGTTACCATCCTGGCTTGGTCGCAACGAATTTAGTAAATGATAATGTCAAACGTAGTCTTAAGAGTCAGATAAAGACCCTAGATGAAGGGATTGAAACAGGCTATTATCTCAGTTTTGATGAGGGTGTTGCGACTGTTTCAGGGGCTTATTTTGATGATAAAAAAATCAAGCGAGTCAGTGAAAAAGGTTATTCGCAAGAAACAGTAGCCGCCTTGCTAAGGTACTGCCACTCAAAAACTTAACGTATCATTTAGTGTATGAAAAGAGTGAATCAAAAAAGTTGACAAAACTATTATTCATGCTATATTTGTATTTGAATGTGATACAAATATAAAAAATAAAAAAGAAAGAAAAATCTATGGACACTAAATTTTCAGTAGCGGTGCATACGCTGATTATGTTTTCAGAAAGTAAGGACAAGTTGACCTCAGAGGCGATTGCTAAAAGCGTGGGTACCAATGCTAGCTACATTCGTAAGATCATCTCCCTGTTGAAAAAGGCGGATTTGTTGATTAGGCACGAGGGGAGTTTTGACTATTCGCTAGGGAAAGCTAAGGAAAGCATGACCTTGCTAGACATTTATCGGGCGGTCAATCCCGCTCAGCTCCTTTACACCCACCAGCATGCCAATAAGGAATGCCCAGTAGGCGGTCACATCAATGCAGCTCTTGATCCCATTGTAGCGCAAGCCGAGGAAGCCCTGGAGACTAATCTAGCTACTCAGACCTTGAATGATGTGATTGAAACGATTCAAAAGGAGCTGCAATGTGAAAGATAGGGAAAAACTCGCTTGGTTCGCTATTCGCTTAGTTCTGGGCTTCCCCTTTTTGAAGCATGGCGTGGATCGCCTGCAGGTAGGTTTAGCAGCAACAGCCCAGCATTTCATGGCGCTCGGAATGTCAGAAATAACAGGCTACACCATCTTTGCTATTGAGATGATCGTAGGAAGCATGATGATACTAGGGATATTTCCAAAATTTGTCACGCTTATTGGCTTGGCTCAATCTTTGGGCAAAAAATGGGGCATCCCTATGTCAATGGTTTTGAAATTGACACCGTATATAGTCATTTCGTTTTAATCTATTACGTCGTTAACTCGGCTTGCTCCAACAGTCTGGGAGACTGTTGGAGGTTGGAAATTGGGATTATGGAATAATCCTCAACTAAGTCTGGGAGACTGTTGGAGGTTGGAAATTAGGATTATGGAACAATCCTCAACTAACTCTAGTTATGCCTGCGCCTCGTTGCCTAGTACTAAATCAAAACTAAAAGACTATACTGGTCATGAATCTTG
The DNA here is from genome assembly GCA_040719455.1 of Streptococcus pneumoniae. Classification (NCBI taxonomy): domain Bacteria; kingdom Bacillati; phylum Bacillota; class Bacilli; order Lactobacillales; family Streptococcaceae; genus Streptococcus; species Streptococcus pneumoniae. The sequence goes on along the minus strand of JBFDTN010000001.1, from coordinate 1,133,783 downwards.
CAATTTTCCTTGTCAGTGACTGGAAAACCAAATGAAAATTTTATTAAAAGAGGAGAAAAGAAATGAAAGCAGCACAAGTAAGAGAATACAACAAAAACAATATTGCATTAGACATGGTGGAGGTGCCTCTACCAGAGGTGGGCAGCCATCAGGTTCTTGTAAAGGTTAGAACAGCTGGGGTCAATCCGCTCGATAACATGATTAGCCGTGGGGATGTCAAGATGATCACGCCTTACAAATTGCCCCTCATTGCGGGAAATGAAGTGGTAGGAATTGTCGAAAAACGTGGTGCAGCTGCGCAGAAATTCCAAGAAGGAGATCGGGTCTTTGGGCGCTTGCCGCTTGATAGTATCGGTGCCTTTGCTGAGTATGTAGCAGTTGATGAAGATGCTCTTGCCTTGGTGCCGGACTACCTATCTGACGAAGAAGCGGCTGGGGTTCCGCTCACAGCCTTGACCATTATGCAGGCGCTTGAGCTGATGGAGGTCAAAGCTGGCGAGACGCTCTTTATCTCAGGCGGGACAGGTGGAGTTGGAGCCATGGCGATTCCGATTGCGAAAGCCAAAGGATTAACTGTCATTACCAACGGTAGTGCGGACAACAAAGACCGTGTCTTGGCGCTTGGTGCGGATCGTTTTATCGACTACAAGACTGAAGATTATACCCAGACCCTATTGAATATGGACCATGTACTTGATACCCTTGGTGGGGCTGAAACGGAGAAGCAAATGTCCATTATGAAAAAGGGTGGTCAACTTGTTTCCTTGCGGGCAATGCCAAATGGTGCCTTTGCAAAACGGATGAACTTACCAAAAGTAAAACAACTATTATTTGAAGCGGCAGGTCATAAGTTTGATAAAATGGCTGCTAAATACGGTGTGCATTATCACTTCATCTTCGTAGAAAGTAATGGTCGGCAATTACAAGAAGTAGTAGATCTTTTCACCAAACTTGAAATTAAGCCATCAGTTGATACCGTCTTTGCCTTTGAAGATGTCAATCAGGCGCTCGACAAGGTCGCAAATGGCCGTTCTCGAGGGAAAACAGTCTTAAGTTTTAATAACCGTTAAGCAGGATAGTATGTCTTATATCACAACAAAAAATCAATATGTAGAAGTAGCGGGTGAGAGAATCGCTTATCGAGAACTTGGGAAAGGAAAGTCAGATTTGCCTCTAGTCATGTTGGTACATTTAGCAGCAACATTAGATAATTGGGATCCTAAATTACTCGATTTGATTGCGGAGCAGCAGCACCTAATTGTCTTGGATTTACCTGGTGTAGGAGCTAGCCAAGGAAAGGTTGCAGCTACCATTCCTGGTATGGCAGAGCAGGCAATTCGTATCATCCATGCATTGGGGTATGAGCGGATAAACCTACTGGGGCTTTCTATGGGTGGAATGATTGCTCAAGAAATTGTACGCTTCCATCCTGATATGGTTCAGCGCTTGATTTTAGCAGGAACTGGCCCACGTGGTGGAAAAGAAATGGATCAGGTGACAGGGAAAACCTTCCGCTATATGCTAAGAGCTGGTCTTGAACGTGTGGATCCTAAACGCTATATCTTCTATAATCATGATGAACAAGGTAAGAGAGAAGCCGAGAAAGTGTTGGGTCGTATGGCCGCAAGAAGTGAAGCCCATGCGGATAAGGAGATGAAAGTGTCTGGTTTCCTAACCCAATTAAAGGCCATAAAGCGTTGGGGAAAAGCTGCTGAGGATGATTTGCGTCATATCACGCAACCAACCTTGATTGTCAATGGGGACAAGGACATGCAGGTGCCGACTGAAAATTCTTATGACATGCATGGGAAAATCAAAGGAAGTAAACTAATTATTTATCCGAATGCAGGTCACGGCTCTATTTTTCAGAATGCAGATGAATTTTCAAAAGAATTACTCTCTTTTTTGAAATAAGGAAAAGGGAGTGGGACAAAAATCGTGATTTCGAAGAAATCGATTTTGTAGTCCCACCCCCGCAAGGTTGACGCGGCTTGTAGAATATTGATTTATCAATGTTTTACAAGCCCGACAACTACTGCGTCAAACTGTTAGAACTACAAAATGTAACGAGGTCGGGTACTTTTTGTCCCACTCCCACTCACTTTTGCCTATTCAAGCTCGTGAAAAAACTCCGAAGAGACGGTTCTCATTCGGAGTGTCTGTTTATATCCTCTTTTGAGCTACAACTAGATAAAGAGGGCCTTGCTGGACTTTGCCCCCGATTGGTTCAAAGCCGACTTTTGTCCAGAAATGGGTGGCTTCTGGATAGGTTTTGACATAGGCGAGTTGGAGTTCATGGTAGTTAGCTCTAGCGAGCAAATCCTGCAAGAGGTAAAAGAGTTTGATACCAAATCCTGTGTACTGATGCTGAGCATGCACCATAAACAGGCCAATCCAGGCAGTCCTGTCTGTCGGATAATCCAGCCCCACATCCATAACAGCGACTAGCTGCTCACCTTGCCAGCAACCGAGATAGTATTTCTTATTAGGGCTACTGGAGGCAGGATAATTGGTCAACTCCTCCCTTGCACTTTCCCTACTGGACTCTGGTGGGCAATGCTTAAAATAAAGCGGATTGGTTTGGTAGAGTGCGAGGACCTCATCCAGCTGCTCCAAGTTGACCTGCTTGATGTGAAAAGCAGAACCAAGAGTGGAACAATCGAGTGTTTCAAACATATCCCTTATCCAAAATACAACAAATCCTTGCTTGTGTCGGTGAAGACTTCAAAGCCGTTTTTGGTTATGACACCGCAGTCTTCAATGCGGACACCGACCTTGCCTGGGATGTAGATACCTGGCTCAACTGAGAAGCACATGCCTTCTTCAAGCACGAGGTCATTTCCTTCCATAATTGACGGAAATTCGTGAACATCCATGCCGATTCCGTGTCCTAGGCGGTGGTTGAAATACTCACCGTAGCCCGCTTTTTCAATCACTTCACGAGCTGCACGGTCAACGTCATGCGCTGTCACACCTGGTTTAATCATGGCAAGCGCAGCTTCTTGGGCTTCAAGTGTGAGCTGGTAGATATCTTTTTTGAATTGATCAGGCTGACCAACTGCTACGGTTCTGGTCATGTCGCTGGCATAGCCATTTGCCATGACCCCAAGGTCAAAGAGGAGGAGGGCATTGTTTTCCACCTTGTGAGGACCAGGAATACCGTGAGGATTGGCAGCGTTATCTCCTGTTAAGACCATGGTTTCAAAGCTCATTTCAAGCCCTTCACGTTTCATGGCAAATTCAATTTCTGCGATGATGTCCGTCTCGGTCTTTTCCAGTGAAATAGCGTCAAAGCCGATTTGTACGGCCTTGTCAGCCCATTTTCCAGCAATCATCATTTTTTGAATTTCATCGGCTGATTTAATCAAGCGCATGCGGTTGATGATTGGCGCGAGATTGTCAAATTCAGCATGTTCAAATACTGTTTTCAAACCTTGATACTTGGTGAGAATGAGGTTGTCAAATTCAAGTCCAATACGCTTGCAGTTGTTAGATGGTAGTGCAGCTTTGATTTTCGCCCACGGACTTTCTGAATCTACATAGCCAACTACCGCAAAATCAACGGTCTGGCGTGCCCGCTCAGCATCAAGTGCTGGCACAAAAAGGAGCGGTGCGCTATCTGGACTAATAAAGAGGAACATTTGGCGTTCGTGCGGGTCGCTGTAAAAGCCTGTCAGGTAGTTGATGGAAACAGGGTCAGAAAAGACAGCCATGTCCAAATCGGCTGATTGCAACTGAGTTAGAATATCATTGATTTTGGTCATAAGAGTACCTTCTTTCTACTCTTTCATTTTGGCAGAAAATGACTGAAAAATCAAGGATTTTTCGAAAAATAGTAGAAAATAAAAGAAGAAAAGGAGACTCAGGGGAGCTGTTCAGCAGGATTTTTTTGAGATGCAGAAGTGAGGGCTATGCTGATTCATAAAGAAGCTAGAAACCTATCTTTCTATCACTATAAAAAATTGAACGTTGCACAAGTAAGGTAAGTAAGCCCAAGCCAGTCCTTACCATTAGCTTTAGCTCTGCTAGATTTTCTACTCTCTAGTAGGGAGCCTTACTTTGTTTCTGCCGTTTTCTTATTATTTTCCAAATATTTTCGTTTTTATTACTTTTTTTCTAAAAAACACTAAAATGCTTGAAAGTGTTTCCAATCCATGGTAAAATGGTTGTGGTAGGAATGTGAAAACGGTATTTTCATGAATAAAAAAGAAAGGAAACGAAATGAATACAGACGATACAGTAACGATTTACGATGTCGCCCGTGAAGCAGGAGTTTCCATGGCAACGGTCAGTCGTGTTGTCAATGGAAATAAAAATGTGAAGGAAAACACACGTAAGAAAGTCTTGGAAGTCATTGATCGCTTGGATTATCGACCGAATGCGGTGGCGCGTGGCCTCGCAAGTAAGAAAACGACAACTGTCGGCGTTGTGATTCCAAATATCATTAGCAGTTATTTCTCAACCCTTGCTAAAGGAATTGATGATATTGCTGAGATGTATAAGTATAATATTGTCCTTGCAAATAGCGATGAGGACGATGATAAGGAAGTCTCTGTGGTCAACACCCTCTTTTCAAAGCAGGTGGATGGCATCATTTTTATGGGCTATCATTTGAGCGATAAGATTCGTTCTGAATTTTCTCGTTCACGCACACCAGTGGTTCTTGCAGGGACGGTAGATATCGAACATCAATTACCAAGTGTCAATATTGACTACAAGCAAGCAACGATTGATGCGGTAAGTATGTTGGCAGAGCGCAATGAGAAGATTGCTTTTGTATCTGGACCTTTGGTGGATGACATCAATGGCAAGATTCGCTTGTCAGGCTATAAAGCGGCCTTGAAAAAGGAAAAATTGACCTATAGCGAAGGTTTGGTTTTTGAGTCCAAGTATAGCTATGATGATGGCTACCAGCTAGCAGAGCGCGTGATTGCTTCAAAGGCAACAGCAGCCTTTGTTACAGGTGATGAGCTGGCAGCAGGACTCTTAAACGGCTTGTCTGACCATGGTGTCAACATTCCAGAAGATTTTGAAATTATCACGAGTGACGATACGCAAGTGTCACGCTTCACGCGTCCAAATATGACGACGATCGGTCAACCTTTGTATGATTTGGGAGCGATTAGTATGCGGATGCTGACAAAGATTATGCACAAGGAAGAGTTGGAAGAGCGCGAGGTTCTGCTTGCTCACAGCATTGTCGAGCGTAAATCCACTAAAAAATAAGAACATCAGGGCTTTGAGGGGAAATCGGCACTTTGTCAACTGTAGTGGGTGAAGTATTACCCCATACGAGAGAGAATCAGGTTGGTTCTCTCTTTTTGTATGTTTAAAGCGATGAGAATTTTAGCTTTGAAGTTTTTAAAGTTTTTAAAACCAAAAGCTTGTCGTTTGATGTCTTTGATAAGTTTGTTAGTAGCTTCTAGCTTAGCGTTTGAATAAGGTAATTCAATTGCATTGGTAATGTATTGTCTGTATTTGAGAAAGGTTGTAAAGACTGTTTTGAAAGTAGAATTCACAGTAGGTAAATAGTCTTCTATCAGTCCGAAGAATGCCTCGCTGTTCTTCTCCTGAAAATGGAAAAGCAAGAGTTGATACAGGTTATAATAGTGCCTTAGTTCCTCTGACAAGTCTAAGGTCTTTTGAACCACTTCTCTAGGGGTTAAGGTTTGTCTAAAGGTTCGAGAATAAAAGAGTTTGTTAGAGAGTTTTCGGCTGTCCTTTTGGAGGATTCTCCAATGATGTTTCATAGCACGATAAGGAAGAGAACCCTTGTTACAGTTCTTCATAATGGCAATTCGCGTGGACATCATAGCTCTGCTCAGGTGCTGCATAATATGGAAACGATCCAGGACAATCTTTGCTTTCGGGAATAAGAAGTTAATGATGGGGATGTAGTTTCCAGCCATATCCATAGTTACGACTTTGACGTTTTCCCTCATCTCTCTCGTGTATTTGAGGAAGTAGTTTTTAATGGTTGTTTGCCGATTATTCTCAAGAATAGTGATAATCTTTTTGGTCTGAAAATCCTGAGCGATAAATGCCAGCTTTCCCTTATTTCGAGAGAATTCATCCCACGAGAGGATTTTAGGTAATTGTGAGAACTGTTCCTTGAAGGAGAATTGATTCAGTTTTCTCTGTACCACAGAGACAGAGATATGAAGTCTTCTAGCAATATCGGAGTTCGTTAGTTTTTCCGTATGTAGTTGAGTGATTTTATCCCAGATAGGTTGAGAAATTTGATGATGTTTCTTGACGAGAGGCGTTTGAGAAACGGATACACGTAGACAACACTTGCATTTAAAGCGGCGTTTTCTCAGTTTTAGAAGAGTAGGAAATCCTTGAATATCAAGCATAGGAATAGAGGATTCTCGTTGGAAGTCATATTTTATCATCTTTCCTTGGCAGTGAGGACAAGGAGGAGCAGGATAATCTAAGGTTGCTTGAATGAGGATATGGGATTTAGACTTGTAAGCAGAAGTGATGGTGATATTTTTATCTTTTATTCCGATAAGATTTGTGGTATTATTAAGTCGTTCCATATGATTCTTTCTAATGTGAGTTTCGTCGCTTTTCATTATAGATTATATGGGACTTTTTTTCTACGGCGAATTGTCAAATTAAGTGCACATTTATCCCATAAAAAATTTCATAAGGTGTTTTCCAGTTTAGACATTTTCGTGGTCTGTTGTTTAATTTATCTTCCCATTCCTGAATGATCAAGTGTTCTACCTCTGTTAAGTCACTTCCTTTTGGAAAATACTCTCGCAATAAGCCATTTGTATTCTCGTTTGTTCCTCGTTGCCAAGGAGCATGAGGATCAGGAAAATAGACTTCGACATTTAGTTTCTCGGTGAGTTCAGGATGTCCTGAGAATTCCTTACCTCTATCAGGAGTCACTGTTTCTTTTGGTAGGGACTCTAACATATTTACCATGGCTTCTATAACCAATTTACTTTTCTTGACAGCTACTTTCTGAATTTTGAGGAAGCGGGAATGCCTATCAGTGAGTGTTACTAGGCAAGCTTTTCCAGTCTTTCCAGCAACAGTATCGGCTTCCCAATCACCTATTCTCGAGCGTTCATTAGCTGCTGTTGGTCTCTCATGAATGGTATGAGAAATAGGAATTTTTCCTCGCTTTTCCACATGGGATTGTGTATGGCGTGTTTTACCATGGTGACGAAGTTTGCGAACAACCCCACGAGCACCATGTGAAAGAGGCGTGTCGTCAAAGTGACCGCGATAGATAGCTCTATAAATGGTTTGATAACTAATGACGGGTCTTTCTCGTTCTAAACGTAATCGCCCCTCAATTTCTTCTGGCGACCATTGACACTCAAGAAAAAGATGCTTGACGGTCTGACTGAGTTCAGTGTCTATTTCTAATTTCCTTTTTCGCCCACAATGCGATTTAGCGAGATGATAAGCTGTTTGTGCCCTACTAGGCGAATAGTTGCCTTGTTTTGAATGACGTTTTAATTCACGGCTAATACTTGAGGGGTGCCGATGTAATAGTCGTGCTATTTGAGAAAAGGTCATCCCTTTAGTACGATAAATCAGAATACTTTCTCGTTCATCTATGGTAAAATGATGGTAGCTCATAAGATTTCCTTTCGTAAGATGTTTGTTCAGTTTTATTTTACTAGAAAAAATCTTATGAGTTTTTATTGTGCACTTATATTGTAAATTCAAGACACTGAAAAAGCCCTATAATCTCTTCAGTGGAAGTTACCCACTACAGAAATTATAGAGCCGGGAAATCTCAGCCCTTTCTTTTATTTTTGATGAATTTTCGGTATAATAGAGCTATGAAAGTGTTACTCTATTTAGAAGGCAAGGCTGTGCTTGAGAAATCAGGGATTGGTCGTGCCCTTCATCATCAAATGAAAGCTCTTGATTTGGCAGGGATTCCCTACACCACAGATCCGTTGGGAGACTATGATGTGGTGCATATCAATACCTATGGTCCAGGGAGCCTGCGGCTCCTCCACAAGGCAAAAAAGAAGGGAAAAAAGGTCATTATGCATGGACACTCGACCAAGGAAGATTTTCAAAATTCCTTTATCGGGTCTAACTTTTTTGCTTCTTTATTTGGGAAATATCTGACTCATATGTATCAAAAGGCGGATTTTATCATTACACCGTCTGAATACTCCAAGCGCTTGATTCAAGGTTACGGGGTGACGACGCCGATCGTTGCGGTATCAAATGGGATTGACCTCAAAAAATACCAAAAAGATCCTCGAAAAGAAGAAGTGTTCAAAAAACACTTTGGCATCAAAGAGGGGGATAAGGTTGTTGTCTGTGCAGGGCTTTATTTCAAACGAAAAGGGATTGAGGATTTTGTCGAAGTAGCCAAACGAATGCCAGATGTGCGTTTTATCTGGCTGGGGAGCATCAATAAGCTCATCATTCCACGGAAAATTCGTGATTTGGTGCTCTTTAATCATCCTGAAAATGTGGAGTTTCCAGGGTATTTTAAGGGGGCTGTTTTTGAAGGAGCCATGAGTGGTAGTGATGCCTTTTTCTTCCCCTCTTATGAGGAGACAGAAGGTATCGTGGTCTTAGAAGCCCTTGCTAGTTACCAACATGTGGTTCTACGTGATATTCCCGTTTATGGGGGCTGGATTGATGAGAATTCTGCCGAGCTAGGAAAGACGGTTGATGATTTTGTGGAGTCTCTTTACAAGATTTTAGAGGGTAAAGTTGATAAGAGAGAGGCGGGTTACAAAGTCGCCCAAAGTAGATCCATTGATGATGTTGCCTATCAGTTGGTGGAGGCTTACAAAACAGTATTGGAGATGTAGATGCGAATTGGTCTTTTTACGGATACCTATTTCCCCCAAGTATCAGGGGTGGCTACCAGTATCCGCACGCTTAAAACGGAGTTAGAAAAGCTAGGGCACACGGTTTTTATCTTTACGACGACAGATAAGGATGTCAATCGCTATGAGGATTGGCAGATTATTCGGATTCCAAGTGTCCCATTTTTTGCATTTAAAGATCGGCGTGTGGCTTATCGAGGCTTTTCAAAAGCCTTGGAGATTGCACGCCAATATCAGCTAGATATTATTCATACGCAGACCGAGTTTGCCTTGGGATTACTAGGAATTTGGATTGCCAAAGAACTGCGGATTCCGGTCGTACATACCTATCACACCCAGTATGAGGATTATGTGCATTATATTGCAAAAGGCGTCTTGATTCGTCCAAGTATGGTGAAGTATATGGCGCGTGGCTTTATGAGCGAGCTTGATGGGGTGATTTGTCCGAGTGAAATTGTTTATGATTTATTAGTCAATTACAAGATTAAGGCAGAAAAACGGGTCATTCCGACAGGGATTGAGCTAGCCAAGTTTGAGCGACCAGAGATTTCGCCTGAGCACATTGCGCAGCTCAGGGAGAGATTGGGCATTCGTGATCAAACGACGATGCTCCTAAGCCTGTCACGAATTTCTTATGAGAAAAATATTCAAGCTGTGCTTAAAGCTCTGCCTATGGTCTTAAAAGAGCAAGAAGATGTATGCTTGGTGGTGGCAGGAGATGGTCCGTATGCGGCGGATTTAAAAGAGCAGGCAAGACAGCTAGGGATTGAGGATAAGGTTATCTTTACAGGCATGATTGCGCCGAGCGAAACAGCGCTTTACTATAAGGCAGCAGACTTTTTTGTATCTGCTTCAACCAGTGAAACACAGGGCTTGACTTATCTTGAAAGTCTAGCAAGTGGCACACCGATTATCGCGCATGGCAATCCCTATTTGGATAATGTCATTGACGATCCGATGTTTGGCACGCTTTATTATGTGGAACGGGATTTGGCTGGGGCGATTTTAGAAGCTATGCTGGCTACTCCAGATATGGAGACGGAAAAACTCAATCAGAAACTCTACGAGATTTCAGCTGAGAATTTTGGCAAGCGAGTCTATGAATTTTACTTGGATGCTACTATTTCCAAAGACTTTCACAATGAGTTGCACCCTGAGGAATCCATGACCAAGAGAATGGCGAAATCCATGGTTTATCTGCCAACCAAGGCGATTGCCATGCCAGTCAATGGCTCGGTCCGCATATTTCGAGCATCTAAAAAGCAAATCAAGCAAATTAAGAAATATCTACGATAAGGAAGTGGAGAAAACTGAGCAAAAGATGCTCAGTTTTTTATATAAAACGTTTTCAATATAGTATAGTTGTTTAGTTTTGATTTAGTACGAGGCAACGAGTTGCAGGCATAACTTAGGTTAGGCAAGACGAGTTAACGACGTAATAAGTTAAAACGAAATGGCTATAAAAATAAGATATGATAAAATAAGGAATATATAGGAGGTAGGCTCATGAATTTTCTAAAACGAGATGGTTTATTTTTACTCTTGGTATCCTTTATTTATGGAGGATTTCAATTTCTAATTCCCTATCTCAGTAGCGATGAATTGGTACGAAAAGCTCTTTATGTCAATCAGATACTTGTCTATATTCCAGCGGTTGTCTTTCTAGTAAGTTTGGTTTATGGTGTGCTGTATGGCTTTAAGATTCGCTATCCCTTGTATGTCTTTCTTTTATTTCCGTTGACTCTTATTGCTTTGGGAGAATGGATTTTTCTGTATCAAATCATGTATAGCTTATTTTCTCTTTTGGGAGTTGGTGTTGGACATCTGATATATCGCTTGCGAAAAAGACACTGAAAAAATCATCAAAATACTTGAAATTTTACTTAAAGGTGCTATAATAACAATCAGAGACAAGTCTGTTAGGAACTTTTTTCAAGAGAGTGCGTGGTTGCTGCAAACGCATAAAAAGCCTGATGAGATACTCCTCTTTCATTTTTTATGAAAACATAAAACGGTTGCTACGATATAGCTAATTCGAGGTGTTTGCCCTAGCTGAATAAGGCAGGCACGAATGAAGGTGGAACCACGTTGCGACGTCCTTTTTAGGGCGTCTTTTTTGTGTTTCAGGAGGAGCTATGAAGGAGCCAGAAACCTATATCATAGAAGGTGTGATTGCAGGTCTACTCCTTGGGGTAGTCGGTATGGTTCTATAGGACGACTTTGCCTTGTCAATCTTATTTGCTATGGGGTTGACGCTGGGGGTGCTTATCGAAAAGAAAAAATAGCTTTCTTCTCTCTTGATAGAAAAGGAGACGACATGACCATTCGGGAATTACTGGAGCGTAGCTCTGCCATTCGGAAAACCTATCGGGATTTGGAAATCAAGCACCACGGTAGTGAGTGGACGATTGAAGAGGATTTGCTAGGCTTGTCAAACGATATTGGTAATCTCAACCGCCTTGTCATGACCAAGCAAGGACGTTACTACGATGAAACGCCCTATAGCTTGGAGCAAAAACTGGTTGAAAATATCTGGTGGTTAGTGGAGCTATCCGAGCGTTTGAACGTCGATCTTGAAGCAGAACTAGAAAGATTCTTGTCTGATAAAGAAAACCGTTTTGGCATATCAAGGAAAGGAGCAGATGATGACAACAACTTTTGTAGCTGACAACCTCAAATGGACGCGGGAGCCCGCGGCTTACAGTCTGTCGGATGAGGAAATTACCATCACAACGCTTCCGCATACAGACCTCTGGCAGCGGACCTATTATCATTTCCGCAATGACAACGCCCCTGTCCTTCAAATGGAGACCGATGAGGAATACTTTTCCTTTGTGGTTAAGACGATGTTTGACAGCAAGCACCGCTTTGACCAGTGCGGGGTCGTAGTCTATCTGGACAGTGAAAACTGGCTCAAGGCTTCGATTGAGTATGAAAATGAGACCATTCAGCACTTGGGTAGTGTCGTGACCAATCATGGCTACTCCGACTGGGCAACGACTGAGATTGCGGCTAGCATCAAAGAAATGTGGTACCGCCTCAGCCGCCGCGGGCACGATTTCCTTTGGCATCTACGCTTGTAGCCCAGAGGATTCATTCTTCACCGCTCGCTTTACGGATCTGTCCCTTGGAGAATGTGTATGGCAGGCTCACGACGGTCAGGCACCTGACGACTTGGACTAAGATTCGTCACATTCAATCTCTGAATGTTTAGAGAGTATAAAATTTATAAATATAGTCGTTCAGTTTTGCTTTATGACTAAACAATGTAATAAGGTAAAACTGAATGACTATAAAGAAATAAGGAGAACTATATGATTAAAATTACCTTCCCAGACGGCGCTGTACGCGAATTTGAATCTGGTGTAACGACTTTTGACATTGCACAATCTATCAGCAATTCTCTTGCTAAAAAGGCCCTTGCTGGTAAATTGAACGGCAAATTGATTGATACCACTCGTGCGATTACGGAGGACGGCTCACTTGAGATTGTCACTCCAGACCATGAGGATGCGCTTGACATCTTGCGCCACTCAGCTGCCCACTTGTTTGCGCAAGCGGCTCGCCGCCATTTCCCAGACATTCACTTGGGAGTTGGTCCTGCCATTCAAGATGGTTTCTACTATGACACCGACAATGAAGCAGGTCAGATTTCAAATGAAGATTTGGCAGCCATTGAAGAAGAGATGAGAAAAATCGTTAAAGAGAATTTCCCAAGCATCCGTGAGGAAGTGTCAAAAGATGAGGCGCGTGAGATTTTCAAAAACGATCCTTACAAATTGGAGTTGATTGAAGAGCATTCTGAGGACGAGGGTGGTTTGACCATTTACCGTCAAGGTGAATATGTTGACCTCTGCCGTGGCCCTCATGTGCCGTCAACAGGTCGCATTCAGGTCTTCCAATTGCTCAATGTGGCAGGTGCTTACTGGCGTGGAAATAGCGACAATGCCATGATGCAACGGGTTTATGGTACAGCTTGGTTTGACAAAAAAGATTTGAAAAACTACATTCAAATGAGAGAAGAAGCCAAAGAACGTGACCACCGTAAGCTTGGTAAAGAGCTTGATTTGTTCATGATTAGCCAAGAAGTGGGACAAGGTCTACCATTCTGGTTGCCAAACGGAGCGACAATCCGTCGTACCTTGGAGCGCTACATTACCGATAAGGAATTGGCGTCTGGTTACCAACACGTCTACACTCCACCGCTTGCTTCTGTTGAGCTTTACAAGACTTCTGGTCACTGGGAGCACTACCATGAAGACATGTTCCCACCAATGGATATGGGAGACGGGGAAGAATTCGTCCTTCGCCCAATGAACTGTCCGCACCACATTCAGGTCTATAAAAACCATGTACGTTCCTACCGTGAATTGCCAGTTCGTATTGCAGAGCTCGGTATGATGCACCGTTATGAAAAATCAGGTGCCCTTTCAGGTCTCCAACGTGTGCGTGAAATGACCTTGAATGACGGTCATATCTTCGTTGCTCCAGAACAAATCCAAGAAGAATTCAAACGTGCGCTTCAGTTGATTATCGATGTTTATGAAGATTTCAACTTGACAGATTATCGCTTCCGTCTATCTTATCGTGACCCAGAAGATAAGCATAAATATTACGACAATGACGAGATGTGGGAAAATGCCCAAGCCATGCTGAAGGCAGCCATGGATGACATGGACTTGGATTACTTTGAGGCAGAAGGAGAAGCAGCCTTCTATGGTCCGAAATTGGATATTCAGGTGAAAACAGCTCTTGGAAATGAAGAAACTCTTTCAACCATTCAGCTTGATTTCTTGCTTCCAGAGCGCTTTGACCTTCATTATATCGGGGCTGACGGGGAAGAACACCGTCCAGTTATGATTCACCGTGGAGTGATTTCAACCATGGAACGCTTTACTGCTATCCTGATTGAAACTTACAAGGGTGCCTTCCCAACCTGGCTTGCACCAACCCAAGTAACCCTTATCCCAGTTTCAAATGAGAAACATGTGGACTACGCTTGGGAAGTAGCCAAAGAATTGCAAAACCGTGGTGTACGTGCCGTTGTCGATGAGCGCAATGAAAAAATGCAGTATAAGATTCGCCAAAGTCAAACCAGCAAGATTCCATATCAATTGATCGTCGGAGACAAGGAAATGGAAGACCGCGCGGTCAACGTCCGTCGCTATGGACACAAGGAAACACAAACTGTTAGCCTTTCTGACTTCACCGAGCAAATCCTTGCTGACATCGCCAACTACTCTCGTGCGAAAAAAGACGCTTAAAGAGCAACAGCTTTTGTAGGATAGAAAATAGGGAGTGGGACAGAAGTTGATTTCAGCGAAATCACGGCTTCTGCCTCACTCCCCTATCTTTTATAAAGGGGAAAGGAGGACATCATGTGGAGGCTTCTAACCAAAGGAAGCTGGTCTTTTAGTCAGACAGGACTAGCAGAACGCTATCGTGTAGCAGGGCAGGTGCTAGCCTTAAAAGAGCAAGGCTGGTCGGATGAGACATTAGCGAGGATAGTAGAGAGACGATTAAACCTACATGACAGTCGAGTGGGATCTAGCTTATTTCGTGAGCTTTGGCGGCTGGAAAAAATGTCTAAAACGCCTCGGCAGCTCTTGCAAGTCTTGGTGACGAGTGTCGGTATGCCAGAAGATGTCTCAGGAGAATTGGCTGAAAACCAAGCACTCGTTGCACGCTTTCATCCAGACCTTGCACCCCATGATCCTTTCTGGTGGGAGCTTTCCGATGTCGTGGACCAAGCCTTTCTACAGCAGACCATGGCGGAAAAAGACTTGCTGGCACGGCAACTCCACCAGCTTCGCTATGTCATTTCCAGCCAGCAGGCAGAGTATGTGCGCCTGCAGTTTAAACAGGCTGGGGAGACGGACAGTCAGGCTCTTGCCCGCTATCTCAGAAAGACCTATCCTTGGTGGCGCTGGAAAAAAGATTACACGATTGGCACTTCAGCCCGGCTTCACAACAAGCTCAAGTTTGACAAGGGGCAAAAATTCTATCCGTCAGGCTATCCTTCCTTTAATATCAAGATTTTGCTCCATTTTCATACGGAGTTTATCCTCGACAGTCGGGGCAATTTTCTCAATGAAATGGATGCACAAGAGGTCACCGAGATTGGCATTGTCAATGGAGCCAGCTTCAACTACGGAAAAGCAGGAAAACGCCATTGGGACTTGGATGTAGATACTGTTGGGCCCCATGATCCTGCCTTTCGCGACCGAGCGACCAAGGGATTTCGGGCTCCCAATCGCAGTGGTAAGACGGTAGCTGATTACGAGCGCAGCTATTTTAACCGAGAAGGTCTGTATGCCGAAAAAGGGCTATCCAATTACCAGCAGACCAAATTAGTCGTTCGGGAGTTTAAAAGAATGATGAGAAAAAGAGGATTTCACTTGTAAGAAAGGGCAACGAGTTCTATAATAAATCTGAAAATTCCCTGTCGTATCGAGATTAGAATATGGATATCCAAGAATTTATCACATCTGTGCTAACGCAAGATGAGGAAGCTCTCAGAACTTTTTTCTCTAAAGATGCTATTATTCGTTGACGCTGCACCAATGAATGTTTTTCCTGTGGATAAGTCCACTCAAGCGAATTGTGATTATCCTGGGGATTGGGATAGGGAAAACAAGCGCGTGAAAGAAATGGGTGGCACGATTATCCCTATGACTCGTGTCTTTCCTGTGGATAAGTTCTTTTCTGTCAATACCGTTAGCTTCCTAAAGCTAGAAAATGATGTGATTGTGGAGCTGGACGAATACTGGGCAGATGATGGAGAAGCTTCTTTTGGCGATAAGAAATGAAGATTGGAAAGTCCATTTATTGCAAGAAAGAATCCGCTGAGATGCCCTCAGCGGATTTTTTAGTGGAGTAGTTTTTCGAGTTTAGGCGTGTAATGCTTATAGAGCAGGTGAGTTTCTTTTTCTCAATCAAGGTGAGACAAGGCAGAAAAAGTCGTGATAGATGCTTTCTAACAGTTCAGAGTGCTTATCAGACTGCTGGATTTTTCCACAAGCTACGGTATTATAATCCACAATAGTTGTCGGCAACTAGCAACAAGTTTTTCATAGGCTCATTAAAGAAAAATCCTGTCGTCTATCGCTTCTTTCTCTGTGGAAAAGGATGGAATACCTTTTTTAACTATATCCTTTGTTTTGGGAATTTCACTGAGATTGTTCAGATAAAAAATAAGAAAAAAGATATCAGGGTGGACAAATTTTGTCTCCCCCTTTTTGCTATACTAGAAATTGACATAGATATATTCATTCGCTATATTTTTTGGTAAAATGGAGGTATCAATATTCGATTTAGGAGGTGAGGATTTGGAAATTGATAATCGAGCCATTCGATTGGGTGATGAGCTAAAAAAGGTCATTCTACCCAATAGCCGAATCAAGATTGCTGCTGCGACCTTTTCTATGTTTGCTTACAAGGCTTTGAAAGAAGAACTAGAGCAAATAGAGGAATTACGGTTCATTTTTACCAATCCAACTTTTGTTACGGACGGTGCTAAGAAAGAATTTCGAGAGTATGCCATCCCAAAGAAAAAGCGGGAAAATTCCGTCTTTGGAGCAGAATATGAGTTGAAACTGATGAACGAGCTAACTCAGAAAGCTCTAGCCCGAGAGTGTGCAGACTGGGTTAAGCGCAAGGTTCAGTTTAAGTCAATCAATGTAGAAGAGGAAATCAATGACGGTATTCGGATTGAAGCAGGTACTGAAACCTACGCCATTGATCGCTTGAAAAACTTTGACTTAAAAGAGTTGGGTTATGAGCCGTCGCTTTTTCAGACCAGACGCAATCTCTATCAAGCACCGCACAGTCAAGCCTACTTACAAGAGTTTGATGATTATTGGCGAAGCGACGAGTATTTTCGCGATGTGACAGAGGAGATTTTGGACAATCTCAGTCTTGCCTACAAGGAGCAGACGCCAGAATTTCTCTACTATGTCATGCTCTACAATGTCTTTAGTGAATTCCTAGAAGATATTCAAGAAGATCATTTGCCAAATGAGGATGTAAAATACCGTGAAAGTAAAGTCTGGAATCTTTTATATGACTTCCAAAAAGATGCCGTTGTCTCGCTCATTTCAAAATTGGAAAAGTATAACGGCTGTATCCTAGCAGATTCGGTCGGCCTAGGAAAAACCTTTACAGCGCTAGCTGTCATGACCTACTATGCCTATCGTGGTAAGCGAATCTTGGTCCTTTGTCCGAAAAAGTTGGAAAATAACTGGAACATGTATCGTCATGATTACAAGAACAATCCGATTTATGACCGCTATTTGCAGTACGATGTCTTGTACCATACGGATTTGAGCAGGGATAAGGGAACATCAAATGGAATTGACCTGGCCCTCAATCGTTGGGATACCTATGATTTGGTGGTCATTGACGAGTCGCATAATTTTCGCAATGGGGGCAATGATAATCAAGATGACGGGCGAGAAAACCGCTACAATCGTTTGATGAATCGGATTATCAAACAAGGTGTGCCGACCAAGGTCCTCATGCTGTCAGCAACCCCCGTCAATAATCGCTTTAATGATTTGAAAAATCAGATTGCTCTCGCCTATGAGGGAGATGCGGAAAAAATGGATGATAAGCTTGATACCAAGACCTCTATCAATGATATTTTCCGCCTAGCGCAGACCGAGTACAATAAATGGGCAGAATTGCCAGCTGAGGAGCGGACAACAGCACGGTTGTTGGAACGGTTAGACTTTGACTTCTTCAAGGTCTTGGACAGTGTGACCATTGCTAGAAGCCGTAAACATATCAGAGAGTTTTACGATAAGAAGGCGATAGGAGATTTCCCAACCCGTCTTAAACCACAAAATTACTATCCAAACTTGACGGTTCAAGAGGATATGGTGACCTACAAAGAGATTTACAACCTGCTTTCTCGTCTCAATCTCATGATATATCAGCCAAGTTTTTACATTCATCCCTCCAAGCTTGCCAAGTATGATAAGTCTGGAGGTAAGGGATCAAATCTTACGCAGATGGGACGTGAGCGCGGTGTGCAAAAGCTCATGATGATCAACCTCTTGAAGCGTTTGGAAAGTTCAGTAGAAGCCTTTCGCTATACGCTTTTAGATGTGGTTAAAGCCTACATTGAAAAGACCCTCAAGGCGATTGAGCAGTTTGAACAGTCTGGTGGTCAAGGAGTCATCGAAGAATTTAGCCCAGATGAAGCTGATTTTGATATGGAAGACAGCAATACCGACTACTTTGTTGGTAAAAAAATGCAAATCTCTCTCCAAGATGTAGATTATCTGCGCTGGAAAGATGATTTGACAGCTGATTTTGAAATCTTGACAGATATGGAACGTCTCGTCGAGCGGATTTCTCCTGAAAATGATGCCAAACTCCAAGGTCTCTATAAAGTGATTGATGAGAAAATCAAACATCCAATCAACAAGGGCAATAAGAAAATCATCATCTTTAGTGCCTTTGCGACGACGACCCAATATCTCTACCAGCATGTTAGTCGTTATGTCTATGAAAACTACGGTCTTCACACCGCTCAGATTTCAGGAGCGTCAGGATTTGCGACGACCTTGCCGACCAAGCACAAGGATCTCAATTCCCTCTTGACCTATTTTTCACCAATTTCCAAGTCAAAAGATGTTCTCTTCCCAGACGATGAAGGAGAAATTGATATCTTGATTGCGACAGATGTGATTTCAGAAGGTCAGAACTTGCAGGATGCGGATATGCTCGTTAACTATGATATTCACTGGAATCCTGTCCGCATTATCCAGCGTTTTGGTCGGGTGGACCGGATTGGTAGTAAAAACCAGTACATTCAGCTAGTGAACTTTTGGCCCAACATCGAGTTGGACGAGTACATCAATCTCAAGTCGCGCGTGGAAACACGGATGAAGATTTCGGTTCTTACCTCGACAGGAGATGATAACATCCTATCGAGCGAGGAGCAAGACGAGGCAAACTACCGCAAGAAACAGCTGGAACGCTTGAAAGAAGAAGTCGTAGACTTGGAAGATATGAGTGAAGGGATTTCTATCATGGACTTAGGCTTTGAAGAATACCGCATGGATATGATGCGTTATCTGAAAGAGCACCCTGAGCTTGAGCGAGCGCCAAAGGGCTTGCAGACGGTAGTAAAAGCCACGGATCAGCACCCAGCAGGAGCTATTTTCCTCTTGAAAAATGTCGCAGAAACCAAAGGACTCAGTCAAAAGAATCGCCTACATCCTTACTATTTGGTCTATATGGGAGAAGCTGGTCAAAGCGTCATTCCTATCTCAGAAACTAAGACTATGCTTGAAACCATGCGCCTGCTTTGTAAAGGTAAAGAGCAGCCAGATGAAGCACTTGTTCAGCTCTTTAAGCGATTGACTAATGACGGTCAAGAGATGACCTTTTATTCGGATCTCTTACAAGGAGCGATTGAGCAGTTAATGGAAAGCGATGAAACATCTTTTATTGATACGCTTTTTGATGCTGGTCAGCTAGACTTTGGCAAGGGAATCGAGGGCATGGATGACTTTGAGTTAATCTGCTTCTTTATCGTCATGAAAGGAGACAGCTGATGATTAGCCTACCAGAGCGGACCAAGATCCCCAAAAAGCAAGTGGTTTATGAGCCCCACAAACGAGGCAATAGTACCTTTTTTGAACGCTTGAGTTTATCAACCAAGGACAAGCAGGACTTGCGCCGTCAGATTGCAAGACTGACAATCACCCATACGATTGACACACGGACGACCAATATTCCAGCAGGGACGACTGTTCAGCAGTTGGTAGTCATGCGTGTAGAGCTATTGACAGATAAGCTTGATAAAGAGCTTCTTGCCCAGTTTGATATGCGCGTGAAGTTCTATCCAATCTTTGTTCTTGTTTATCCCGATGCTCGAGAAGAGCTCCTCGTTCACTACAAGGAGGGGCTTAGCCATGAAATCGACGGACGAGTCTTTAAGATTCTGAAAACCTTTGCCAGTTCAGACGATGTGAGCCTCTATTTTGAGGGGAATAACCTCGACGAAGTCTATGACAATCTTGTCAAGGATGTCGGACAAAGTGAGCTGATTGCACCAAATGTGGATAATCTCAAAGAAGCGATTGACAAGACAGAACAACTCGCAAAACTTGAAAAAGAAGCAAATAGTCTAAAAAAGAAAATGTTCCAAGAAAAATCAACTAAGAAAGCCATGGAACTAAGAAAAGCATACAAAACCCTACTGACACAAATCAAAGAAATAAAAGGAGAATAAGATGTTACACGAAAACATGCTTAAAAATGCAGGGGGGGGGGAGGTCAACCGCTTAGACCTTAAAAGTCCAGACCTAACTTCCCAGTATATCGACAAAATCGGTCAACTTTTTCCTGAGGTTCTGACTGAACGTCGTGATGAACAGGGTCGCTTAGAAAAAGCGATCAACTTTGAAAAGCTCAAGGATTTACTCTCCCACGATATAACGGAAGGGCGAGAGACCTATGAGTTTACCTGGGTCGGCAAGCGTGCTGCCATGGCAGAAGCTGGTCGCCCCACAACCAAGACTTTACGAGCCGATCTTGAGGAAAGTGTTGATTTTGAAAAAAGTGAAAATGTCTTTATCACTGGGGACAATCTGGAAGTCCTAAAAATCCTGCAGGAATCTTACCTCGGTAAGATTGATATGATTTACATTGACCCGCCTTATAATACAGGTAAGGACTTTGTCTATTCGGATAAGTTCCAAAAGACAAAAGAAGAACTAGATGATGATATGGGGCTGCTCGATGAGGAAGGGCGCCAAGTCGTCGGTCTTACGAAAAATGAAAAAAGCTCAGCCCGCTACCACTCGGACTGGCTCAATATGATGTACCCAAGGCTCCGCCTCGCAAGAAACCTCCTCAAGGATAGTGGTGTCATCTTTATCTCCATTGACGATAACGAACAAGCCAACCTCAAAGCCCTCTGCGATGAGATTTTTGGGGAGGAGAATTTTGTAACAAATATTTGTTGGCATAATAATAAAAAAGGTCGGCAAATGGACAAGTATGTGAAAAATACTTATGAAAATATATTGCTTTATTCTAAAGATATTGATTTAGTACGAATTAACTCTAATATGGTTAAAATGGATGAATCAAAATATGAATATGAAGATGATATCTCTAGATATAAAAAAGGTTATCCTTTGCATAATGGAACAGCAGCTTTTCATATTAATAATCGACCAAATTTAGCTTACAGTATTTACTATAATCCAGATACGGAAGTTGCTAAAATTATTGATGAAAAGATTATTGAAGAAGATAGTTATTCCATTGGTATTACTGAAGAAGGTCAAAAGTTGATAGACCAAGGCTATATTAGAGTAATACCAAAATTTAATAATAAATATTTGAACCAACGAGTGTGGCGTTGGGGTGCAGATAAATTCTTAAATGAGTATAAAACCGAATTAATGTTTATGAAAGAAGACGATGGTTATTATTTCTATCAAAAAGAAAGAATAGACTTATCTGGTGAAAAGGCTCAATTATTTACTAATTATATTGACATTGATACATCAAATGGAAAAAATGAATTAAATATATTATTTGATAACAAAGCCTATTTTGACTTTCCTAAGACTAAAAAAGTAATTAATCATTTGCTTAGAATAGCTACAGATAATAGTTCCCTTATCCTCGACTTCTTCGCTGGTTCGGCAACAACGGCTGATGCGGTTATGCAGTTAAATGCTGAGGACAGTGGCAACCGTAAGTATATCCTTTGTACACTGGATGAGGCAGTTGCGGACAAGTCCGCTGCCAAAGAAGCAGGTTTTGAGACTATTGACCAGATTTCACGGGAGCGGATTCGTCGTGCAGCCGCAAAAATCCGAGAGGAACAGCCTGATAAGGCAGAGGACTTGGATTTAGGCTTTAAGGCTTATCGTTTAGACAGCTCAAACTTTAAGGATGTGGCGAAAAAACCAGGGGAAACCACGCAACAAGACCTCTTTGACAGTATCTCAAACATCAAGGACGGGCGAAGCGACCTTGATTTGCTCTTGCAGGTCATGCTGAGCTGGGGCTTGGAGTTATCAGATACCATTGAAAAGAAAGTGATAGAGGGAGTGACTGTCTATGATGTGGCAGAAGGAGCCCTCCTTGCGACCTTTGCGGATCATGTACCAGACAGCGTCATTCGCACCATTGCCCAAAAAGAACCAATTCGCGCCATCTTCAAAGACAGTTCCTTTAAAACCAGCGCCGAGAAAATCAACCTAGCCCAAATCTTTAAAGAACTCTCAGCAGACACAACAGTAAAGGTGGTGTAGGGGATGAGTGAAGAATGTAGTAAAGTTATATGCTCTTTTTTATCACAATTATCTCCAAGTGATTGGTTAGATTTTTTTGGGATTATTGTCCCTGTTGGAGTTGCACTTTATTCATTAAAAAAAGCATATGATGACTCTGTTAAACAAAATAAGTTTTCAAATAGAATGGAGTTGTATTCTGATATTGCAGCATACTTTGGAAGTATCAAACTACCTAATGAGCCGTATTTTATTACAAAAGAAGACTATGTAGAGTTTCAAAAATTATTTAAAAAGTCATATTTTATAGCTAGTAAATCTGTATATGAAATTATCGTAAGAATTAATGAAATATATTTATTGGCAGTGAAGTCTGAAGGTACTATTTTAAAAGATATTGGGATTTCTACTTCTATAAACTTATTATTAGAATGTATGAAATGGGAATTTGATAATAAAATGGATATTTCCTCTGAGCAAGTCAAAAAATTGCAAGATAATTTAAAAGAAAATTGATTGTTGAAATTAGATATCAATAATCATATTAAAGGTGGTATAAAATATGAAATCACAAGAAGTAAGAGAAGTTGCGGAAGATGCTCTTGTAGAAGTATTCTTAGATAAGATTATAACGGCAGGAAGTGATTGGATAAAGGAACAGGGGTTGTCAGTATTATCCACAACTATGTTAGATTCCGGTTTATCACTTATACCTGCTTTAGGTAATGCAATTTCTAGTTATAAGACGAATCGAGCTATTAAAAATTTAGAAATACAGATTAAGCAACTTCAAGAGCATAGTGAGGCTTTGCAAAGGAATCTTAATATTATGTCTGTTGAGGTCAAAAGAGATTTAGATAAACTATTTCTTTATATGTTAGAGAAGACAGTTACAGAAAAACAGCAAGAAAAAATACAGTATTTTACAAACGCGTTTTTAAATTTATCGTCACATACAAAAATTGATGTCGATATTTCTTATATTTATTTTGATATTTTAGAGCAATTGACATATTTGGATATTCAGGTATTAGTAGATATGAGTAAATCCTCTTTTTATTATTATCAGCATCCAGAAGAAGAACCAGACAAAACAATTTCTCCAGAGCAATATAGAGCAATTAGGTCAAATTTATATAGACTTGGATTAGCTGAAAATAATTTAGATAAAGAGTTGAGAGAAGATTTGGAGGCAGTGAGAGATCCATTGTCTGAACTTAGAGAAGCAGTGATAGAGCTTCAAACAGTATTTCTAAAACCTACATCAAAACCAAAGATTCGTTCATTAAAAAGCAGGAGTCAGGCAAAAGTTCAAAAATTAAAATCTAAGGATAAAGTAAAAATATCTTCATTTGGACGAGAAATGATAGAATTTTTTACAGAACAGGAGGTCACCAATGAAACTCCAATTTAAACACCAGGGCTTCCAGCTGGATGCGGTAGAGAGCATTGCCTCCATTTTCCAAGGGCAGTCTAAGCGTGACGGGCTACGCTATCTGTTGGATACTGGTCGTGGGTTGACAGCTGATGAGTCTGATTTGGCTATGGATGCTTTTCGCAATCATCCAATTGAGCTAGATAGCGCAACTATTCGTGAGCAGTTGCGTTCTTGCCAGATGATGCACGGCTTGCAGCCGTCTAAAAAACTCCATACAGAGATCGTTGACGGACGGACTGCTTATAACTTCTCCATTGAAATGGAGACAGGGACAGGAAAGACCTATACCTATATCCGTACTATTATGGAGCTAAACAAACGCTACGGCTGGCTCAAGTTTATCATTGTCGTGCCGAGCGTCGCTATTCGTGAGGGTGTACTAAAGTCTTTTGAAATCATGCAGGACCATTTTCAAATGGAGTACGGCAAAAAGCCCCGCTATTTTGTCTATGATTCAAGTCGCTTGGGGGATCTTGATACCTTTGCCAATACCTCTGATATTCAGGTCATGATTATCAACTCTCAAGCCTTTAATGCTAAAGGCAAGGACGCAAGGCGGATTCACATGGAGCAGGAGAGTTTCCGCTGGAGACGGCCGATTGATGTCATTGCCAGCATGAATCCCATCCTCATCATTGATGAGCCCCAGTCGGTCGAAGGTAAGCAAACTAAGGAGCGACTCAAGGATTTCAAACCGCTCTTTACACTTCGCTATTCAGCGACCCATAAGGAAAAGTATGACATGGTCTATCGGTTAGATGCCATGGATGCTTACAATAAAAAGTTAGTCAAGAAGATTGCCGTGAAAACGGTCGAATCTTCTGGCACGACAGGGACAGAGGGCTACCTGTACTTGCAGGAATTGATTCCACAAAAGACAGGCGCTCCAAAGGCCAAGATAGAGTTTGAAGTGCGGACCAAGGCAGGGGTGAAACGGCGAATCAAGACGGTGGAAGACGGCTTTGATCTCTATGCAGAGTCAGGCGAGCTCGCTTCCTATAAGGGCTGGACATTGAGCCATTTTGATGCGCGTGAGGGAAGCAACTCTATTCAGATTGGAGCAGATAGGCTCTTACATGTCGGTGAGGTCATCGGAGAGCAAAGTGAGGAAGACTTACGGATTTTGCAGATTAGAGAGACTATCAAGACCCATTTAGAAAAGGAAAAATCCCTGTTCACAAAAGGAATCAAGGTATTGTCGCTCTTTTTCATCGATGAAGTCGCTAAGTACAAGCAGTACGATGAAGAAAACAATCCTTTAAATGGAGAATATGCTGCTATTTTTGAGAAAGAATACAGCGAGCAGGTGGCTGCTTATTTAGAAGCTCATCCGACGGGTCCTTATAGCGACTATCTACGTGAGCATGAAGGAGCAAGTCAAGTCCATGCTGGGTATTTCTCGGTGGATAAGGTTAAGAAGTCTACTAAAACCATTTTTGTCGATTCCAAGGTCAAGGGCAAGGGAGGGATTTCTGAGGACAAGGACGCCTATGACTTAATTATGAAAGATAAGGAGCGTCTGCTTAGCTTTAGTGAGCCGGTTCGCTTTATCTTCTCTCACTCGGCTTTAAAAGAGGGCTGGGATAATCCTAATGTCTTTCAGATTTGTACCTTGCGTCATACGGGTTCTGAGATTGCTAAGCGTCAGTCGATTGGACGTGGTATGCGCCTTGCGGTCAATCAAGCAGGGGTTCGGCAGGACGAAGAACTGTTAGGCGGTGATGTACATCGGATTAACCAACTGACGGTCATTGCCAATGAAAGTTATGAGAGCTTCTCACGGAGTTTGCAGGCAGAATTGCAAGAAGCCTTGGCAGACAGACCAAACAAGGTTGATACAGAACTCTTCATCAGGCATGCCGTGCTTGAAAACGCGCTAGGTCATACCTTGGAAGTGACCAAAGACTTGGCTCATCAGCTTGAGTTTAGCCTGATTAAAGAAGGCTATCTTGAAAAAGATGGTAGCTTGACCGAAAGCTACTACCAAGACAGAGAAAATAATAGCTTGAGGCTACCAGAAGAAGTTGCTGGCTTTGAAGAGCAGGTGATAAGTATTCTCGATAGTGTCTATGACGGTCGGAATTATCCGGTGGAAAATGGTAACCAGACCAGTATTACCCTAGCAGATGAAATCAACCATGCCAATCTCAAAAAGGCAGAATTTCTGGCTCTTTGGAACAAAATCAATCGCAAGACAGTCTATCAAGTCTCTTTTGATGATGAGGAATTGATTGAAAAAGCTGTTAACGCCATCAATCAGCATCTCCATGTCAAAGAAATCAGCTACCAGATTCGGGAGGCTAGTCTAGATAAGATTGAAAAGGAGAACATTTCCTTTACAGTCGCGGAAAATAGTGTTCAACATCAATACGTCAAGCCAACATCTGTCCAAATTTCTTATGATTTATTAGGTGAAATTACTGAGAAAACTGGCTTGATTAGACAAACAGTGGCACGAATTTTACAGGCGATAAAGCCAGAAAAGTTTGCTCTTTTTCAAAAGAATCCAGAGGACTTTATCTTGAATGTGTCCAAATTGATTGACCAAGAAAAGGGGACGCAGATTATTGAGTGCATCGAGTATCATATGATTGACGAGGTCTATGATATGGATATTTTCACGGAAAATCGTTTGAGTGCCAATATTGGTGATGAATACCTTTTGTCATCTCAAAAAGATGTTTACAACTATACCAAGGTAGATTCCAAAATTGAAAAGCAATTCCAAAAGGACTTGGAGCAGCATGAGGAAGTCAGCGTCTATACCAAGTTGCCGTCTGGATTTTTCATTTCTACACCGCTCGGTAAGTACAATCCTGACTGGGCAGTGACCTTCAAGGAAGGTAGTATCAAGCACATTTACTTTGTGGCAGAGACCAAGGGCAGCATGTCAACTATGGACCTGAAACAAACAGAGAAATCCAAGATTGCTTGTGCCAGAGTTCATTTTAGAAGTTTACAGGAAGCAGGAATATTGGATGATGAGACTATTTATGATGTGGTTGATAGCTATGAGGGACTACTTTCCATCGTAAAAGAATAGCATCAGAAAGCTGGGCAAAAGTTGCTCAGCTTTTTTGTTTCTACTTCTTTTTTTCTAAAAAATCACGAAAAATCTAAAAGCCTGGACAAAAACTGTCCATAGCATTTGGTAAGATAGAAGAAAGGATAAGAGCAGAAAATCAGTGTCAATAAGGAGAAAAGAGATGGAGCAAAGAGCGACGCAGCAAGAGACACAACTACCCAAGAAATTTGTCAATCTAACAGGGCATCCAATTAACATTTATAAAATTGTAGATGGTAAAGGTTGTCAAGTGGTATCGTTTCCACCCTCTCCAGTTTATAATCCTTTGCGCTTGATTGGGAAAATTGAAGATACTGTTATCAATAAAGTACCGATCAAGTCTATGCAGTTTGAGCTTGAGAACTGTGATGGGGTGCTGAAATACTTAGAAGAATTTAACATCATTGTATCTGGACATACCGCCGAAGCCTTACGAAAAAAAGGCTACAAAGGGAAATTCTTCAAGTCTGGAAAGAAGTATATTGAAAATGGTAAAATCTTAGGATGCTTGTACCTGATTGAGTGCTAGAAAGGTTTTGACATGATTGTTTGGTTATTTGGTTATATCTTTTACATGGGCTTGCTCGGAGCTATGATAGGCTTGTTTATTATGATATTTGTAGGCAAGATTATCTCCCTCATCTGTGGCTGTATCGGTTACCTTTTCCTTGGTGATGAAGGGTTTGAAATAGGTTCTTTCTTAGGCGCTCTAGGATTCACCCTGTGGGTAGCTTATAAGATTTTCTTTGGTTAAGGGGGAAATCAGGATTTGTGATTGCTTGATGATATGTTTCGTACAATATTGCTTGGGATTCCAAAGCCTGAGATGTTGTTTGTCTATGAATCCATTCTTCAGATTATCACGTGTTATTTTGTGAAAGATTTGTTTCCAGAAAAGATTGCTACTGTAAGATTCTGTAAATATGTTGTATATTCTGAAACAAAGAAATAAATCTGCTTCGCTTTTTTGTTTTTGTGGTAAAATAGAAGAGATAGAGAATAAGAATGAGGAAGGTATGGCAAAGAAAAAACGTCAGTTTGATAGCATATCCATTCCCAAGCGATTAAATCTACTCTTTGGGATTGTGATTCTCTTGTTTGGGGTTTTAATTGCACGTTTGGGTTATATGCAGGTGGCTAATAAAGATTTTTATATCAAAAAATTAGCAACTGCAAGTCAGCTTAAGGTTACACATAGTTCGGTTCGTGGTCAGATCTATGATGCTAGTGGCAAGCCCTTGGTGGAAAATACGACCAGGCAGGTTGTTGCTTTCACCCGTAGCAATAAAATGACGGCTGCTGATATGAAAGAATTAGCTGAGAAGCTCTTGTCTTTTGTCACGGTAACGGCTGCGGATGTCACAGAGCGACAGGAAGTAGATTATTACTTGGCAGACCCTAAAGTTTATAAGGAAGTTGTCGAAAAACTGCCCAAACAAAAACGCTTGGACACCGATGGGAACCAATTATCTGAAAGTGAAGTTTATAAAGCGGCGGTGGATAGTGTGGATCCCCAGCAATTGCATTATTCAGATGAGGAGAAAAAGGTGATTTTTCTTTTCAATCAGATGAATGCTGTTGCGAATTTCCAGACAGGTCTGCTTGAGACAGATCGTTTAAGTCCTGAGCAAGTGGCTCGCTTGACAGCAAATAGCAAGGAATTATCAGGAATTAGTGTGACCATGTCTTGGGATCGCAAGGTCCTAGACACGAGCCTTGCATCGATTGTTGGCAGTGTCTCTAGTGAGAAAGCAGGTCTTCCAGCTGAAGAGGCAGATGAGTATTTGAAAAAAGGCTATTCGCTCAATGACCGTGTGGGAACGAGTTATTTGGAAAAGACCTATGAGGAAACTCTTCAAGGGAAACGTGCGGTTAAGGAAGTGCATTTGGATAAAAACGGAGATCTGGAAAGTGTAGATACCATTGCTGAAGGAGAAAAAGGAGAGAATATCAAGCTCAGTGTTGATTTGGATTTTCAAAATGGAGTAGAAGAGATTTTGAAAAACTATTTGACCTCTGAGATTGCAGCAGGAAACGCTACTTATTCCGAAGGGATTTACGCTGTTGCTATGAATCCAAATACAGGCTCTGTTCTTGCGATGGCAGGGATGAAGCATGATTTGGAAAAAGGGGACATCAAGGCGGACGCTCTAGGGAGCATTACCAATGTTTTTGTTCCAGGGTCTGTGGTCAAAGGAGCTACTTTGAGTGCTGGTTGGGAATACGGCGCCATTTCTGGCAATCAGGTTTTGGTTGATCAGCCGATCAGTTTTGGTGGTGGCAATCCGATTACATCATGGTTCACCCAGTATGGCGCACGACCAATCACAGCCGTTGAAGCCTTGGAATACTCTTCGAATACCTATATGGTGCAGCTGGCTCTAAACATGATGGGAACGCCTTATTCAGACAATATGAAGATTGATTTAACCAATCTTGATACGTCTATGAAAAAATTACGGGCAACCTTTGCTGAGTACGGCCTTGGAACGTCAACAGGTATTGATTTACCAGGAGAGTCAGAAGGCTTCACTCCTAAAGAATTTACTTTTGCTAACTATTTGACAAATGCCTTTGGTCAGTTTGATAACTATACTCCACTGCAGTTAGCCCAGTATGCTGCGACAGTTGCTAATCGAGGTGTGCGAGTCGCTCCTCGCTTGGTTGAAGGAATTTATAGCAATAATGAAACAGGTGGCTTGGGCGACTTGATTACTAAAATTGAAACCAAGGAAATGGGGAAAGTTGCCATTTCCCAAGAGGATATGGACTTGATTCAGCAAGGTTTTTATCAAGTGGTACATGGAGGCGGCGGCTTTACGACAGGAAGCAGTATTGCAGCAGGTGAGGCGGTGTCTATCAGTGCAAAGACAGGAACGGCGGAAACCTTCGTCAATGGTGGAGAGCAGGCGATCAATACCAATGTGGTTGCCTATGCACCAAGTGACAATCCTCAGATTGCAGTAGCTGTGGTTTTTCCACATAATACCAATCTGAACTCCACGGTGAGTCATGTCATTACACGGGACATTATCAATCTCTACCAAGCCAAACACCCCATGAATTAGAAAGGAATCTATGCTTTATCCAACACCGATAGCCAAATTGATTGACAGCTTTTCAAAACTTCCCGGCATTGGGATAAAAACAGCGACACGTCTTGCTTTTTATACCATTGGGATGAGTGATGATGATGTCAATGATTTTGCCAAAAATTTGCTCTCAGCAAAGCGAGAGTTGACCTACTGCTCGATTTGTGGGAATTTGACGGACGATGATCCTTGTGCGATTTGCGAAGACAGTACGAGAGACAAAACGACGATTTTGATTGTCGAAGATAGTAGAGATGTCTCTGCTATGGAAAATATCCAAGAATACCATGGTCTTTATCATGTCTTGCATGGCTTGATTTCACCCATGAATGGAATTGGACCAGACGACATCAATCTAAAGAGCTTGATTGAGCGTTTGATGGATAGCGAGGTGACAGAAGTCATTGTCGCAACAAACGCGACAGCAGATGGGGAAGCGACATCTATGTATATTTCACGCGTTTTGAAACCGGCTGGTATCAAGGTCACACGCTTAGCACGAGGCTTAGCAGTTGGCTCTGATATTGAGTATGCAGATGAAGTGACCTTGCTTCGTGCGATTGAAAACCGAACAGAATTGTAATATAAAGGAGAGAACAATGGTAAAAGAAACTCTAATCCTACTTTATGGTGGGCGTAGTGCAGAGCGAGAAGTCTCTGTTTTATCCGCAGAAAGCGTTATGCGAGCTGTGAATTATGATAAATTTTTAGTCAAGACTTATTTTATTACTAAAGAAGGGCATTTTATCAAGACGCAGGAGTTTGACAAAGAGCCTCTTGAGGAGAAATTGATGACCAATCAGAGCATTGATTGGGACAAGGAAATCAAGCCAAGTGATATCTATGAAAAAGATGCGGTAGTCTTTCCTGTTCTGCATGGTCCGATGGGTGAGGACGGCTCTATTCAAGGCTTCTTAGAAGTCCTTAAAATGCCTTATGTCGGCACAAATGTCCTTTCTTCAAGCGTTGCCATGGATAAGATTAGTACCAAGCGTGTACTAGAATCCGTAGGCATTCCTCAAGTGCCGTATGTGGTGGTTCTTGAAGGAGATGATTTGGAAGAAAAGTTAGCCGAGGTAGAGAAGACCTTGACTTACCCAGTCTTTACTAAGCCATCAAATATGGGCTCAAGTGTTGGAATTTCAAAGGCGATGAATCAAGCGGAATTACGGGAATCTCTTGCTCTTGCTTTTCAATACGATAGTCGTGTCCTTATCGAGCAAGGTGTGGAGGCGCGCGAGATTGAAGTAGGACTGCTTGGCAATTATGATGTCAAAAGTACTCTTCCAGGTGAAGTGGTCAAGGATGTTGATTTCTACGACTATGATGCCAAATACATTGATAATAAAATTACCATGGACATTCCAGCTAAGATTTCTGATGAAGTGGCAGCAACTATGCGTAAGAATGCAGAGCTTGCCTTTCGAACGCTAGGCGGCTTAGGCTTGTCTCGCTGTGATTTCTTCTATACCAAGGATGGCGCTATTTTCTTGAATGAATTAAACACCATGCCTGGTTTCACCCAGTGGTCCATGTACCCTCTTTTGTGGGAAAATATGGGAATTAGCTATCCAGATTTGATTGAGCGCTTGGTGGAATTAGCCAAGGAAGCTTTCACAAAACGCGAAAATCATTTGTTGTAAAAGGAGTTGAGGACGTTTGTTCTCTCTCTTTTTTGCTTTTTATAATCATTTGGTTTGAATGTATGACGTCGTTGTTTCGCACTAAATCAAAACGAAATGACTATATTGACCATACTCTCTTTTATCTGTGGTATAATGGAAGAAGTATATGCTAGAAAGTTGAGAATCATGAAATTAAGTTTGTATGAAGTGGCGCGTGTGTTGGGCGCTAAAAATGATGTGACGGTATTTGAGGATGTAGCGTTTCAAAAAGTAGAATTTGATAGCCGTTTGATTGAGAAAGACGATTTATTTTTGCCGCTAAAGGGAGCGCGAGATGGGCATGAGTTTATCTCAACTGCTTTTGAAAATGGAGCAGCTGCAACCTTGTCTGAAAAAGAATTGCTAGATGTCCCTTATATTTTGGTGGAAGATGTCTTAGCAGCCATGCAACAGCTAGCTCAGTATTATGTGGAGAAAATGGCAGTCGATGTTTTTGCCGTGACAGGCTCAAACGGGAAAACAACGACTAAAGATATGTTGGCACATCTTCTGTCTGCTCGTTTCAAAACCTATAAAACCCAAGGGAACTACAATAATGAGATTGGTCTTCCTTATAGCATTCTTCACATGCCAGATGATACTGAAAAATTAGTCCTTGAAATGGGGCAAGATCATTTGGGAGATATTCATTTGTTGTCCATGATTGCTCGTCCTAAGGCAGGGATTGTCACCTTGGTAGGAGAAGCTCACCTAGAATTTTTCAAAAATCGTTCGGAAATTGCCAAAGGAAAAATGCAGATTGCTGATGGTATGGAACAATCTGGTTTGCTACTGGTGCCTAAAGATGAGATTGTTGATCCTTATCTTCCAAAAGAGCAGCAAGTGCTACGTTTTGGTGCGGGTGGCGATTTGTATATAGAGGATTTGGTGGAGGAAAAAGAAAGTCTGCGATTTTCATGCAATCAGTTGGAGAGAGAAATCACGCTTCCTGTGACAGGAAAATACAATGCGACCAATGCTATGTTGGCAGCCTATATTGCTAAACAAGAGGGGGTTAGTGAGGACGAGATTGTGGAGGCATTTGCACATTTGAGCTTGACTCGCAATCGAACAGAGTGGAAAAAAGCCTATAATGGGGCGGACATTCTCTCGGATGTTTACAATGCTAATCCAACAGCCATGCGCTTGATTTTGGAAACTTTTTCGACCATTCCAACGAATCAAGGAGGGAGAAAACTCGCTGTCCTAGCAGATATGAAAGAGCTAGGTGCAGCGTCAGCTACCATGCATGCGGATATGATTGCAAGTCTAGATCCAGAAGTCATTTCTCATGTCTTTTTATACGGAAAAGATATGGCAGCTCTGTATAATAAGGCGCGTCAGATCTTTGATTCTAAGTACCTTTATTATTTTGTCAAGGATGAGGAGATTGATGAGTTTGAAGAGTTGTGTGCGAGTGTAGCAATGGCGCTTCAGCCAGCTGATCAAATCCTTCTCAAAGGAAGTAATAGCATGAATTTAGCCCAGTTGGTCGAAAAATTGGAAAGTGGAAGATGATCAAATAATTTTGCGTATTTAGGCATATAGGCTGATTGGCTTCATTTGATTAGGGATTTTATATTTAAGTGTTATGAAGTTTATTTAGTCAGATAAGTTGGTAAAGAGAAGCGAAGACTGTCAATCTAATCAAGAGATTGAAGAATGATCATGTTTGAGTGGCTGCCTTTTTCCGTCTTATCGGGATTATCAAGGAGTCGTTAGCGATTTTTTATGTGGTATATCACAGAAAAGAGATGTAGAAAAGTAGCAGATAGAGAGGGAGAATAGCTATGTTACAGGAATTTTTCACAGCCTATAAGACAGAACCACCGCAGTTAACGATTGTGGATCATATGTGGCTGCTTTTGCTCTTGCTGGGCGTCATGTATGGGGCGATGAAGTTTTATAAAGAGCGGTCTTGTTTACTTTTTTTCAAGAGTTTGCAAGTGGTACAGTTAGTGACGTTGTATGGATGGTATATCTGGACGAGGACGCCCTTGGCTGAAAGTTTACCTCTGTATCATTGTCGCATGGCTATGTTTGCCCTTCTTCTCATGCCAGATGATTGGCTTTACAAGGAATATTTTGCAGCTGTTGGGGTCTTTGGCTCCATTGCAGCCTTGCTTTATCCTGTTTTTGATCCTTTTTCTTGGTTTCATGTGACGATTTTCTCTTTTATTTTTGGGCATGTTGCCTTGTTGGGATCTTCCTTGATCTATCTTCGTCAAAGAAAAGAATTGCGTTTAACCAAGCGTCGCATTGTTGAAATCACGGCTATGTTAAATTTTGGCATTTTAGTTGTGGATGTCTTAACGGGCGGAGATTATGGTTTTTTGCGCCAGCCACCTTTGATTGGCAATCATGGACTTTTGCTCAATTACCTGATCATCACCTTGGTTTTTACAGTAGCTTTATGCGCCATTATCAAAGGAATCAAGCTTTCACGAGCTGTTGGAGAGCAAAAGTGGAATGAGGAGTTAGAGGAGTATTAGATTGTGAGCAAGGGGAGTGTCCTCCTCTTTTTTTGCTGGCTTCTTGTTTTACTGAACACATTTTTCAGAATGGTGTATGAATAGTCAAATCTTCTATGTCTTCATTTTTTTAGAGTCAGCAGCAAGAAATTTGCCCAGTTAGAATTTTAAAAACACAAAAACCGTAGCAGGAGCGACTATTTGTCACTCTTTCTACGGTTTTTATAGTGTTTTAGAAAGTCTTGTAGGTTGACCAAAAAGTAAGCAAAGTAAGGCATGAGCAAGAGAATATAGATATAAACATACTGGCTCTTGGTTTCCCAAAAGAAATGAAAGACGAATCCTCCTAAGAAAAAGATGAGTGAGGAAAGTGCAAAGGGATGGATCGGCTCTGCTCCCTTAAATAGCTGGAATAACAGTCCAAATCCGACAATGATGTAAAATAGAAGCAAGATAGCAGAACCAAGATTGTTCAAGAAATAATAACCTGATTTTTCCTCGTAGATACTTTGGAGGAGAGGCGTGTGGGTGAATTGCTTTCTCTCGACTTGCGGACCTGTCCAAATTGACTGAAAAGTTGGCTCAGTCCAGGTAGATAGCACCTTTTGGTAGAAAAAGACAAAGGCATAGATGGGGTCTTTGAGAAATTTTTTGAGGATACGTTTTAAGTCTTTTTTTGCCATCTTGGTAGCGGCTTTCTCGTCAAATTTATTTTTCTGAAGAATGCGGGTATTATAAGCGTTGTACCAGCCACCGAGAGACTTTTGCTTGGGGCTGTCCATGAGTCCCATGGTAATATAGGCAATTTTTGGAGTCCCTTCTCCGATAGTCGTTTGTGCTGCCTTTTCATAGTAAGAATGAAGAAGTTTTGGCATGGCAATGAGTGATAGACTGATCATGCTCATGGCTAGAATCTTTTTCCAGTGGAAAGATTTTAGCAGAGAAAGTAGGAGTATGGCAAGGAGGGTAAGGGCAAATAATTGGTAATTATTGCGAATCAAGCAGGCAAGACCAATGAAAAAGCTAGAGAGTATCAAGGAATGCCAAGTCTTTGTTCTCTCAAATCGCTCTAGGAAATAAAGGCTAAGAAGACAAAAAAAGAGTCCCGGAATGGTTCCGTAAGCAAAGAGGATAAAAAAGAAAGCAGGAAAGAAGGAAAAGCTCAGTAGAATCGTGTAATTGAGCACTGGTTTACTTTGGGTAAAGCCTTCCGTGATTTTATAGATGAGAAAATGGCTGGCTAGAGCAAGTGCAAGATTGATGAGAAAAATCAAGCGAGGACTGGTGGAGAGCATAGCGTAAAAGCGTTCGAGAGAAACCAAACCTAGCTGATGTGGATTGCGATAAAGATAAGCCCCTATCTTGGTCAGAGAAGTGAAATTTCCTTGATTAAACTGCAGAGCGGCTTGAAAAACATGCTTGGCATCCGCTCGTAGCTGAGGATCCACATGGAAAATCAAGTGCAGCCCTAAAAGGGCGTATATACTACCACAAATGGCAAAAATTTGCCACGGTTTGCTTTTTTGAAGGATAGGACGAAAACCCCAAAGGAGCAAGAAAAAGAGGAGTGCTAGAGCGTAAACCCAAGGAGATGTAGGTTGAAGTTGAGCGACTTCTGCAATGCTCATGGGCATATAGGTGCGCATGAGCAAACTGTGGAGACCTAGCACGCTTAGAATCACTCCAGCAAGAGCAATCACGGTGATAATACCCACTTGAAAGAGAAATCTGCTGGTTTTACGAGATACTTGTTTCAGCCTTCTAGTTGTTTTGTGTTTAGCCGTTGACAATACCATTTTATCCTAGCCTTTCTAAAGAAATCTAGCTTATTGTATCATATTTTGCCAAGAGGACCAAATGCGCTAGGAGAAATCTACTGAAATCATTGAAAAAATAGCTAAAATTAGCTATACTAGATGGGTTAGAAAAAAGGAGCTGTCCAATGTAGGAAGTAAATGAAGAAGAAAATAAGCCAATCATAAACAAGGAGAAACAGATGACACTACAAGATGAAATTAAAAAACGCCGCACCTTTGCGATTATCTCCCACCCGGATGCGGGGAAAACGACCATTACCGAGCAGTTGCTCTACTTCGGTGGGGAAATTCGTGAGGCTGGTACGGTTAAGGGGAAAAAGACAGGAAATTTTGCCAAGTCTGACTGGATGGACATTGAAAAGCAACGGGGAATCTCGGTGACTTCTTCGGTTATGCAGTTTGACTATGACGGCAAGCGCGTCAATATCCTTGATACCCCAGGGCACGAGGACTTCTCAGAAGATACCTATCGGACGCTTATGGCGGTCGATGCTGCAGTCATGGTCATTGACTCAGCCAAGGGGATTGAGGCACAGACTAAAAAACTATTTGAGGTTGTCAAACACCGCAATATCCCAGTCTTTACCTTCATTAACAAGCTAGACCGTGACGGTCGGGAACCGCTTGATCTCTTGCAAGAACTAGAAGAGATCCTTGGGATTGCAAGTTTTCCGATGAACTGGCCAATCGGTATGGGAAAATCGTTTGAAGGCTTGTATGACCTACACAATAAACGCTTGGAGCTTTACCGTGGCGAGGAGCGTTTTGCGAGCTTTGATGAGGGAGAAGCCCTCTTTGGTAGCAATCCATTTTATGAGCAAGTGTTAGAAGATATTGAGCTTTTGAGCGAGGCAGGAAACGAATTTTCAGAAGAAGCGATTTTAGAAGGTAAATTAACTCCAGTATTCTTCGGCTCTGCCTTGACTAATTTTGGCGTGCAGACCTTCCTTGAAACCTTCTTGCAATTTGCTCCAGAACCGCATGGACATTTGAAAACAGACGGAGAACTCGTTGAGCCTTTAACGAATGACTTTTCAGGCTTTGTCTTTAAAATCCAGGCCAATATGGACCCTCGACACCGCGACCGCATTGCTTTTGTCCGCATCGTATCAGGTGAATTTGAGCGTGGTATGGATGTCAATCTGACACGGACTGGCAAGAAAGCCAAGCTGTCAAACGTTACCCAATTTATGGCTGAGGCGCGTGAGAATGTGGAGAATGCCGTAGCAGGCGATATCATCGGGGTCTATGATACTGGGACTTACCAAGTCGGAGATACGTTGACAGTCGGTAAGAACAAGTTTGAATTTGAACCACTACCGACCTTCACACCTGAAATGTTCATGAAAGTATCAGCTAAAAATGTCATGAAACAAAAATCATTCCATAAGGGAATTGAGCAGTTGGTGCAAGAAGGGGCAATCCAGCTCTATACCAATTACCAGACAGGTGAGTATATGCTGGGTGCGGTTGGTCAACTCCAGTTTGAAGTCTTCAAACACCGCATGGAAAACGAGTACAATGCAGAAGTGGTTATGACACCAATGGGCAAAAAGACGGTACGCTGGATTTCTGAGGAGCAGTTGGATGAACGTATGTCGTCTAGCCGCAATATCCTTGCTAAAGACCGCTTTGATCATCCTGTTTTCCTCTTTGAAAACGACTTTGCCCTCCGCTGGTTTGCGGACAAGTATCCAGATGTAGTACTCGAAGAAAAAATGTAGAAAGGAGTATAGTCGTTCAGTTTTTATTGATGATGCATTGCATGCGTCTTGGCTAATGAAAAGCTGAACGATGATAACAAAAACATGGGAATTTTTTCTGGCTTGATGGGCAATGCTGCCCAAACTGATACCACAAAAGTAGAAGCACAGCTTGAAGCCGTATTACTTTCGACTGAGGAAGTGACCTCAGCCTTTAGCTTGGTTCGTGATTTAATCGTCTTTACGGATAAACGCTTGAT
This sequence comes from Streptococcus pneumoniae, assembly GCA_040719455.1. NCBI lineage: Bacteria > Bacillati > Bacillota > Bacilli > Lactobacillales > Streptococcaceae > Streptococcus > Streptococcus pneumoniae. The sequence continues at coordinate 1,096,184 of JBFDTN010000001.1, read as the reverse complement.
TTTGGTAGACAAGCAGGGAATGACAGGAAAGAAAACCTCCTACAAGTCCATTCCCTATCGCTCCATTTCTCGTTTTGAAGTGGAAACATCTGGACATTTTGACTTAGATGCGGAGTTGAAAATCTGGATTTCATCCAGCATGGAGCCTGCAGAAACCCTGCAATTCAAGAGTGATAAGAGCGTGATTGCCATTCAACAGGCACTGGCTGAAGCTGTGTTACGCTAAAGAAAGAGATGATGAAAAAAGAAGAAATCAAAAATATCTTGTTGGTCATTCTAGGTTCCGTTCTCTTTGGTATGAACATTAATCTTTTTGTGATTTCCAATGAATTTGGCGAAGGTGGCATTACAGGACTGACCTTGCTGCTCTACTATGTCTTTGGGTGGAATGTGGCTGTTAGCAGTTTTGTGTTTAATGCACTTTTACTTGGACTAGCCTATACATTTTTAGATGGCAAACGAGTGATTTACACTCTTTTGTCCATTGTGACCATGTCCTTGAGCTTGGAGTGGACTCAGTTTTTACAAGGCTGGTATCAGGTTCCTTATATCGCTATGATTCCAGCAGGTATTTTGACAGGGATTGGGATTGCCTTGGTGCTTTTGGGACAAGGTACGACCGCAGGAAGTGATATTATTGCCCTTTTATGTGAGAAATATTGGGGCTGGAAAGTGTCAACGGTCATTCTTGCTATTGACATTCTGGTGATTACACCGCTTGCCTTTAAAATTGGTTGGCTCAAGACTCTTTATACACTGATTATGATTGTGATTATTAGCCGTACCTTGGATTTAGTCCTTGTCTTGGCTGCTAAGAGAAAAAAGCTTGACATCGTGGAATTCTAAGAATACCCACGCTAGGGAGAGAGATGTTTATTGAAAAAAGTTTGAAACATGGGATGTCTTGGATCAATCTGGATGCTAAAAAGCTTGATCAAGTGCCTGAGGAATATGAAAAATATGGGATTGACCAAGAGACGATTGAGTATGCGCTAGACAAGAACGAACGAGCGCACATGGACTACAATCGAGAAGATGGCACAATGGTCTTTATCTACAATGTCCTAGATTTGGAGAAAGAAAAAGAGCACTACGAAACCATTCCCATGACCTTTATCGTCCAAGACAATCGCTTAATTACCATTACCGATCAAGACAATGCTTATGTGGCGCAAAATATGGCTCGCTATATTGAGCACCATGAGCCTGTTTCGGTTTATAAATTCCTTTTTGCCAGTCTTGAGCTGATTAGTCATTCTTATTATCCTCTGATTGAAAAGATAGATAAGACCAAGGATGAGATTAATGGTTTATTGCGGCAAAAGACAACTAAACAACATTTGTTTGCTCTTTCAGACTTGGAAACCAGCATGGTTTATCTCCTTGCTGCTGCTAAGCAAAACCTCATGCTCTTAGAGCATATCAAGGGACATGCAATTTACCGTGGATTTGATGCTATTGAGCATGAACAGTTTGACGATGCCATGATTGAAGCTCGCCAGTTGGTAGCTATGACAGACTTGGTGTCGCAGGTTTTGCAGCAATTATCCAGTTCTTACAATAATATCTTGAACAATAATCTAAATGATAATCTGACCATTTTGACCATTATCTCTATCCTTCTTGCCGTTATTGCAGTCATTACAGGATTCTTTGGGATGAATGTGCCCCTTCCTTGGACTAATGATGATCATGCATGGATGTATATCATTATTTTAAGTGCGGTGTTGTGGATTGTCCTGGCCCAACTCTTAAAATGGGTAGCGAATAAACGATAGAAATAAAGAGCTGAGCAGTTGCTCAACTCTTTTTCATATTTAAGGAAGCTTATCAAATAGATAGTCGCTATTTCCTGCAAAGGAGATGGTAGATCCCATTTTCCAGTAAGGAATGATACTACCTTCTTTGAGCCCGCTTGATGCTAATCCTGCCCAAGAAGCAGTGTTGATTTTTTCAATCGTAATGATGTGTAAAAGAGGATTGATTTTTCCTTCAAAAAGCATGGTAGAGAGAGTTCCTGTTTTTGTATCATAGGCAATGCCTTGATTGTCTAAGGTAGCTACTATGGCCTCTTCAAGCGTCGCAGTCAGGGTTTCTGTAAGAAACGAATCTGACGAAATCCCAAGACTTGATAGGAGAGCAGATTTATCAATCGAAGCTGTGAGTGATAAGACAGCCTTGTCCTCCTTGACTTCTAAGACGACTTGCTGCTCTTTTAAGAGACTTGTGAGATCAAGTTCTGTACCAAGACCTGAGACTTGTTGATTCCATTCTTCTTGAATTTTTTGCTGAGCAAGCTTTTCTAAATGAGGACTGTGCCATTTACCAGAGACATTGCCATTGTGATAGAGAAAGGCAGCTCCTGCAAGGACTAAGATTAGAAAAATGGTGAGGCGACGTAGAATACGTCCTTTTTTGTTTGATTTGTGTTGACGTTTCATGGATTTTCCTTTCTATTTTTAGGCATTATACTATATCATTGACTGCCTGTCAAAAGGTTTGGAAACGTAATCTTACAGAAATCATAGATAAAAAGCTATCTATTTCTGAGAATTGTGTTATACTAGAGAAGTTGCATGCAACGAAATTGTATATATTGGGAAATAAGCTCCACTTCTTGCACCAGAGTGATGTCTAAAAAAACCTGTCCTACTTAGACGGTTTTTATTTTTTAGATGAGGGCTGAGGTCCCATTGGTGATGTTGGATTTTTCCAACTTAGAAAGAAGAATATGAAATTTAATGAATTACAGTTATCTGCTGACTTGCTAGCAGAGATTGATGCCGCGGGCTTTGTGGAGGCAAGTCCGATTCAAGAAAAGACGATTCCCCTTGCCCTTGCGGGTAAGGACGTGATTGGTCAGGCCCAGACTGGGACAGGAAAAACAGCAGCTTTTGGTCTGCCAACTCTTGAAAAAATCCGCGCTGTGGAATTGACCGTTCAAGCCTTGGTCATTGCCCCAACGCGGGAATTAGCCGTTCAAAGTCAGGAAGAGCTTTTTCGCTTCGGTCGTAGCAAGGGTGTTAAAGTCCGCTCCGTTTATGGTGGTTCAAGCATTGAAAAGCAAATTAAGGCGCTCAAATCTGGCGCTCATATCGTAGTGGGTACACCTGGTCGTCTTTTAGATTTGATTAAGCGCAAGGCATTGAAACTCAACCATGTAGAAACTCTTATCCTCGATGAAGCAGATGAAATGCTCAACATGGGCTTCTTGGAAGATATCGAATCAATCATCTCTCGAGTTCCAGAAGAACGTCAAACGCTTCTCTTTTCAGCAACTATGCCAGCTCCGATTAAACGCATCGGTGTTCAATTCATGAAAAATCCTGAGCATGTGCAGATTGAGGCAAAAGAATTGACGACAGAATTGGTCGATCAATACTATATCCGTGTTAAGGAACAAGAAAAATTTGACACTATGACGCGACTTATGGATGTGGATCAGCCAGAATTATCAATCGTCTTTGGTCGGACCAAGCGCCGTGTCGATGAATTGACTCGTGGTCTGAAAATCCGTGGCTTCCGTGCAGAAGGGATTCATGGAGATTTGGATCAAAACAAGCGCCTGCGTGTCTTGCGTGATTTCAAGACAGGTGGTCTGGATGTCCTTGTAGCAACAGACGTTGCGGCTCGTGGATTGGATATTTCAGGGGTGACCCATGTCTATAATTACGACATTCCACAAGATCCTGAAAGCTATGTTCACCGTATCGGTCGGACAGGGCGTGCTGGAAAATCTGGTCAATCGATTACCTTTGTCTCACCAAATGAAATGGGCTACCTCAAGATTATTGAGGATTTGACTAAGAAGCGTATGACAGGCATGAAGCCTGCGACAGCAGAAGAGGCTTTCCAGGCTAAGAAAAAAATTGCGCTTAAAAAAATTGAACGTGATTTCGCAGATGAAAACATCCGTAAGAATTTTGCTAAATTCGGCAAGGATGCTATTAAATTGGCTAGCGAATTTTCACCAGAAGAATTGGCTATGTATATCTTGAGCTTGACGGTGCAAGACCCAGAGTCAATGCCAGAAGTGGAAATTGCACGTGAAAAACCATTGCCGTTCAAATACATCCCAGGTGACAAAGGCGGTAGCCGTGGCAAGTCTGGTAAAGGTGGACGCTCATCATCTAACAATCGTCGTGGAGATGACCGTCGTAGCGGTGGTCGCAGAGATTACAAAGAGAAACGCCGCACCAATGACCGCGACCGTTTCGGAAAAGACAACAAAAAACCACGCAAACGCATCTCAAGCGAGAAAAAGACAGGATTTGTCATTCGCAATAAAGGAGATAAGTAGAAAATATAGGAGAGATGTTGACATCTCTTCTTTTTTGTTATCTATTTCGATTTTTTTCTAAATAGTTCTTGACTTCCGTGAACAAAAAGAGTAAAATTCTATTTAGAAATATTTCTAAATAGAAAGTGAAAGGAGACAATATGGGCTTATCAGAAACCTTAAAGGCGATTTCGGCGCCGATTCGAAGGCAGATTTTGGATAGTTTAAAGTTGGGTCCTAAGTCTGCAGGTGAGATTGTGGAGCTCTTTCAGCTGAGTGGTGCTACGGTCTCACATCACTTGTCTGTCCTGAAAAAATCAGGTCTCATTTTAGAAGAAAAGCAGAAAAACTTTATTTACTACCGACTCAACTATACTGTATTTGAAGAAGTGCTGGTCTGGATTGCCAGCTTTGGAGGGGAAAAAGATGAAAAAAATTGATTGGAAAATGCTTCTTGTAACCAGTAATATATTTTTGATACCACTTATTCTTGTGTTTATTTACTACGGACAGTTGCCAGATGTGTTACAGACCCATTTTGGCATGGACAATCAGGTAAATGGAACCAGTAGCAAATGGATGGCGCTTATAGTTACTCCAGTGATGGTATTCTTATGTCATATTTTCTTATGCATCATGCTTGATGTGACGAACAGCAGCCGTATTCCTGTTATCAAGCTTATCAAATGGATCATGCCTATCATTTTGACCTTTGTTACGGTAAGTATCTTATTAGCAAATTTGGGTAATCAACTGGATTATCGAAGGCTGGTTGTAGCTCTGTTAGCGGGATTGTATCTGGTGATGGGCAATTACATGCCAAAAGATGCAGCAGGAGTGGCAGGAACGCAAAGCTTAGAGCTTCGTAAAAAATCTGCCTATCTTTTCATAGGAGGTGCCATAGCGCTTCTCATTAGTCTATTTTTTGAACCATTTGTATCCATAGTTGTTTTGGTGTTCTTTACGATTTCAGCGATTTTCTGGAGTTTGTATTGTGCTTATAAAGGTTATAAAACCTATCGTTCGTAAAAGATTTGGTCATGTCGATCAAATCTTTTTTATATTTGAGAAGTATTGTTCTTTTTCTGCCAAGGTATGGTATAATGAAGAGATTGATAAAAGGTGGTACTTATGGCAAAATTGATTCCAGGGAAAATCCGCACCGAAGGAATTGCCCTCTATGAAAATGGAAAAATTGACATTGTAGATGTCAAAGATCAGATGATTTATAGCCGAGTGGAGGATCAGCAGATTCGTTATAGTTTGGAAGATGAGGCTATTTTTTGTGCCTGTGATCTTTTTCAGAAAAAGGGTTACTGCGCTCACTTAGCAGGATTGGAATATTTTCTGAAAAACAACGAAGAAGGAAAGGCGCTTCTTGAGAGTCTTACTAGCGAGCAATCTCATACGGAAGAAACCCATAGCAAGGTGTCTTTTGGTAGTCTTTTTTTAGATAAGATTTTACCAGAGCCAGTAGAGGAAATCTACCAATTATCCGCTGTTGGGCAGGAGGATACTTACTCGGGAAATTTCCTATGGACTTTGCGTATCAGCCGTCTGCCTGATGAACGCTCCTATGTTGTTCGTGATATTAAGGCTTTTTTTGGCGTTCTAGAAAAAGAAGGGCACTATCAGATTGGCAAGAACTACTACGAACCCTTGTCTCTAGCCATGTTTGATGAAGCGAGTCGTGATTTGATTGCCTTTTTAAGAGGACTCTTATCGGATGCTGAGTTTATCTTTGTAAATAGTGGACGGCACCTCTATTTTCCAGCCAGTTTGTTTGAAGAGGGATTGACTCTCTTGATGAATTTGACGCAGTTTCATTTGGAATACAGTGTCTATGATTATGAGTGGTTGACCTTTCAAGATTTGCACGAAGAATCAGGGATTTATCAGTTTGATGTTCAAGAATTTCCAGCCTACTTTGAATTGACGATAACAGAGGAGAAGGTCAAATCCTTGTTTGAGGACCAATTTCTCTTTTATGGAAATGGTTTTTACCAGCTAAATCCAGAGCAGGTGCGGATGGTGAGAGCTCTTCGCGAATTACCAAGCGATGAAGATGGCAAGAAACGCTTGCAGTTTGACCGAGGAGAGCAAGCAAAACTAGCCGCCAGTCTTTTGGAATTTGGTAAAGTTGGTCAAGTAGTGGCTCCACAAAATCTTTTGATTCGAGCATTTACGCCACACTTTTTCTTTGATGTGGCAGAGGATCATCGCTTGAAGCTTGAGATTTCCTTTGATTATGGCGATGTGGTGGTGGACAATCAAGAGAAGTTAGAAGGGCTTGCTTTTGCCAGTGATTTTCACTTGGAGCAGCGAGTGTTTGATCAGGCGCGCTTGGCAGGATTTGATGGCAAGTTTTCAAGTTTACGTCCGCCTTTGGAGGCAAAAGAGGTCTATCCTTTCTTTCATGAGGTTTTGCCTGCTTTTGAAGCTCTTGGTCAGATTGAGCTGACAGAGCGTTTTGAGGGATTGTATCAGATTGAAAAGCCCTCTATTACCGTGACGACCAATGGGAGCTTACTGGATATCGGATTTGATTTTGACATGATTGATAAGGGAGAAGTGGATGATGCTTTAGAGGCTCTCTTTAGCTCGCAGAATTTCTTTGTTAGCCAGTCAGGTAAGGTTTTGGTTTTTGATGAGGAAACCAAAAAAATCAGCGAAACTCTCCAGCGATTGCGGGCAAAAAAAGGAAAAGACGGCGTCTTACAAACGCACCGCATCGCTGCCTATCAGTTGTCGGAGCTGTTCCAAGGACAGGACAAGGTTCAGTTTTCAGCGGAGTTTAAGAGTCTCGCCCACGATTTGACGCACCCAGAGGAATTCACCCTGCCAAACTTATCTGTGAAAGCAGATTTGCGTGACTATCAAGAAACAGGTGTCAAGTGGATGAGTATGCTTCACCACTACGGCTTTGGGGGGATTTTAGCAGATGATATGGGATTGGGTAAGACCCTCCAAACCATTAGTTTTTTGACCAGTCAGCTCAAGGAAGAGACAAAGGTCTTGATTTTAGCCCCATCAAGTCTCATTTATAACTGGGCAGATGAATTCAAGAAATTTGCTCCAACAGTTGATGTGGCAGTTGTCTATGGCTTAAAACCTTTGCGAGATAGCCTGATTGAAAAGAACCATCAGGTCGTTATTACCAGCTATGCGTCTTTTCGCCAAGATGTGGAAGAATACAGTAAAATACGCTTTGACTATCTCTTTTTAGATGAGGCGCAGGTCATGAAAAATGCCCAGACTAAGATTGCCCAGCATTTGCGCTCCTTTGATGTGGGGACGACCTTTGCCTTATCCGGAACGCCGATTGAAAATCACTTGGGCGAACTCTGGTCTATTTTCCAGATTGTCTTGCCTGGGCTTTTGCCAAGTAAGAAAGACTTTTTGAAATTGCCGGCTGAGCAAGTGGCGCGCTACATTCAGCCTTTTGTCATGCGCAGAAAGAAAGAAGATGTCTTGCAGGAATTGCCAGATTTGATTGAGGTGGTGTATAGTAATGAGTTGGCAGATAGTCAAAAAGCGATTTATCTGGCACAGCTCAAGCAAATGCAGGAGAGGGTCATGCTTGCAACAGATGAGGAATTGAATCGTAGCAAGATGGAAATTTTGTCTGGTCTGATGCGTTTGCGTCAGATTTGCGATACGCCGTCGCTCTTTTTAGAGGATTATAGAGGGGAAAGTGGGAAATTAGAAAGCCTTCGTCAGTTATTGGAACAATTACAAGACGGTGAACACCGTGTCCTTATCTTCTCACAATTTAGAGGGATGTTGGACATTGTCGAGGAAGAATTGAGGAAGCTAGGCATGTCTTCCTTTAAAATCACAGGCTCTACTCCAGCCAAGGAACGCCAAGAGATGACACGCTCCTTTAACAATGGTGAAAAAGATGCTTTCCTTATTTCCCTAAAGGCAGGAGGAGTTGGTTTAAACCTAACAGGGGCAGATACTGTGATTTTGGTCGATTTATGGTGGAATCCAGCTGTCGAAGCGCAGGCGATTGGTCGTGCCCATCGTATGGGGCAAGATAGAAATGTTGAAGTCTATCGGATGATTACAAGAGGCACAATCGAAGAAAAAATCCAAGAATTGCAAGAAAACAAGCGCCATTTGGTATCTACGATTTTAGATGGAACCGAATCAAGAGGAAGTCTTAGCGTAGCCGAAATTCGAGAAATTTTAGGAATTTCAGCTGAATAACTTGAAAAATTGGTGCAATAGGTTATAATGAAGTGTTGAAAGGAATTGGACGAATGAGAGAAAAAACTTTTCCAATCGTGGCAGATGATGACATCGTGCTGACAGAAATGCCCTCGATGAATCTGTATAATGAAGAGGATTTGATCAGCAACATCATGGGCGACTATACTGATCGAAATTACCTAGAATGGGAACCTATTGCAGATGGTAGTAAGGCTGCATCTTCGTTTGCATTGAATCAAGAAACATCCCAAAAACGCCAAAAAACCTACGGTGAATTAGCTCGTGAACAAGCGCGTGAAGATTTAAAAAAGAAACGTTCAGCGGCTTATTTGACGAGCCCTATGCCCAGTAAATCCCACGGCTTTAACAAGCGAGATACTGCAAAAAAGCATCATCAAGTAAAACCAACCGCTCCTTTTCAGAAGGAAAAACCAGGTGAATTTGCCAAGTATGGCACAAAATTAAAGCAAAAGAGCTATATCTTAGCAGATCTTCCACAGGAGAAGTCACAATCCACTAAGGAAGCCTCTTCAAAGAGTAAAAATAGCTATGATTTTTTGAAAAAAAGTCAGATTTATAACCCAGAAATCAAACAGACAAAACGTGGACAAGGACATGCCCAAGAGTTAAATCTAACTCGTTTTGAGAAAAAATAAGGAGATATTATGACAAAAGTTTACCATTTTATAGGGATTAAGGGCTCAGGAATGAGTGCGCTTGCCCTTATGTTGCACCAAATGGGACACAAGGTTCAAGGGAGCGACGTTGAAAAATATTATTTTACCCAAAGAGGTCTTGAGCAGGCAGGCATTCCGATCCTTCCTTTTGATGAGAAAAATATCACAGATAATATGGAAATCATCGCAGGAAATGCTTTTCGCCCAGATAACAATGTAGAGATCGCCTATGCTGATAAGGTAGGTATTCCGTATCGTCGTTACCATGAATTTTTAGGAAGTTTCATGCGTGACTTTGTTAGCTTTGGAGTTGCTGGAGCGCATGGTAAGACCTCGACAACAGGAATTTTATCTCATGTCTTGTCTAATATCACAGATACTAGCTATTTAATTGGAGATGGAACAGGACGTGGCTCTAGTCAAGCCAAATACTTCGTCTTTGAATCAGACGAGTATGAGCGCCACTTCATGCCTTATCATCCTGAGTATTCGATTATTACCAATATCGACTTTGATCATCCAGACTACTTCACCAGCTTAGAAGACGTTTTTCATGCCTTTGATGACTATGCAAAGCAAGTGAGCAAAGGACTCTTTCTTTACGGTGAAGATGAGGAGTTGCGTAAGATTACAGCAAATGCTCCAATTTACTATTATGGCTTTGAAGAAGGAAATGATTTAGTTGCCCATGATTTGTTGCGCGCAACGACAGGTTCAAGCTTTAGAGTTTCTTTCCGTGGCGAAGACTTAGGCGAATTTAAGATTCCAACCTTTGGTCGTCACAATATCATGAATGCCACAGCAGTCATTGGCTTGCTATATGTGGCAGGCTTTGATTTGGACTTGGTGCGTGAACATCTCATTACCTTTGAAGGTGTGAAACGTCGTTTTACTGAAAAAATTGTCAATGGAACAACGATTATTGACGATTTTGCCCACCATCCAACAGAAATCATTGCGACCTTGGATGCGGCTCGTCAGAAATATCCAAGTAAGGAAATTATCGCGATTTTCCAACCGCATACCTTTACACGGACGATTGCGCTTTTAGATGAGTTTGCGGAAGCACTCAATCAAGCGGATGCTGTCTATTTGGCTCAAATTTATGGGTCTGCCCGTGAAGTGGATAATGGGGATGTGAAAGTTGAAGACTTGGCAGATAAGATTATCAAAAAAGCTGAAGTTATCACGGTGGATAATGTCTCTCCGCTTCTTGAGCATGAAGATGCTGTCTATGTCTTTATGGGAGCAGGGGATATTCAGACCTATGAATATTCGTTTGAACAACTCTTGGCAAGTTTGACCAGCAATGTTCAATAAGAATTTCTCAATTCAAAAAGTCACAGACTGGGAAGAAATCAAGCGATTAGATAGCTTGATTTTCGCAGATAGGCTACTAGAAGCAGAAACTTTTGAGGAAACAATCGCCTTTCTCTTTACTCTTGATGGAGAGTCGTGTGCCTTCTTATTAGGGCAGAACTCAGATGATTTCTTTGAGATAAAGCGCCTTGGAGTGATGCCTCGATATGAGCGCCAAGGGATTGGGACTTTACTCCTTGCAGCTGTAAAAGAAGAAGCAGTAGCAAATCAGTGGAAAGGATTGATTCTTACCCCTCACGGAGAGGAACATTTCTTTTCTATGAATGGTTTTCAGCTAGAGGTTTATGAGGAGTCTTTCGAGATCCGTATGTTATGGACAAATCCGTATAGGAGGCTAGAGTGAGGATTAGGCAAGCAAGAGTAGAAGATTTGGCAGCTATTGTCAAAATCGAGCTAGAAAATTTCAGTGCAGATGAAGCGATGAGCCAAGAAGTGCTAGAGGCGCATATCAAGCATTGCAAGACCAGTTTTTTGGTGGCAGAGCAAGAAGGAGAGCTTCTAGGCTATCTTGAAGGACCTGTGCAGGCAGAGCGTCACCTCAAAGATTTGTCCTTTACGACAGAAGTAATTGACGAGAGTGAGCATGTTGGGGGCTACATTTCAATTACGAGTCTTTCTATTTCTCCTCAAGCACAGGGCTTGGGAGTGGGGAAAGCCTTGCTTAATGCTATGAAAGAAGTCGCTCAAAAAGACGGGCGCTTAGGAATCAATCTCACTTGCCACGACTATTTAATTGCTTACTATGAACGGCACGGCTTTGTCAATGAAGGGGTCTCTTATTCTCAGTATGCTGGAGAAATTTGGTATGATTTGGTCTGGGAGCCTGAAAAATAAGGGGGAGAAGACCTCTAATATTGCATTTATTTTGCTTTTAAGATATAATAGTGAGGATTATAAACAAGGAGGACAGGCATTTGTCTGATAATTCACAAGATACACAAAAGCTAAGTTTCAAAGAGCAGATTTTGCGAGATTTGGCAAGAGCTAAGGGGAATGAACTGCCCGAAAAACCAGAAGAAGTTGGAAATCTTGAAGAGAAATTAGGAATTGCGAATTTCTTACAAGAGCCTCATCCAATAGAAACAGCAGAAAATGAAGAGATGGAGCCAGTTTCTGAGCCAGAGGCAGAAGAAGAGTGGGACACACCGATCGTAACCGAAACGATTGAGTTTGTATCTCCAGCAAAAGAGGAAGCAGAACCTTCTCTTGAGCCAGTTGTTGAGCCAGAACCGACTCTAGATCTAGAAGTGTATGACAAGGACTACAATACCTTGAAAACACCAGTATCTGTTTCCTATAAAGGTGATGGACGAGAAATCACTTCAAATGGAATCGAAGTTAAAGAACCGATTCCAACAGGTGCACTAAAAGAGCTAGAACCAGCTGAAAAAGCTGTTTCTAGAATGGAACGTGCAGCCAAAGAAACCAAGAAAAAACGTCAAAACAATGTCGCGAAAAAGATTGTTGGAACTGTTTTTGCTCTCTTAACTATTGCGATTATCGCAACAGGTGCTTTCTTTGCCTATTATGTTCACAATGCTTTGCAGCCAGTTGATGCAGCTAGTAAAGAATTTGTGACGGTAGAAGTACCAGCGGGATCAAGCACCAAAGAAATTGGAGGCATTCTTGAAAAAGCTGGTTTGATTAAAAATGCTCAAGTCTTTAATTTCTATACGAAGTTTAAAAACTACGCTTCGTTCAAATCTGGATTCTACAATCTGAAGAAGAGCATGGATACCGATAGTATCGCAAAAGCCCTTCAAGAAGGTGGTACAGAAGAAGCGGTAACTCCAGCTCTTGCTAAATTAACTATTCCAGAAGGTTATACGATTGACCAAATGGCGCAAGTCATTACTGATTTGAAAGATGCAAGTGGTAAGATTAGCTCTGCGGACTTTTTAGCAAAAGTTCAAGATGAAGCCTTTATCGCGCAAGAAGTTGCAAAATATCCAACTCTTCTAGCAACACTTCCAACTAAGGAAAGTGGAGTGAAATATCGCTTAGAAGGCTATCTATTCCCAGCGACTTATGAAATCAAAGAAGAGACGACAGCTGAAAGCTTGATTGATGAAATGCTGGCTGCTATGGATCAGACCATGTCAGCCTACTACGACACATTAGCTGCTAAAAACTTGACAGTTAATGATGTGTTGACCTTAGCGTCACTCGTAGAAAAAGAAGGTTCGACAGATAAAGACAGAAAAGATATTGCAGGTGTCTTCTACAATCGTCTCAACCAAGGTATGCCATTACAAAGTAATATTGCGATTTTGTATGCCCAAGGTAAACTTGGTCAAAAGACAACCTTGGCAGAAGATGCTGGAATTGATACCAATATCGACTCTCCATTTAACATCTACAACAGAACAGGTCTAATGCCTGGACCAGTGGATAGTCCAAGTAAGGCAGCGATTGATGCGACAGTAAATCAAAATAAATCAGACTATCTCTACTTTGTAGCAGATGTATCTACTGGAACTGTTTACTTTGCCAATACCTATGAAGAGCATGAGAAAAATGTTCAAGAGCATGTAAACAGTAAATTGCAATAAGAAACAAACTGGGACTTTGTCCCAGCCTTTGTTTTTAAAAGAACAAAAAAGAAAGAAGAATGAACATGGCAGAAAAAACCTATTCAATGACCCTTGCGGAAAAAGAAAAACTAGAAAAAGAATTAGAAGAGCTGAAACTCGTTCGCCGTCCTGAAGTCGTCGAGCGGATTAAGATTGCGCGTTCTTACGGAGACTTGTCTGAAAATAGTGAGTACGAAGCAGCCAAAGATGAGCAAGCTTTTGTGGAAGGACAAATTTCAAGTTTGGAGACTAAGATTCGTTATGCAGAGATTGTGGATAGCGATTCTGTGGCTCAAGATGAAGTTGCGATTGGAAAAACAGTTACCCTTCAAGAAATTGGAGAAAGCGAAGAAGAAATCTATCATATCGTTGGTGCAGCAGGTGCGGATGCATTTGCCAATAAAGTGTCCAACGAAAGCCCAATCGGTCATGCCTTGATTGGTAAAAAGACAGGAGATACCGCAACGATTGTCACCCCTGTTGGTAGCTATGATGTGAAAATCTTGAAAGTTGAAAAAACAGTTTAAAAGATGGGAAGTCCCATCTTTTTTGCTTGCATTCGTAAATTGTAAAAAAATTCCAAAAATTGAAGGAAATTCTTTTCTTTTGAGTAAAAGAAGTGGTATAATAGCCCTATTATAGTCATTTAGTTTTTATTTATTACGTCGTTACCTCGTCTTGCTCCAACAGTCCAGTGGACTGTTGGAGGTTGGAAATAAGGATTATGCCATAATCCTCAGTTAACCCCAGTTATGCCTGCGATTTGTTGCCTAGTACTAAATCAAAATTAAACAACTATATAATCTTAGAGTGGGATGTATCCTATTCTGTTTGAAAAGGGAGAAAGCATATGAAAAAAAGTTTCATTCATCAGCAGCAAGAAATTTCCTTTGTCAAAAATACCTTTACCCAGTATTTGATTGATAAGTTGGAGATTGTAGAAGTGCAAGGACCGATTTTGAGTCGGGTTGGCGATGGGATGCAGGATAATCTCTCTGGTGTGGAAAATGCAGTATCGGTGCATGTCAAGGAGATTCCGGACGCTGAGTATGAGGTGGTGCACTCGCTAGCCAAATGGAAACGCCATACCTTGGCACGCTTTGGATTCAACGAAGGAGAGGGACTTTTTGTCCACATGAAAGCCCTTCGTCCAGATGAGGATTCACTTGATGAGATTCACTCTATTTATGTGGATCAATGGGATTGGGAAAAGGTGATTCCAGATGGACAGCGTAATGTAGCCTATCTCAAAGAAACCGTTGAAAAAATTTACAAGGCGATTCGCTTGACGGAGCTAGCTGTGGAAGCTCGATTTGATATTGAGGCGGTCTTGCCTAAAAAAATTACGTTTGTTCATACAGAGGAATTAGTGGAAAAATATCCTGATCTGACTCCGAAAGAACGTGAGACGGCAGTGGCAAAAGAATATGGAGCTGTTTTTCTTATCGGAATTGGAGGCGAATTGGCTGATGGCAAACCACATGATGGCAGAGCGCCAGACTATGATGACTGGACTACCCTTTCTGAAAATGGATACAAGGGCTTAAATGGGGATATTTTAGTCTGGAATGAGCAATTAGGCGCTGCTTTTGAGCTGTCTTCCATGGGAATTCGTGTAGATGAAGAGGCACTGAAACGTCAGGTGGCAATCACGGGAGATGAGGATCGATTGGACTATGAATGGCACCGCGCTTTGTTAAATGGTCTTTTCCCACTGACGATTGGGGGCGGTATTGGGCAGTCTCGCTTAGTTATGTTCTTACTCCGTAAGAAGCATATTGGTGAAGTACAATCGAGTGTCTGGCCTAAGCAGGTTCGTGATCAGTTTAAAAATATTTTATAGGAGAAGAGTTGGGCATTTGCCTAACTCTTTTTGGTATTTTTGTCATTTTATAGAATACGAATAGCCAAAATTTTGCTATAATAGAGCTTATGAGAGTTGTTGCAGGTATGTATGGGGGACGCCCCTTAAAAACGTTAGATGGAAAGACGACGCGACCGACGACTGATAAGGTCAAGGGGGCTATTTTTAACATGATTGGTCCTTATTTTGAGGGGGGACGTGTCTTGGATTTGTATGCAGGAAGTGGGGGATTAGCGATTGAGGCTATTTCTCGCGGAATGCTAGAGGCTGTATTGGTAGAGAAAGAGCGCAGAGCTCAAGCCATTATTCAGCAAAATATCACGATGACTAAGGAAGCAGAGAAATTTCAGCTTTTAAAAATGGAAGCAGGAAAGGCACTTCTCCAGATAGCTGGTCCGTTTGATTTGGTTTTCTTAGATCCACCCTATGCTAAAGAGACGATATTGTCAGATGTAGAAGCATTAGCTACGCGTCATCTTCTGTCAGAAGATGCTTTACTGGTGTGTGAAACGGATAAGGCTGTGGAGTTACCAGAAGAAATTTCTGGTTTTCACATTTGGAAGCAAAAAGTCTATGGGATTTCAAAGGTGACGGTCTATGCACGATAAGATTGGATTATTTACAGGATCATTTGATCCGATTACAAATGGGCATGTGGAGCTCATTGAGCGTGCCAGTCGCTTGTTTGATATTTTGTATGTCGGCATTTTTTACAATCCAGCAAAGACAGGTTTGTTCAAGATAGAGAGTCGAGAAAAGATGGTCAAGAAAGCTCTGTCTCATCTGGAGAATGTCTCTGTGGTAGTGTCTCAGGATGAAGTGGCTGTTGCTGTGGCTGAAAGGTTAAAGGTCACCAGTTTTGTCAGAGGTTTGCGAAATGGGCAGGATTTGGAATACGAGCAAGAATTAGCCTTTTTTAATCGAGAATTGGCAAGGGATGTAGACACGATTTTTCTAGTGCCCTCGCCCCAAGTCCGCTATCTATCGTCTTCTCGTGTGCGTGAATTAATCGCTTTTGGTCAAGATATATCGGCTTATGTGCCCAAAAGCGTTGTAAAGGAGTTAGTAAATGAACAGGAAAAAAACGAGCCGTAAATGGCTCATTGTAGCTCTAATAGGATTTTTATGCTTTGTTTTAGCGTTTATCGTGCCTTTGCCTTACTATATTGAGGTACCAGGGGGAGCAGAGGATATTCGAGAAGTCCTCAAAGTGGATGATAAAGAAGATACAGCGGCAGGCTCTTATAACTTTGTGACGGTGGGCATTCAGCATGCGACCTTCGCACATTTGGTTTATGCTTGGTTGACACCGTTTACGGATATTCATACAGCAGAGGAAGTGACAGGAGGCTCTTCAGACCGAGAATTTCTGCGAATCAATCAATTTTACATGGAAACTTCCCAAAATATGGCTAAATACCAAGGTCTTAAACTGGCAGGCAAGGAAATCGAGATGAAGTATTTAGGAGTCTATGTCTTGCAAGTCGCCAAAGATTCGACCTTTAAAGGCATTTTAAATATCGCAGATACCGTGACAGGTGTCAATGATAAGACCTTTCAAAGCTCAAAAGAATTGATTGACTATGTTGGTTCTCAAAAAATCGGTGATAAGGTCAAGGTAACCTATGAAGAAGATGGACAAGTCAAGTCAGCAGAAGGTAAGATTATCAAGCTAGAAAATGGTAAAAACGGAATCGGTATTAGCCTGATTGACCGAACAGAGGCGACAAGCAGTGTTCCGATTGTATTTTCAACCGCAGGTATTGGCGGCCCTAGTGCAGGATTGATGTTTAGCTTAGCGATTTATACGCAATTAGCGGACCCAGAATTACGTGCTGGGCGAAATATTGCAGGAACAGGGACGATTGATAAGGATGGTCATGTCGGAGACATCGGTGGGATTGATAAGAAGGTCGTTGCTGCTGCCCAAAAAGGAGCAAGTATTTTCTTTGCGCCGGACAATCCTGTAACAGATGAAGAGAAAAAGGCGAATCCAAATGCAAAAACCAACTATGAGGTGGCAAAAGAAGCTGCCAAAGAGATTGGGACTGACATGAAGATTGTTCCTGTGAAAACTTTGCAGGAAGCCATTGATTACCTCAAAAAGAGTGATCAATAATAGAGTGAAACGCAGCTAGTAGCTGTGTTTTTTAGGTTAAATCGTCTGACTTTTTTCAGAAAGCTAGTTTTCTTTGGGAAATGCTGCCTAAGCAAAGGCTTTTGTGGTAAAATAGAAGAGATACGAGTAAAGAAATGATAAAGGAAGATTATGCGTAAAGAGATTGCACCAGAATTATACAATTACAATAAATTTCCAGGACCAGAATTCCGGCAGATTGGCACCAAGATTGTAGCAGATCAGTTGGAGTTTGAAATGGTTGAAAATCAGAAAGACGGCTTTGATGTGACGGCTTTTAACCAACGTTTTTCAGAGATTTTGACCAAATATGATTATTTGGTTGGAGATTGGGGAAATGAGCAGCTGCGCTTAAGGGGATTTTATAAGGATGAGCGCTCTGTTGAGAATTCAGCGAAAATCAGTCGTTTAGAAGATTATCTGCTAGAGTATTGCAACTATGGCTGTGCCTATTTTGTATTGGAAAATGTAGAGCCAAAGAAAGCGTCATTTGATAAAAAGACACGCAAGAAGCGTGAACCAGAGCAAAAACAAGGCTTTAAACGGAAAAAACGCCAAGCAAAGAAAACAGAGATGCCAGAGCCGAAGAAAAAAGCGCGCGAGCGTCGTTCTGAGAGCAGAGAACAAACCCGCAATCGTCATTTTGTCATTCGTTCAAAATAAGGAGAAACCATGAAACCATCAATTTATAGTTTGACTCGTCAGGGCATGCAGGAATGGGCAGAAGCGCATGGAGAAAAGAAATTCCGTGTTAGCCAGATTTGGGAATGGCTCTACCGCAAGCGTGTCCAAAGTTTTGCGGAAATGACCAATTTACCGAAAGATTTAATTGCTACATTAGAAGAGCAATTTGTCGTAAATCCACTCAAGCAGCGTATCGTGCAAGAGTCAGCAGACGGGACGGTCAAATACCTTTTTGAATTGCCAGATGGTATGCTGATTGAAACGGTTCTTATGCGTCAGCACTACGGTTTGTCTGTCTGTGTTACAACGCAAGTGGGATGCAATATCGGCTGTACTTTCTGTGCCAGTGGTTTGATTAAAAAGCAACGGGATTTGAACAATGGAGAAATTGTTGCCCAGATTATGCTAGTACAAAAGTATTTTGATGAGCGCGGGTTAGATGAGCGTGTCAGCCACATTGTGGTGATGGGGATTGGTGAGCCATTTGATAATTATGACAATGTCTTAAATTTTGTACGGACAGTGAACGATGACAAGGGATTAGCCATCGGAGCACGGCACATTACCGTATCTACCTCTGGTTTAGCCCATAAAATTCGCGATTTTGCAGGTGAAGGAGTGCAGGTCAATTTGGCTGTGTCTCTTCATGCTCCCAATAATGAACTGCGATCAAGCATCATGAAAATCAACCGTGCCTTTCCGATTGAGAAATTATTTGCAGCCATTGAATACTATATTGAAACGACCAATCGCAGGGTAACTTTTGAGTACATTATGCTAAATGAGGTCAATGATGATGTCGAGCAGGCCTTGGAATTGGCTGAGCTGCTGAAAAACATCAAGAAATTATCCTATGTCAATCTCATTCCCTACAATCCTGTGACCGAGCATGACCAATATAGTCGCAGTCCTAAAGAGCGTGTGATGGCCTTTTATGATACTTTGAAAAAACATGGGGTAAATTGTGTGGTTCGTCAGGAACATGGAACAGATATTGATGCTGCTTGTGGTCAGTTGCGCTCGAATACTATGAAGAAAGATCGTGAAAAAGCTCTTGCAACACAGATCTAGTATGTGGAGGAAATGGTTTAAGAATGGGGAGGTTACGAAAGAGGCAAGAAGATGGGTTCAAAGAGCGACTCTCGTCTATATCTTTCTCCTTGTGCTCATGTGCTTTACACCGCAGGTATCAGATGGTATCGAGACGCCTGGAATTGAGCATTTTGGGCGCGTGGTTGTCTTATTGACCCCCTTTAATTCCTTCATTCGCTTGGGTGAAATCACTAGCATTTGGCAGCTGGGCAAGGTCATTTTGCAAAATATCATGAATGTCTTTTTGCTGTTTCCCTTGATCATTCAGCTCCTTTTCTTGTATCCGTCTTTGAGACATAAAAAGCGGATTATCTGGCTTAGTTTTCTCATGAGTTTAGGGATTGAGCTGACACAGGTTTTCTTGGATATTTTCTTTGATGCCAATCGGGTTTTTGAAATCGATGATCTCTGGACCAATACCTTGGGTGGTTATCTAGCCTATTGGGCGTATCGTCAACTGAGAAAAAGATCAGTATCTGCTAAGCAGTAGCAACTTAATCATAAGAATGATCCATACACCAATGGAAAGATAGGGAATAAAGGCTAACCTATCTTTCTTTTTTTGGAAGATAAAGGTCGCAAGCCCCAGAAGACAAGCGATTTGTAGCATGAGTAAAATCTCTGTTAGTGAGAAAATCGCCGTTGCCGAAGCTAAAAAGAGAAAGTCTCCTGCTCCAATCCCAATCGGAATTACTTGAGCTAAACAGCTAATCACGAGAAATAAAAGACTCCAGAGATTGAAAGGAGCTATGACCCAAAGAGGAAGTTGAAAGAAGAGCCAGACTAGCAAAGGATATTCTTGGTGCTTGCTATCATAGATACTGAGAGTCAAACTCATAAATAGAAGAATGACTTCAGAGATGGAGAGAATGCCATATGACGCAGCGAGAGTAAGAAAACCACCCAGGCATTCAAAGACTGCATACCAAATTGGAATAGCTTGACCACAGAAACGACAGTGAAAACGATTGAAAACTTGAGAGAAGATTGGTACTAAGTCTCTTGCTTTGAGCTGTTTTTTACAAGCATCACAATGGCTTGCAGGAAAGCAAATTGACTGTTCAGGAAAGCGATCGATGACCACCCCTAAAAAGGAAGCAGCAATACTGCCCACCACAAAGAAATATAAATGAATCATACTTATTCATTCGTAAAAAGAATTCTGAAAAATTGCAACTTTTCTCATTTAAGGGAAATCCCTTGCTTTTCTTATTTAGAAAGATTATAATTAAGGTACAAAAAGAAAAGAGGTATTTTTTATGAACACAACAAAACAAGCCCCAGCAGCAGATGTGGCAACATTTTCAAAAACCGTAGCTGACAAACTTCCTCAAACTAAGGCAGTCTTGAACCAAGCCGTAGCCGATCTTTACACAGCTCGTATCGCTCTTCACCAAGTTCACTGGTATATGCGTGGACAGGGTTTTCTTGTATGGCATCCTAAAATGGATGAATATATGGATTCCTTGAATGAACACTTGGATGAAATCAGCGAACGCTTGATTACACTTGGTGGAGCCCCTTATTCAACCTTAAGTGAATTTATCAAACACAGCAAGATTGAAGAAGAAGTCGGTAGCTTTGAGCATACGATGGAAGAAAACTTGACGCGTGTCCTTTCAATTTTCTGCTATCTGGTTAGCCTTTTCCAAGAAGGATTAGATGCGACAGATGAAGAAGGTGACGATGTGACTAACGGTATCTTTAGCGATGCTAAAGGTGAGATTGAAAAACATATCTGGATGATTGCCGCAGAGCTAGGACAAGCACCTGGTTTGTAAAAATCATGTGTAGAAAGGTTGAGCAAGAAGCTCAGCCTTTTTATCTGGTCGTTCTGCTCTTGAAATCACATTCAAAATTTGATAGAATAAAATCCATGAAAACACTCTACGATGTGCAACAATTCCTAAAAGGCTTTGGCTTGATTATCTATATGGGCAAACGCTTGTATGATATTGAAATGATGAAGATTGAGCTAGAGCGGATCTATGATGCTGGCTTGGTCGATAAATTGACCTATTTAGAGGCAGAGTTGATCTTGCGCAGGGAACATCGACTAGAGCTAGAGTATGAAGAGAAAAAAGGAGTCAAAAAGCGATGAATTGGATTTTACTAGCTATTTTAGTGGGAGTTGTAGCATGGATGACCTTTAATTATTTTCGTGTGAGAAAGGCGGCGCAGGTCGTAGGCAATGAGACTTTTGCGAGTCTGATTCGTACAGGGCAGTTGATTGATGTCAGAGACGCGTCAGAATTTCAAGTCAAACACATTTTGGGAGCTAGGAATATCCCTTCTTCCCAATTCAAACTTAGCATGAACGCACTACGCAAGGACAAACCAGTTCTTCTATATGAAAATAGCCGTGGTCAACGTGTTATGAATGCAGCTCTTGCTCTTAAAAAAGCAGGATACAAAGAGATTTATATCCTTTCTTACGGCTTAGATAGCTGGGATGGCAAGGTGAAAAAGAGCTGAGAATGAAGAAATGAGAAAAAGATCATAGGCTAGGGACGATTGTTCCAGCCTTTTTCTTTTATGAGAATGAAGATATAGAAAGGTGTATATGTTTAGTCAGAAAAGTTTTGGACAGATTATTCGAGAAGTCAGACAAGCGCAAGGGCTAAGTATAGAAGATGTGTGTGGTGATGAAAAAGCTCTCTCAGTACGGCAGCTCATTCGCTTGGAGCAGGGTGTTTCGCGACCAACTCTCACCAAGATTGAGTATTTAGCCAATCGTTTTGGCATACCCGCCTATACCCTCATGGCTGATTACATCGCTTTGCCGCAGCGGTATCTGGATTTGAAATATTTGTTAATGCGTATTTCTCTGTTTCAACAGGAGGAGAAAATTCCGCAAAAAGAGGCTTATTTGACAGAAATTTATGAGACCTATTATGAACAGTTGCCTGAAGATGAGCAGGTCGCAACGGATATTTTACAGTCTTGGATAGACGTCTTTATGACAAAAGAGCCAGTATTTGCGAGCTTGGTTTTAGGGGACTATTTTGAGCAGGTTCAGCGTAAGACGATCTATGAAACCAATGATTTCCTACTCTTGGTCTTGTATTTTTACAGTTGCTACTTGGATAGGGGAGTATTTGAGGAGCAGCTGTATGTGCATTTCACTCAAATCTTACTCCAGCAAGAGGAAAATGTATTGTTGGAAGATTGCTTTTTATTGGTTTTGACCATGATTGCTTGTATCGCAGCAGGCTTTACCAATCAAGTATATCAAGAAATGCCTCATTTGCTAGAGAAGATAAAAGAGTGGATGGCTCGTAGTCAGGATTATCAATACCAAGCTATTGTTCAATTGCAGGAGGAAAAATTGGCACGTGTTTTACGAGAACAAGAAAAGTGACATTTTTGTCCTGTTTGTAGAGTGACAGATACGCTATACTAAATTCCATCACGATTGGAAAGGAGGATAGCGAGATGGTTTTCTTAAAACAACTACTTGCAGATTTAAAGTGGTGGACTTGCTGCTAATGAAAAGGAGGCTAAGATGAGCTTTGGAGACTTGGTTCGTAAATGCCGTTTGGATAGGGGATGGACGAAAGAAGACTTGTGTGGTGATGAGAGTCAGCTTTCTGTTCGACAGTTGACTCGCCTAGAGTCAGGCGCCTCAAAACCAACATTGGCTAAAATTGAATTTTTAGCATCGCGCTTGGGAATTCCGACGTATCAACTGATGACGGATTATGTAGATTTACCCCAAGAGTATCTAGATAAGAAATATGTGGCTTTGAGATGGGCAAGCTTTGGAGATAGGAAGAAGCTAGATGAGATTGTACTTGCCATTGAGGATATAGCTGAGCAATTTTATGAGATTCTTCCTGAGGATGAGCGTGTGATGATTTGGCTGCTTCGTTGCCGCATGAAAATGTGTAAAGAACAGATTGTCGGAGAGCGGACACCGATTTTTGATGATTATTTTGAGCAAGTGAAACGCCGAGATTGGTACAGTATAAATGATTTGCTGCTACTTCAGGTGTATTTTCTGGCTTGCCAGTTACAGTCATCCTTATTTGAGGTATCCCTATATACTCACATTGTCGATCGGGTGATTGAGCAAGAGGAGCATATTCCTGTTAAGGATTGGTTTTTGCTTAGGGATTTAATCATCGCCATTCTCACTGCTGGATTGGAGTTTCAGGTAGAGTATAAGGCCAAAGAGCTAGTGAAGACTCTTGAGCGAATGATGGACATGACTCAAGATTATCAGAAAAAAGTCATTGTGGACTTACTAAAATGGAAAGTGGCTCTGTTTATGGAGCAAGCGGAGTCAGAAGCTAAAAAATCTTACCATGAAGCCTATCATTTTGCCAAGCAGCTAGGAGATGACTATTTGCTCAAACAAATTGAACAAGAGTGGGAGCAGGATTGGAAATTGTTTTCTTAATTTTACTATTATGATATAATAAAAGAAAGTGCTTTGGAGACTTTCGATGAGTAAGAAAACATTCGGTCAGACCATTCGAGAACTGCGTTGTGAAAGAGGCTTAACCAAGCGAGACATTTGTGGAGATGAAACAGCGCTTTCTATCCGCCAGTTGACAAGACTAGAAGCAGACCGTTCCAAACCGACCCTGACTAAAATCCGTTACCTAGCTGATAAACTTGAGGTTCCGAGCTACGTTTTGATGGAGGACTATCAGGAATTGCCGCAGGAGTATTTGAATCTTAAGTATCAAGTTTTGCGGATGGAGGGCTTTGGAGATCAAAAACGTCGCCAGATAAAGGACAGTTGCCTAGAGAAAATCTACGACTACTACTACGAAGATTTGCCTGAAGAGGAACAGCTGATGTTAGATGTCTTTTGTGCAGGTCGAGATGTCTTTATCACAGAGAGAGCAGAGTTTGGCGATTCCATTTTGCAAGAGTATTTTGAGCAGATACGCTCAAAAAGGCTTTATACGGTCAATGATGTCTTGGTGATCAAGGTGCATATACTTTCATGCTTGGTCAATCAAGACTTATTTGATAAAGGTGTATTTCATCATCTCATAACTTCTCTTTTGAGTCAGGGAGAGCATTTCCCGATGGAATATCTTTTTATGCTCAAAAATCTTTTAGTGACCTGTGCTGGACTTGCAATGATGATGGAGGAGTATGCTTATCTCACTCCCTTACTAAAGGAAGTGAAGGAGTTGACTCATGCCTCACAAGACTATCAAAATCTTGCCATTATCAAGCTCATGGAGTGGAAAGTTGCTTTTCTACTAGAGAAAGATGAACCAAAAGCAGAGCGCTTGTATGAAGAGGCGGTGCAATTCAGTAGGTTGATTGAGGATAGTTACTTAGAAGGAAAGTTGAAAGAAGAGTGGGAGGCTGACCTAGTTAGTTTTAGGCGATAAAACAGGACATTTTTGTCCTGTTTTTTATTTGTAAGTTGGAGTATAATAAGACTAGAAAATATGAAAGGGAGGTAGTCCCATGAACTACAAAAAAGCCATTGCTTGTGCTTTAGCTTTATCAGCAGTTGGTGTTGCAGCTATTTACAAAGGTAGTATAGCTCAGGTGGAGGAGCTAGGAGCACAGTCTTCTGTGGAAGAAAATTATACTGTTCGTATCCTCGCAAATGAATGGAAGGACGCAGATGAAGAAAAACTGGAAGAGCTATTTCAAGGCATGCCAGATGAGCAGAGACTTTTAGCGGATGATTCTGGCGGTTTTACCAGTAAGTGGCAAACTTCTCCAGACGATACAGCGCTTGGACCTATTATTCATTCTGATGGTACGATTGAAGAGCAAGATTTAGCCTCACCAAAGGCAGCAACAGTAGGCGAAGTCAAGGCGGCCATTCGTGCAGCGCGTGGTAATTAGAAAAACTAGAGAGGCAGGAACATTTCCTGTCTTTTTAGTTGAAAACATTTACAACCACTTTCTTGATGAATTTTGTTAGAAACTGTGCTATAATTGTTCAGTTAGAATAAAATTTGAAAAAGATATAGAGGAAATCATGACAAAATTAAGAGAAGATATTCGCAATATCGCTATCATCGCCCACGTTGACCATGGTAAAACAACCTTGGTTGATGAGTTGCTCAAGCAATCTCAAACCCTTGATGAGCGTAAAGAACTGCAAGAGCGTGCCATGGACTCAAACGATCTTGAAAAAGAACGTGGTATTACCATCCTTGCTAAAAATACAGCCGTTGCTTATAACGGTACTCGTATCAATATCATGGATACACCAGGACACGCGGATTTCGGTGGAGAAGTAGAGCGCATTATGAAAATGGTTGACGGGGTTGTGCTTGTTGTCGATGCTTACGAAGGTACTATGCCACAGACTCGTTTCGTATTGAAAAAAGCCTTGGAGCAAAACCTTGTGCCGATTGTCGTGGTGAATAAAATTGACAAGCCATCTGCTCGTCCAGCCGAAGTAGTTGATGAAGTGTTGGAGCTTTTCATTGAGCTTGGAGCTGATGACGATCAGCTAGATTTCCCAGTTGTGTATGCGTCAGCGATTAACGGAACGTCTTCTTTATCAGACAATCCAGCAGACCAAGAAGCAACTATGGCACCGATTTTTGATACCATTATCGACCATATCCCAGCGCCAGTGGATAACTCAGATGAGCCATTCCAATTCCAAGTATCGCTCCTAGATTACAACGACTTCGTAGGTCGTATCGGAATTGGACGTGTTTTCCGTGGGACGGTAAAAGTGGGAGATCAAGTAACCTTGTCTAAATTGGACGGCACTACAAAAAACTTCCGTGTTACCAAGCTCTTTGGTTTCTTTGGTCTTGAACGTCGTGAAATCCAAGAAGCAAAAGCTGGGGATTTGATTGCCGTATCTGGTATGGAAGATATCTTTGTCGGAGAAACAATTACACCGACAGATGCGGTTGAACCATTGCCCATTCTTCATATTGATGAACCAACGCTTCAAATGACCTTCTTGGTGAATAATTCTCCATTTGCAGGTCGTGAAGGAAAATGGGTGACTTCTCGTAAAGTGGAAGAGCGTCTTTTAGCTGAATTGCAAACAGACGTATCTCTTCGTGTAGATCCAACAGATTCTCCAGATAAATGGACAGTATCAGGTCGTGGAGAATTGCACTTGTCTATCTTGATTGAGACTATGCGTCGTGAAGGGTATGAGCTTCAAGTGTCTCGTCCAGAAGTTATCGTCAAAGAAATTGACGGTGTGAAAATGGAACCATTTGAGCGCGTGCAAATCGACACTCCAGAAGAATATCAAGGTTCTGTTATCCAAAGTCTTTCTGAGCGTAAGGGTGAGATGCTCGATATGATTGCCACAGGCAATGGGCAAACTCGTTTGGTCTTTCTTGTACCAGCTCGTGGTTTGATTGGATACTCTACGGAGTTTCTATCTATGACACGCGGTTATGGAATTATGAACCATACCTTTGATCAGTACTTACCACTTATTCCAGGGGAGATTGGTGGACGCCACCGTGGTGCCTTGGTTTCTATTGATGCTGGTAAGGCAACGACTTACTCTATCATGTCTATCGAAGAGCGTGGAACGATTTTTGTCAATCCAGGAACAGAAGTTTATGAAGGGATGATTATCGGTGAAAACTCTCGTGAGAATGACTTGACCGTTAACATTACCAAGGCAAAACAAATGACAAACGTGCGTTCTGCAA
Source organism: Streptococcus pneumoniae (assembly GCA_040719455.1). Lineage (NCBI taxonomy): Bacteria > Bacillati > Bacillota > Bacilli > Lactobacillales > Streptococcaceae > Streptococcus > Streptococcus pneumoniae. The sequence goes on along the minus strand of JBFDTN010000001.1, from coordinate 1,069,658 downwards.
CCAAGGACCAAACAGCTGTCATTAAAACACCGCGTATCTTGACCTTGGAAGAGTCTCTTGAGTTCTTGAATGATGATGAGTACATGGAAGTTACACCAGAATCTATTCGTCTTCGTAAGCAAATCTTAAACAAAGGTGAGCGCGAAAAAGCAAACAAAAAGAAAAAATCTGCTGAATAAGCTCAAAAACCACAGCATAGTTAAGACCTAATTAGGAAAAGGAGGGACTCCATGGTCTATTTGATTATTGGAATTTTGATTCTCTTATTTTACCTCTTTGCCATGCCAAAGAGTATCAAGGGCACTTTAAATGTGGTGACAGCCGTTGTTCTTTTGGTCTCTTTGATGATCCTTTTGGTCCTAGCGATTTTCCAAATCTTTCTCTTGCCTGCGGAGTTTTTTCTCAGTATCCCTCTTGCTGCCTTGGCTTATTATGCCATGCGGGATGTGGCTCGCTTGCCCCAAAAAGAGAAAAAATTTTTCGTTTTTCCAAAACTAAGGAAGAGAAGATTCTAAAAAAGCCCTTTGTGGCTTTTTTATTTTCTTAAAAATGGTAAAATAGAACAAGAAGAATAAGAAAGAGAAAACATATGAAAATTATCCATACATTTGAAACAAAAAAAGTGCTGGTTTTAGGTCTAGCCAAATCCGGAGAGTCTGCGGCTCGTCTGCTTCATAAGTTAGGTGCGATTGTCACTGTCAATGATGGCAAGCCTTTTGAAGAAAATCCAGCAGCTCAGTCTCTTTTAGAAGAAGGCATTAAGGTTGTGACAGGAGGACATCCTTTGGAGCTTTTGGACGAAGATTTTGCTTATATGATTAAAAATCCAGGGATTCCATACAGCAATGCGATGGTTCAGAAAGCCTTGGAAAAAGGGATTCCTGTCTTGACAGAGGTGGAATTAGCTTATTTGATTTCAGAAGCACCAATCGTGGGAATTACAGGGTCAAACGGGAAAACGACGACAACGACGATGATTGGTCAAGTTTTGACAGAAGCAAATCAAGGCGGTCTTTTGGCTGGGAACATCGGTTTTCCAGCGAGTCAAGTGGCACAAACAGCTACGTCGACAGATACCTTAGTTATGGAGCTATCGTCTTTCCAGCTGATGGGGATTGAAGCATTTAAACCACAGATTTCCGTTATCACCAATCTCATGCCAACCCATATTGATTACCATGGGTCTTTTGAAGAGTATGTGGCTGCTAAGTGGAATATCCAAAAAAATATGACGGCTGATGATTTTCTTGTGTTGAATTTCAATCAAGAATTAGCTAAAGAATTGGCAGGAAAAACCAAGGCTCAGGTCGTTCCATTTTCAACTGTGGAAAAGGTCGATGGGGCTTATGTGGACAATGGTATGCTTTACTTTAAGGAGGAAGCTATCATGGCTGCGTCTAGTATCGGAGTTCCAGGTAGCCACAATGTCGAAAATGCCTTGGCAACTATTGCGGTTGCGAAAATTCGTGGTGTGGAAACAGCCATCATTAAAAAGATTTTGATGAATTTTGGGGGTGTCAAACACCGCTTGCAATATGCAGGCGACATCAAAGATGTTACTTTCTATAACGATAGTAAATCAACGAACATCTTGGCGACCCAAAAAGCTCTGTCTGGTTTTGAGAACAGTCGCGTGATTTTGATTGCAGGGGGCTTAGATCGTGGCAATGAATTTGATGAATTAGTCCCAGATATTCGTGACTTGAAATCCATGGTGATTCTAGGAGAATCAAAAGAGCGCGTTAAACGTGCTGCACAAAAAGCGCAAGTGAGTTATGTAGAGGCTGAAGATATTCGAGATGCGACCAAGAAAGCCTATGCTTTAGCTGAAAAAGGCGATGTTGTTTTACTCAGCCCAGCCAATGCCAGCTGGGATATGTATGCGAATTTTGAAGTGCGTGGCGATGAGTTTCTCGCTGCGATTGAGGAATTAAAAGGATAAAGATGAAAAAGATAGTATTTACAGGTGGAGGTACAGTGGGGCATGTGACCCTAAACCTCCTTCTTTTACCAAAATTTATCGAAGAGGGCTGGGAAGTCCATTATATTGGTGATAAAAAAGGAATTGAATACCAAGAAATCAAGAAATCTGGCTTGCCTGTCCAGTTTCACGGCATTGCTACGGGAAAATTACGTCGTTATTTTTCTTGGCAAAACTTGCTGGATCTGTTTAAGGTCGGTTGGGGAATTGTCCAGTCTCTTGCGATTTTACTGAAAATTCGCCCGCAAGCCCTCTTTTCAAAGGGAGGTTTTGTGTCAGTGCCGCCCGTTATTGCAGCTCGTCTGCTTCGCGTGCCTGTGTATATTCATGAGTCGGACTTGTCCATGGGATTAGCCAATAAAATTGCCTATAAATTTGCGACCAAGATGTATGCAACGTTTGAGCAAGCAGCTAGTCTCAAAAAAGTGGAGCATGTCGGTGCTGTGACCAAGATTGACAATCAAAAGCATGTAATACCAGATAAGATGGCAGAGATTGTAGCTCAGTTCTCAAGAGATTTACCGACGCTTTTATTTGTTGGTGGTTCAGCAGGAGCTAAGGTCTTTAATGATTTTGTGACCAAGCATGAGGAGCTTCTCACCAGTCAGTACAATATCATCAATCTAACAGGAGATAAAGACCTAGAGACTCTAGCTCCTCATCTCTATCGGACTGCGTACGCGTCTGACTTATATCAACCCTTACTAGATGTGGCTGATGTTGTAGTGACACGAGGCGGATCTAATACAATTTTTGAACTGCTAGCTATGAGTAAGCTCCATATTATTGTACCTTTGGGTAGAGAAGCTAGCCGTGGTGATCAGATTGAAAATGCAGACTATTTTGTCAAACAAGGCTATGCTCAAAAATTAGACGAAGAACAGCTGACAATGGAAAATCTACAAGACATGGTTGTGGAACTCTTAACGAATAAAGATTACTACGAAGATACTATGCAGGCCAGTCAAGAAATCAAATCAGTAGATGAATTTTACCATTTACTTAGAAAAGATATGAAAGAATGACGAAAAAACCAAAAAAACAAAAAGAGAAAAAGAAATCTCAAGAAAAACCAGCTGAAGAACGAGAAGCGAGTATTGAAGGATTGTCAGAATGGCAACGCTTGAACCGAGAATATCGAGAAAAAAAAGCGCGTGAAGAGAACGAGCAGAAAAAGGAGATAAAAGAGCAGCAAACCATCCGCCTAAAAGGGGAAGATGAGCTGTTTGATGAAGAGACAGCAGAAAGTGACGAAGAAGTCAGGGACCTGGAGCAAGAATTTGAACCTGAGTCAGAAGTAGATGGGCAAGAAGAGAGTGAAGAAGCTGAACCGATCATGACCCTTGTCTCTGATGATGTGTCTGAGGATTTAGAGACAGAAGAACTTCCTAAAAAAGCGCGTAAAAAACGTTTGAAAAAAGAAAAAAAAGAAGTCAAAGAAAGAATTGAACGAGAGCATATTCTCCGTGCCCTTCCTGTACTGTTCTTTGCGAGCGTATTTTTCCTTACATCGCTGTATTTTTTAACTCCCTATGCAATGCTTAAAAATATTACCGTTTCGGGAAATAAGGAAGTCACTCAAAAGCAGATTTTAGATGCTTCAAAGATTGATCAGAGAGATTATACCTTGACGACATTTTTACATCAAAGAGACTATGCACAGAGCATTACAGATAGCAATCCTTGGATAAAAGAAACCAAGCTGACCTATCAGTTTCCAGTTAACTTCCACATCCAAATTAAGGAAAATACAATTGCAGCTTATAGCTACTCAGCAGAGCAATATTATCCCGTTCTCACAAGCGGAGAGGAGCTACCGACACCAGTTGATGCAGAAGGTATGCCAGAGTCTTTTATTCGTTTAGATTTTTCGGATAAGTCCATGCTTCGCTCTTTTATTAAGCAGTTGCTTGTCCTACCAGAGACGGTGACTGCAAAGATTGGAAGTGTTCAGCATACGCCAAGCAAAGCAACACCTGATCTGCTGACAATCAATATGGTAGATGGCAATACAGTCTTTGTGCCTTTAGCAGACTTGTCTAAAAAATTGGTCTATTATGACAAGATTCAAGCGCAGCTAACACCGCCAAGTACAGTGGATATGGAAATCGGAATTTTCAGTTATTTAACAACCCCTCCTGAGAAAACAGAGGAGGCAGCACCTAGAGAAGAAGAGACTGTTTCGCCTCAAGAAGATGTTAATTAAATGAAATATATAAATTCTACCCATTTTCCTACTTTTTGTGTTATAATAAACTTTGAATAACTATGCTTAGCAAAAATAGTTGTTAGACAAGAACGAAACGTGGTAGATAGAGAGGAATGATGTGATGGCTAGAGATGGCTTTTTTACAGGATTGGACATCGGAACAAGCTCGATTAAAGTCTTAGTAGCAGAACATGTAAATAATGAATTAAATGTTATTGGGGTCAGCAATGCCAAGAGTGCTGGCGTAAAAGATGGGATTATTGTTGATATTGAAGCTGCAGCGGGCGCAATTAAAACAGCGATTGCCCAAGCGGAAGAAAAAGCAGGGATTTCGATTAAGATGGTCAATGTTGGTCTGCCTGCAAACCTCTTGCAGTTGGAGCCAACCCAAGGGATGATTCCTGTGACCAGTGAGACTAAAGAAATCACAGATGTTGATGTGGAAAATGTGGTCAAGTCTGCTCTGACAAAAAATATGACTCCTGATCGTGAAGTGATTACTTTTATCCCTGAGGAGTTTGTGGTCGATGGTTTCCAAGGTATTCGTGACCCTCGAGGAATGATGGGGATTCGTTTGGAAATGCGTGGAGTTCTTTATACAGGACCTCGTACCATTCTCCATAATTTGAGAAAGACCGTTGAGCGAGCAGGTGTTCAAGTGGAAAATATTGTCATTTCACCACTTGCCATGACACGTTCTGTTTTAAACGAGGGAGAACGTGAGTTTGGAACGACTGTCATTGATATGGGGGGCGGTCAAACGACTGTTGCTTCTGTCCGTGGTCAGGAATTGCAATACACAAATATCTACCAAGAAGGTGGCGATTATGTCACTAAAGATATTTCAAAAGTTCTTCGTACTTCGCAAAAATTGGCAGAAAGCTTGAAATTTAACTACGGTGAGGCTTATGTGCCAGCTGCTAGTGAGGAATCCTTCCAAGTAGAAGTAATTGGTGAAGTGGAGCCAGTTGAAGTGACAGAACGCTACTTAGCAGAGATCATTTCAGCGCGTGTTCGTCATATTTTTGAACAAATCAAGCAAGATTTGGATCGTAGACATCTATTGGAATTCCCAGGAGGGATTGTGATTATCGGGGGTGGTGCTCTCTTACCAGGTGTGGTAGAGTTGGCTCAAGAAGTCTTCCATGTTCCAGTAAAACTCTATGTGCCAAATCAAATCGGTATTCGTAATCCTGCTTTTGCACATGTGATTAGCTTGTCAGAATATGCAGGAAATTTGGCGGATGTGGACATTTTGGCTCAAGCAGCAGTTCACGGAGATGAAAGTCTTCGCCATAAAGCGATTGAATTTACACGTCCAGTAAAAGTTGAAGAACGTGTAAATCCATTGCCAAGCTTTACACCACCAAAGGCAGAGACCATGCAGCCAATCGCTGATATGGAAGTAAATGATGCTCCGGTGGAAAACTTAGCAGAACAAGAACAACCAAAAGAGAAATTAACAGATCGTGTCCGTCATTTATTGGGCAATATGTTTGACTAAAGGAGAAGGTATAAACTATGACATTTTCATTTGACACAGCTGCCGCTCAAGGTGCGGTCATTAAAGTAATCGGTGTCGGTGGTGGTGGCGGTAACGCCATCAATCGAATGATTGATGAAGGTGTAGCTGGCGTTGAATTTATCGCAGCCAACACAGATGTTCAAGCTCTTAGCAGTTCAAAAGCAGAAACAGTTATCCAACTCGGACCAAAATTGACTCGTGGTTTGGGTGCTGGAGGTCAGCCTGAAGTTGGTCGTAAGGCTGCTGAGGAAAGCGAAGAAGTGCTTACAGAAGCTTTGACAGGATCAGATATGGTCTTTATCACTGCTGGTATGGGTGGAGGCTCTGGTACAGGGGCAGCTCCAGTTATTGCTCGTATCGCAAAAGGCTTGGGAGCCTTGACCGTTGCTGTAGTGACTCGTCCATTTGGCTTTGAAGGAAGTAAACGTGGAAACTTTGCTATTGAAGGTATTGAAGGTCTTCGTGAGCATGTGGATACTCTTTTGATTATTTCAAATAATAATCTTTTAGAGATTGTTGATAAAAAGACTCCTCTTTTAGAGGCCTTAAGTGAAGCGGACAATGTCCTTCGCCAAGGAGTTCAAGGAATTACAGACTTGATTACAAGTCCAGGTTTGATTAACCTTGACTTTGCCGATGTGAAGACTGTTATGGAAAGCAAAGGCAATGCTCTTATGGGAATCGGAATCGGTTCTGGTGAAGAGCGTGTCGTAGAAGCGGCTCGTAAAGCTATTTTCTCTCCACTTCTTGAAACAACGATTGATGGGGCAGAAGATGTTATTGTCAACGTGACAGGTGGACTTGATATGACCTTGATTGAAGCAGAACAAGCGTCTGAAATTGTCAACCAAGCAGCGGGTCACGGGGCAAATATTTGGCTCGGTACTTCTATTGATGAAAATATGAAAGATGAGATCCGTGTGACGGTAGTAGCGACAGGTGTTCGTGAAGACAAGGTGGCGAAAGTGAGTGGTATGCGCCAACAACCACAACAAGCTCGTTCACAAGCAGAAACACAAGTTCGTGAGAGTCATGCATTTGATCGCAACTTTGATTTGGCAGAAACAATGGAAATGCCACAACCAAGTCGCAAACGTCAAGAAAGCCCACAAGCTTCGGCATTTGGAGATTGGGATTTGCGTCGTGATCATATTGTTCGTCAAAACGAAGGTGCTAAAGGTTCTTCTCTTGAGCGTTATGAGCCAACGATTGCTGATGACGATGAATTAGAAACACCTCCATTTTTCAGAAACCGTTAATCATGGATTTACAGAAAAATACAGACCGCATTCTGACTCAGGTAGCTGAGGCTGCAAAAGCAGCTGGAAGGCTTGCTGAGGAGGTTCAGGTAATCGCAGTAACCAAGTATGTTGATGTAGAGACGACACAAAAGCTTGTTCGTACAGGTATTTGCCATATCGGTGAAAATCGTGTTGATAAATTTCTCGAAAAGTATCATGCCTTAAAAGATGAAAATCTAACTTGGCATTTGATTGGAACTTTGCAACGCCGTAAGGTAAAAGAAGTTATCAACTATGTCGATTACTTCCATGCACTTGATTCGATCAAGCTAGCTCAGGAAATTGAAAAACGCGCTGAACATCCGATTAAATGCTTTTTACAGGTCAATATCTCGGAAGAAGAAAGCAAACATGGCTTTCTACTCTCAGAAATTGACCAAGTGATACTTGAGCTTTCAACTTTAGAAAAACTTGAAATTGTCGGTCTGATGACCATGGCTCCTATTGATGCCAATCAAGAGAAATTAGAGAGTATTTTTCAAGAAGCTCTTGATTTACAACAAAGATTACAAAAGAAACAGTTAAAAAATATGCCCTTTACTGACCTCAGCATGGGAATGAGTCGTGATTATTCTGTTGCGATTGAAAAAGGCTCTACCTTTGTCAGAATTGGAACTGCATTTTTTGAATAGGAAAGATTAGTATGTCCCTTAAAGATAGATTTGATAAATTTATTGATTACTTTACTGAGGATGGGGAAGAAGTCGTTGCTCCAATGCCGGAATCTCAACCTCAGGCTGTTAATCAAACACCAGTTGCCCCTGTTCCCAAAGCAGCGCAGGTCACAGAAAAACGTCCGAGTCGGCCAGTAGCAAATACACAGCCAGTTAAAAAGACGCCTGCTGAAAAACCTAAAGCTAGTGGAACAGAAAATATTACCCGTCTTCATGCTCGTCAGCAGGAGTTGGCTCAACACCGTGGAGCAAAAGAAGAGAAGGTGACCATTGATGTTCGCTATCCTAAAAAATACGAAGAAGCGACAGAAATCGTTGACTTGCTCCTTGCAAATGAGAGTATTTTGATTGATTTTCAATACATGACAGAAATTCAAGCACGTCGCTGTTTGGATTATCTGGATGGCGCGCGCTATGTATTAGCAGGAAATCTTAAAAAAGTAGCCAGCACCATGTATCTCTTAACTCCAATCAATGTCGTTGTTAACATTGAAGACTTGAAGTTACCAGAAGAATTACAAGCTGGTGAGTTCGATTTTGATATGAAGCGACGTTAAGATGATGGGATTTCTGTTTATTGTTGCCTATTACTTAGTCAGAGTCTATTCATTTATCTTCGTTGTTTACGCTCTCCTGTCCTTCTTTCCAGGTGCTTATCAAACTTGGTTTGGTCGGATGGTCATCCAAACAGTACGTCCCATTCTCCTTCCTTTAAGCCGATTGCCGTTGCAATTTGGAGGATTCGATTGGACAGTATTGCTTGTCTTGATTGCATGTGATTTCTTGTCAAACTGGCTTTTACGATTGGCACAGTTATTGGGTTAGCCTATGCCAGCAAAAAAAGATGTACTCCAGCATTTTTCAGCAGAAGACTCTGTTTTTATTGATAAATGCTTGGAGTGGGTGAAGCGGGTAGAAGATACGTATTCTTATGTCTTGACTCCTTTTGTCAATCCACATCAAGCGAAAGTTGCTCAAAACATTGGACGAAGTCAGAAAGTGCAGGTCTTTGTCAGTTCTGATTATCTCTCTAGTGAGAGTGTTCGAGTTATTTTTGCGCCATCCTATTACGAATTAGTCTTATCAGACTTTGAAATTGATTTGCTAGAGATTGAATATCCTCATAAATTTCATCAGTTGAAACATGGGCAGATTCTGGGCACTCTTCTTCATCGTTTAGGAATTGAGCGAAAGGTATTTGGAGATATTTTAGTCACCTCTAATCGTGCACAGGTCTTTGTGGATCATAAGTTTCAGCAATTTTTTAAAGATGAAATCACTAAAATTGCAAAAGTTCCTGTTCGACTCAAAGAAGTTTCTTGGGAAGAACGATTAGTGAGTGACGATCGAAGTGACACAAAGGATATTTTGGTATCGAGTCTCCGTTTGGACAAGTTAATAGCAGCAGCTTTTCATTTATCAAGAGCTCTTTCAGCTGACTTGATAGCAAAAAAGCAAGTGAAAGTAAACTATGAGATGGTGGATAACCCTAGCAAGCTCATTCATAAAGATGACTTAATGAGTGTTAGGGGATATGGCAGGTTTAAAGTGATTGGTGAACAAGGTCTTTCCAAAAATGGAAAGCATAAAATAAAAATTGAATTATTGTCCAGCAAATAAGGAGAAGGTATGGCTATTACATCATTAGAAATTAAGGATAAGGTTTTTGCGCATAAATTTCGTGGTTATGATATTGACGAAGTAGATGAGTTTTTGGACATTGTTGTGCGTGATTTTGAAGATTTGGTTCGAAGTAACCATGATAAAGATTCAAAAATTAGAGCTTTGGAAGAGCGTTTGAGCTATTTTGATGAGATGAAGGATTCACTCAGCCAATCTGTATTGATTGCCCAAGATACAGCAGAACGTGTGAAGCAAGCAGCCAATGATCGTTCATTAAATATTGTGAGTCAGGCAGAGCAAGAAGCGCAGCATTTACTAGATCAAGCGAAATTTAAAGCCAACGAAATTCTTCGTCAAGCGACTGATAATGCCAAGCGTGTTGCAGTAGAAACAGAAGAATTGAAAAATAAAACACGTGTCTTCCATCAACGTTTGAAATCAACGATTGAAAGTCAGTTGAGTATTGTTGATTCACCTGAATGGGAAGAGATTCTTCGTCCAACTGCGACTTACTTAGAAACCAGCGATGAAGCATTCAAAGAAGTGGTTCAGTCTGCATTAGGTGAGAGCATTACGATGTCAGATGAAGACGCGATTGATATGACTCGCCAATTTTCTCCAGAAGAAGTGGCGGAATTGCAACGTCGTATTGAGGAAGCAAATCAAGAATTATCAACTACACAAATTTTTGAAAACATGGGACCGGGACTCATGTCAACTTCATCAGAGGAACTTGTCTCTCCATTTTTAGAAGAAGTTCCAACACAAGAACCAGTAGTTGAATCTGGTAATCCAACAAAAGAATCCATCAATATTTTATAAAAATCTGTAAAAACACGAGAATTGTCAAATATTTCCAGCGAGTAGGCGGTGGTGAGAGGTCTACAATCCCTTTGGCATTTCTTATCCTTTTACAAGATTCTATCTGAAATGAGTAAGATAGGACGCCTCACTCACGTTACGAGTCAAGAGGGATAGGGCTTGCTCTATCTAAATGAAGGTGGTACCACGAATGTTCGTCCTTTCGGATGACGCGTGGTTTTTTATTTACTAAAAATTTAAAGGAGAACTTATGAAACTTAAAGAAACGTTAAACCTTGGAAAAACAGCTTTTCCAATGCGCGCTGGCTTGCCAACCAAAGAACCCGTTTGGCAACAGGAATGGGAAGAGGCAAAGCTCTACCAAAAACGTCAGGAATTAAACGAAGGAAAACCCCATTTTATCTTGCATGACGGACCTCCTTATGCCAATGGTAATATCCACGTTGGACATGCCATGAATAAGATTTCAAAAGACATCATCGTGCGCTCTAAGTCTATGTCTGGCTTCTATGCACCTTATGTTCCGGGTTGGGACACACATGGTCTACCGATCGAGCAAGTTTTGGCTAAGCAAGGTGTGAAACGCAAGGAAATGGACTTGGTCGAATACCTCAAGCTCTGCCGAGACTATGCCCTCAGCCAAGTAGATAAGCAGCGTGAGGACTTTAAACGCCTCGGTGTGTCTGGTGATTGGGAAAATCCTTATGTGACTTTGACTCCAGACTATGAAGCAGCGCAAATCCGTGTCTTTGGTGAAATGGCGAAAAAAGGCTACATCTACCGTGGTGCCAAGCCAGTTTACTGGTCATGGTCATCTGAGTCAGCCCTTGCTGAAGCAGAAATCGAATACCACGACTTGATTTCAACCTCTCTTTACTATGCCAACCGTGTTAAGGATGGCAAGGGAATCTTGGATACGAATACCTACATCGTTGTCTGGACGACGACACCATTTACCATTACAGCTTCTCGTGGATTGACCATGGGACCTGACTTTGAGTATGTGGTTGTGAAACCTGAAAATGACGACCGTAAGTTTGTCGTAGCTGGTGAATTATTGAATAGTCTTGCAGAACGCTTTGGCTGGGAAAATCCGCAAGTAGTCGCAAGCTATAAAGGACAAGAATTGGATCGCATCGTGACCGAACACCCATGGGATGTTGAACATGATGAATTGGTCATGAATGGTGACCACGTTACCCTTGACTCAGGTACTGGGGTGGTCCATACTGCGCCTGGATTTGGTGAGGACGACTACAATGTCGGTGTTAAATATGGCTTGGAAGTCGCTGTTACCGTCAACGAACGCGGTATCATGATGGAAAATGCTGGTCCTGATTTTGAAGGACAATTCTATGACAAGGTTGTGCCAACTGTTATCGAAAAATTAGGTGATTTACTCCTTGCCCAAGAAGAAATCTCTCACTCTTACCCATTTGACTGGCGGACGAAAAAGCCAATCATTTGGCGTGCTGTGCCACAATGGTTTGCCTCTGTTTCAAAATTCCGTCAGGACATCCTAGACGAAATCGAAAAAGTGAAATTCCACTCTGAGTGGGGTAAAGTGCGTCTTTACAACATGATTCGTGACCGTGGTGACTGGGTTATCTCTCGTCAACGTGCCTGGGGTGTACCTCTTCCAATCTTCTATGCAGAAGACGGGACACCAATCATGACGGAAGAAACAATTGAGCATGTAGCAGAACTCTTTGCAGAGCAGGGCTCCATCATCTGGTGGGAACGTGAAGCCAAAGACCTCTTGCCTGCAGGCTTTACGCATCCTGGTTCACCAAATGGCGAATTCACCAAGGAAACAGATATCATGGACGTATGGTTTGACTCAGGTTCATCATGGAATGGGGTCTTGAATACCCGTTCAGAACTTAGCTACCCAGCTGACCTCTACTTGGAAGGTTCTGACCAGTACCGCGGTTGGTTCAACTCATCCCTCATCACTTCGGTTGCCTCAAATGGTATTGCTCCATACAAGCAAATCCTCTCTCAAGGTTTCACCTTGGACGGAAAAGGGGAGAAGATGTCTAAGTCTCTTGGAAATACCATCTTGCCAAGCGATGTTGAAAAGCAATTCGGTGCTGAAATCTTGCGCCTCTGGGTGACAAGTGTTGATACTAGCAACGACGTGCGGATTTCGATGGATATCTTGAACCAAGTTTCTGAAACCTACCGGAAAATCCGTAATACCCTTCGTTTCTTGATTGCAAATACCTCTGACTTTGTACCAGCAGAAGATACTGTAGCTTACGAAGACTTGCGTTCTGTGGATAAATACATGACCATCCGCTTCAATCAAGTAGTCGCAAGCATTCGTGAAGCTTATGCGGACTTCAAGTTCTTGGATATCTATAAGACCATCGTGAACTTTGTGACCGTTGACTTGTCAGCCTTCTATCTAGACTTTGCCAAGGATGTAGTTTATATCGAGGGGGCAAAATCACTTGAGCGCCGTCAAATGCAAACTGTCTTCTATGACATGTTGGTCAAATTGACCAAGCTCTTGACCCCAATCTTGCCACACACGGCTGAAGAAATCTGGTCTTACTTGGAGCATGAAGCAGAAGACTTCGTTCAACTAGCAGAATTGCCAGAAGCAGAAAGCTTTGAAAACCAAGAAGAAATCCTAGGAACGTGGGCAGTCTTCATGGACTTCCGTGCTAAAGCACAAAAAGCCTTGGAAGAAGCTCGTACTGAAAAAGTCATCGGTAAATCTCTTGAAGCCCACTTGACGGTTTACCCAGATGAAGTGACTAAAGTGTTGCTCAATGCAGTAAGTAGCAATGTAGCGCAACTCCTCATCGTGTCAAACTTGACGATTGCAGACGGAGAAGCACCAGAAGGAGCAGTCAGCTTTGAAGACGTCGCCTTTACCGTAGAACGTGCAGCAGGCGAAGTCTGTGAACGTTGCCGCCGCCTTGATACAAGCGTCGGAACCAACGCAAATCCACACCTTGCAACAGTTTGTGATCACTGTGCCTCAGTCCTTGAAGCCAACTTCCCAGAAGCTGTAGCAGAAGGCTTTGAAGCTAAATAATACTTGTTAAAGATTAAGGTCTGACCTTGTGAACGTGTTTTACTTCCTGTTAAGGGAAAAGCAAAGACTATAGAATATAAAAAAACCGAGATTTCTCGGTTTTTCTGATTTTAGCGTCCAGATTTGCAATTTTAGCTGAAAAATTGTAATCTCAAGCCAAGTCTTCCTTCTTCGTTCCGAAATGTGCTACTTTTATCTGAAATTACGAATAGATAAGTAGAGCTATATGCAGTTATAAAGGAGACACAATGATCTATACTTATGGTATTAAACATTTGGCGGTGAGAGGGTTAGATAATGAGAACTTTCTCCAATTGATGATAGAAAGCAGAGATGCGATTGCAAGCTTTGTCAAAGAGCATGCAGTAGAAGCAGTTTATCCCAAGCAGTTGGAGGAATTTTCGACGGTACTTGAACGCTTTCGGACAAGCCTAATTTCTAAAAGCACCAGTAAAGCAGTCCAGGATTTGGAAATGGCAGATAGGGAGCGCGATGTCGCCGTCTTGACTCTTTCCAACTTGATTCGTGCCTTTTCTCGCGTCACGGAACCTGCGACTAAGGCTGCTTATGAGACCTTATCAGCCGTGCTCAAAGAGCATATGCTTCTGGTGAACGATAGCTATGAAAATGCAAGTGCCAAGATTAGCCATTTGCTCAAAGCACTAGCTACGGGAGACTGTCAAAAGGCCTTTTCAAGCCTTTATTTGACCGCCTATCTGGATCAATTAACCGTAGCACACGAGACATTTGAATGTTGCTACAAGACATGCTTACAGGAGGAGAAAGGACAACTGACCAGCCAGATTAAACCCCTGAGGGCCCAGTTGCTAGAGCTCTACAACTTCTTTGTCGACTTTACAGCCATCATGGTCTCCGCCTATCCAGACCGAGCAGAGCTCAAAGACCTCCGCAACCAACTCAATATCATCCGCAAACACTATAAAAAACGCAAGCCTGTGAATGGAGGTGGGAAGGAGGCCCAGTCTGAAACTAGCCATTCAGCCAATCCATAACTTGTTGTTTCGTATGAAATCAACGTTGCAATTCTAAAGTGGTTTTTTCGGTTGATAAAGAGTTGAGTTTTTGTTATAGTATATATGTAGTGTAAGGCTAATAAGACATGATACGTCATGTTGATGATTGAGCTGTTTGAAGCTAAGAGGTTGCTAGTAATTTTTTAGTTTAGGCTTCATAGTTGGTTTGGTGGGATCCGAATACTAGATAAAACACCACGAGGGTCTGAGGTCCTCTCAGACTGAAGACAAATCTGTTAGAATTCCCTTTCTAACAGATTTTTTGTCTATTTAGGAGTATAATAGAACTAGAGAAACAGGTGTGAGAGGTAGAGGTATGTTTCACAAAGAAAATCCCAGTTACAATCGCCAACAAGTAGGTTTTTACAGTTTAGATGAGCTGGTTCCTAAAGATCATCTTCTTCGTCAAATAGAAGAGACAATTGACTTTTCCTTCATCTATGATGTTGTAGAAGATAGCTATAGTCTAGATAAGGGTCGTCCGAGCCTAGACCCTGTCCTGCTTATAAAAATCCCTATCATTCAATGTCTCTTTGGAATTCGTTCGATGCGACAGACAATCAAAGAGATTGAAGTGAATGTGGCTTATCGTTGGTTCCTAGGTTTGTCCTTAGAAGATAAGGTTCCACATTTCACGACCTATGGCAAGAATGTGGTGCGTCGCTTTGCGGATAAGCAGGTAATAGAGAAGATTTTCTCTCATATTCTTGGTCTCTGCTTGCATGCAGGCTTCATTCATCCAAGTGAGATTTTCGTAGACGGAACTCATATTAAAGCAGCTGCTAATCATCATAAATATCTCAATCAAGAAGTTGAAGTGCAAGCGAAGTTTATGAGCGAGCAATTGGAAAAGGAGATTGACCTAGAGCGAAAAAAACACGGAAAAAAGTCGCTAGGGCTCGCCAAAGAAAAAGAGCCCGTTAGTAAAAAAGTCTCTACTACGGACCCTGAAAGTGGTTGGTTTCATAAGGGAGAACATAAGGAGGTATTTGCTTACAATGCACAAGTAGCTTGTGATAAACATGGCTGGGCGTTAGGTTACTCTGTTCATGCAGGAAACGTCCATGATAGTCAGGCTTTTCCTGTGCTATTTGAAACGATCAAAGAGTTCAATCCTAGTCATATTATCTTAGATGCTGGCTATAAGACACCTGCTATTGCTAAATTTCTCCTTGATCAATCCATCACTCCAGTATTGCCTTATACTAGACCTAAAGGGGACAAGACGAAACTTCGTCCCAAGGATTTTGTTTATGATGAATACTACGACTGCTACCTCTGTCCTAAGGATCAAGTCTTATCTTATAGCACTACAAATCGAGATGGCTACCGTGAATACAGGAGTCAAGCCCAAATATGTTGTAGCTGCCCTCTTCTAGGTCAATGCACAAGCTCCAAGAATCATCAACGCTTGATTACCCGTCATATCTGGAAAGATTACTTAGAAACCTGTGAAGTGATTCGACATCAAATTGGCATGAAGGAGCTCTACCAAGGGCGTAAAGAGACGATTGAGCGTCTTTTTGGGACAGCTAAGGAATACCACAATCTCAGATACACGAGACAGAAAGGCAAGGCCAAGATGGAAGCAATGCTTGGGCTGACTTTGGCTTGCTTAAATCTCAAAAAATATGTCAAAATCATGGCAGGGAAGCCCTTTTTATTTTACATCAAAAGAGTATGGGAACTGATATGAGACAAAAAAAGAAGACAAGCAGTTGGGAAAAATTATTTGTCTTCAGTCTGAGAGGGCCTGAGGCCCTCTTTTATTTTGTTAAAAATAAACATGCTACCTATATAAAAAAGCCCTATGATATACTACGTATACCATAGGTTTGACATACTGTCAAACCTTATAACTAAAGGTTGTAAAAAATTTTTAATCCCAAAAGAGTGTGTTTTTGATTTTTTTTTGAAAAACAACGCAAACGTTTTCGTAAAAGTAGAAAGCTACTCATATTAGTTATAAGGTTTATATGTTTACCTTTGGAATAATGGATAAAGGTAGACTTTTTTTGTGGCAAATTTACCAATTATTGAAATTGAAGATAAAGTTGACGACTTAGTGAAAGCGACTAAGAGTCAAGCAGATAAAAGTCAATTTATTTATGATTTTTTATCTTACTATGATATCCCCAAGGCAACGATTACGAGGATGAAAAAGGCTGGGGAGACAGGAATTAAAAATAAGTTGTTGTATGAGACAGTAGCTGAATCACGCTCGTCTATGGCTCGATTAGCTGAGCTGGAGCAAGAACTAGCTGATAAAAAAGCTAAGCCTCGCTTTATCATAGTGACCAATTTTGTAGAATTTGCTGCAAAGGATATGAAAACGCAGGAAGCGATTATTATATCTTTTGCTGAATTAGCTAGTAAAGCAGAATTTTTCCTCCCTTGGAATGGTGTCGAAAAGACAGATTATCAGCGAGAAAATCCAGCAGATATCAAGGCTGCAGAACGTTTTATCAGGCTTTATGACGAGTTAAGGAAAATCAATCAGTTTGAAGATCAGACTCTTGAAGAAAAAGAGTTTAATCTTTTCTTGATTCGCCTGCTTTTCTTGCTGTTTGCGGAAGATACGGAAATCATGAAGAAAGGGATTTTTACCAATGCTATCAAGACACGTTCTCGTGAAGACGGTAGTGATTTGAATCCTGTCCTTAATCAGATTTTTGCTAGCTTAGATATGGCTAATCGCACCAATCAAGAGGTATGGTTACAGGAATTTCCTTATGTTAATGGAAAGTTATTTACTAAAGCCCATACCAATTTGACCTTTGATAGAAAAACTAGAAAGCTCATTTTAGAGGCTGGAGAGCTACTCAACTGGAATGACATCAATCCTGATATCTTAGGAGCTATGATCCAAACTGTGGCTAATAAGGAACAACGTGCTAGAGCGGGCATGCACTATACCAGTGCGGAAAATATCATGAAAGTAATTAATCCTCTATTTTTAGATGAGTTAAAAGAGGAATATCAGAGGATTCTTGAAAAATTAAACGACAATGAGGATAAGGAGATTACCGAGCGGACAAGGAGAGAAAATCGTAGTCAGTATGAAAAAGACTTGAAAAAGTTACGTCACCGTATCAGTCAGATTAAGTTCTTTGATCCTGCCTGTGGTTCTGGAAACTTTTTGATTATCACCTACAAGGAACTTCGTCGCTTGGAAATTCAAATCTTGAAAATGATACGTTATTTGACGGGGAATAACTCTATTGACTTATTTGAAAACTCCAGCATTTCACTGAACCATTTCTACGGGATTGAGCTGGATGATTTTGCTCATGAAGTTGCTCGTCTCTCCTTATGGATAGCCGAGTATCAGATGAATTTAGAGGCAGAAAAAGAAATCAATCTGAAATCAGCCTTTTTACCCTTACGAGATGCTGGAAATATTGTTGAAGGAAATGCTCTCAGACTAGATTGGAACGAGGTGCTTCCTCATACAACTGATGATGAGATTTATATTATCGGAAATCCGCCGTATATTGGAAGCAAGCTACAATCCAAAGAACAAAAAGAAGATTTACGATTGTCTATTGGTGAAGATTATCAATATAAAAAAATGGATTACATTGCTGCTTGGTTTTTCAAAGGAATTGATTTTATTCAAGAATTGCATGCTAAATTAGCTTTTGTATCGACCAACTCTCTATTCCAAGGGGAACAAGTAGCAATTGTCTGGGAATCTTTATTAGATATCGCAGAAATTGAGTTTGCCTATACTTCCTTTAAATGGGGAAATAGTGCCGCTCATAATGCTGGTGTGACTGTTGCCATTGTTGGTATTAGCAATAAAATGCATAGTAAGCCAACTAAACTTATTTATACAGAAATGCAAGAAAGAATCGAAGTTGACCTTATCTCTCCCTATCTCACAAAAGCAAAAGAGACTGTTTTGATTAGAAGTCGGAGAAAAGCCCTTTCAGATTTGCCAGCGATGGTATTTGGCAGTATGCCACGTGATGGAGGTCATCTATTGATTCCAACTAAGCAGGAATATTTAGAGATTATTACTGTTTATCCAGAGCTTGCAGCTTTTATCAAACAATATATGGGGAGTGAGGAATTTATTAATGATAAGGTAAGATATTGCTTTTGGCTTGATGAAGAGCAATATCATCAAATACATAAAAATCCTATCATTCAAGAAAGAATTTCTAAGGTAAAAGATGTCAGGCTAGCAAGTAATGCCCAATCAACTCAATTGGCTGCAAAAACTCCGTATGCATTTGTGCAAAAAGGAGAGTGGGAAAAGGCGTATCAAGATTATCTAAGGTCAAATGAAACAGAATTTTTGCAAATCCTTGTCCCAGCGGTATCGTCTGAAAATCGTGATTATGTTCCTATGGGATTTGTAGGGGAAGAAACAGTTGTCTCTAATGCTACTTATGTTATCTACAACGCCCCAATTTACCTTCTTGGTCTATTGGAATCTCGCCTTCACATGGTCTGGCTCCGAGCGATTGGTGGAAAACTAGAGACACGATACCGATACTCAGCAGGGTTAGTCTATAATACCTTCCCTGTGCCAATCTTATCTACTACTCGAAAAAATCGCATTGAGGAAAAGGTATTGGATATTTTGGACTTACGAGAGGAGTTAGGAGGGACGCTTGCAGTACTTTATAATCGTGATACTATGCCTGAAATCTTGAGACAAGCCCATGCAGAGTTAGACGAGCTTGTTGAAAAAGCCTATAAAGAAACACCATTTAGAAGTGACGAAGAAAGGCTCAGTCACTTGCTCAACTTATACAAGGAAATGACGGAGAATGAACATGGTAACTAACATTGTAGAGATGACCTATCAAACCAAGGGAACGAGTGTTAATACCAATTCTCTTGGTATGCGGGAAATGCAAGCTCGTGTTTATGAGAAACGAGATAGCCAGTATTTGCTAGTCAAAGCTCCCCCTGCATCTGGGAAATCACGTGCACTCATGTTTGTTGCTTTAGATAAACTTTATCGTCAAGGAATTAAAAAAGCGATTATTGCAGTTCCTGAGCGCTCCATTGGCAAGTCTTTTCGCTCAACCAATCTATCTCAGTATGGTTATTATTGGGATTGGTCCGTGAATGATGCCTATAATTTGACATTATCTGGGACGGATAAGAGTAAGGTTCAAGCATTTTTAGACTTTATGAAGTCAGATGATCCAGAAGCCCGTATCTTGATTGCTACCCATGCGACTTTACGATTTGCGGCTGAGCAGTTAGACGATAGTGATTTTGATAACTGTCTGCTTGCTATTGACGAGTTCCATCATGTCTCTCAAGATGACAATTCTGTCTTGGGGCAAACTCTGAAAGGAGTTTTAACTTACTCGACTGCGCATGTCTTTGCCATGACGGGTTCATACTTCCGAGGAGATAGCGTACCAATTCTTGACCCTGCAGATGAGCGATTATTTGACCGCGTGACTTATACTTACTATGAGCAGCTAGAAGGCTATCGCTATTTGAAAAGTTTTGGTATGGGCTATAAGTTTTATCGTGGTCGCTATATAGATGCGCTGGATGAGTTGATTCCAGAAATTATTGATAAAAAAACAATTATTCATATTCCAAATATCAATTCTGGAGAATCAACAAAAGATAAGTACGGAGAAGTCGATGAAATCCTTGATAAGCTAGGAGAATATCTCGACAAAGATGATGATGGGATTATTAACCTAAAAACAAAAAATGGAGATATTTTAAAAATCGCAGATTTAGTCACGGAAGAAGGTCGTGATCGTGTCAGTAGCTACCTAGCGCAGATGACTGAAGTCGATGAACTTGATATGATTATTGCTCTCGGAATGGCAAAAGAAGGGTTTGACTGGCCCTTTGCAGAATATGCTCTTACAATCGGATACCGAAGTTCGTTGACAGAAATCGTCCAAATTATTGGTCGTGTGACGAGAGATAGTGAAAATAAAAGAACTGCCCAATTTACGAATCTCATCTCAGAACCAGATGCAGACGATGGAGAAGTGCAATATGCAGTCAATAACGTGATGAAGGCTATTACAGCGAGCCTTCTTATGGAAAATGTATTGTCTCCTGTTTTCAAGTTTAAACGTAGAGAATCTCAGACTGAAAAATCATCAGGAGCAGATATCTTTATTAAAGGGTTGGCTAAGCCTTCTACGGAGAGAACCAAGCAAATTATTGAGCAAGATTTGGTTGATTTAAAAGCAAGGGTGTTGCAAGACAGTTTAGTACAAGCAGCAATTGCAAGTAATGCTGATGCAGCTGTCATCAATAAACAAATACTTTCAAAAGTTGTGGCGGAGTCCTATCCTGATTTGTCTATCCAAGAAATTGAGGAGGTCCGTCAGCATCTTGTATCTGATATGACCATGACCTATGTCGAGCGAGATAAGGAAAATCGGGAACTTCTTAAAATGGGAGACCGCTTTATCAATATGGATGACTTGAATATTGATTTGATTGATAGCGTTAATCCTTTTCAAAGATCCTACGAGGTTTTATCAAAGGATATCAATTCTACGACGCTTAGTCTCATTGCGCGTGTCTTTGACAGTAAAAAAATGGAATTTTCAGAAGAGGAATTAAGAGTCTTATATCCTCAGATTAAAACTTTTATGGCAGCAAATGGTCGTCCACCTCAAAAGAATGCAGGAGATTCATCTGAAGAGCGACTTTACTATGCCTTGATGAAGTTAGCTGAACTCAAAAAGGAGCGTGAGAAGAATGGACTTTAAATCATTAGAAGATATTTTCCAAGATGAAGAGTTTGATAAACTGGTTGAGAGCGCTAAGCCTAAAAAAATCGAAAGAGTAGACCCTGATATTGAAAAATTTCAAGAAATCATTCATTGGATCAAAGAACATGGAGATGAGCCTCAAAAAAGTCGTGATTTAAAGGAGCGAAAGCTCGCTTCTCGCCTAAAAGGACTTCGGGATAGAACAGCAGAAGATCTAAAAAAGTATTTCCCCTATGATAAAGAGTATCATTTATTAGGTGCAAATAGAGCAGAGCAAGCTCTAGAAGAAGCTTTATTTGATGTATCTCGTTATGCAGATACGATTGCCGAAAAAGATAGAGGTCTAAGTACTCGTAAAATGATTCGGACAGGATTTGAACACTACAAAAACTTATTTACTAAGGTGCATCAAGAAATTGAGGCTGGACAAAGAAAGACCAAGCCGTTTAGAGGAAATAAAATTGTACAAGGAAATTTTTATATCGATAACGGTATTCTCCTCTATGTGAATAAGATTTATGATCCTAAAACAGGAGTAGAAGTAACAAATTCAGATAATAGAAGATACAAGGTGCATACGATTTACGAAAATGGAACGGAAAATCACATTTGGCTATTGAGTCTAGTTTCATCGCTTTATGATACAAAGAGAAATGGTCGTCTTGTCAAGGGAATTATCCCTGAAGTCCCAGGAATTTACATTGTTCGCTATGCGGGTGAGGATGACTATCTTCGCAAGATGGAAAATTTGTATAAAATTGGTTGTGCCGAGAATATTCGTAGACGTTTGCAGGGAACGGAAAAACAGTCAACTTACCTATATGCCCCTATTGATTTAGTATCCTACATTGAAGTTTCGCATTCACTAGTTGCCAAAGTCGAGACTTATCTCCATCACTGCTTGGCTGATAAGCGCTTGGAAATCTCCATTTTATCTCCGAGTGGAGAGGAGACGACAGTTAGAGAATGGTTTTTAGTCTCTTTAGAGGAGATAGAAAGATCGCTAGAGATATTAAAAAACATGATGCTATGATAGGATGATACAAAAAAACACAGGACTATTGTTGCCTAGAAAGACTATAAGGTAACAATAGTTCTGTGTTTTATAGGATTTAGAATTTTATAGGTAGCTGTGTTTTTTGCTCCAAATGCTCCAGATTATTCCACTCAAGGAGTTGGAAAGTTTCAAAATCATTGGTTTCAAGGATAGTGAGGCTGCTATTTGCCAGACCTCCCTGTTTTCTCAGAAGAGCAACATCATAGCCTAAAAGCGTCTTGAGAGAAGCGGTGAGATTGGCTCCATGACCGACAAAAAGGAGATTCTCCGCTGGTTCTTTCTTTTGGGATTTGATGAATTCAATCGTTCTTGTAGTTGTTTGATAGACTGTTTCCGCTCCGAAAATCGCGGGATGAAAGCGCGAGAGATTATGACGGAAAGCTTTCATCTGCTGAGGGTAAATGGCTTCTAGTGTGGAAAATTTTTGCCCTTCAAGACTTCCTAATTGCCACTCTTTTATCTCTGGGCAAGAAAGGATAGGTGGTTTGTAGGTATTTTCGGCTTGGATAATTTCTGCGCTCGCCAGTGCTCGAGGAAGGCTGCTTGATAAAATACGGTCAAAGTGGACCAAGGATAGACGCTTACCGAGAAGCTTTAAGTCAGCGATGGAAGAAGCAAGCAAAGGAGAATCGCCACTAGCACCTTGAAACCGTCCTTCTAGGTTCCATTCCGTCTTTCCATGACGGACAAAATATAATTTCATACTTGACCTTCTTCCTGTAAATCTGCAAACTGAGCACCGACAAAATCTGCTAAATCTTGTGGCGCAATCGCAATGCTGTGTCCCACTTCACCAGCTGATACGACCATTGTTTCTAGTTCAAGTGCTGAATGGTCAATGAATATGGGAAAGGCATGGCGTTGGCGGATTCCCACAGGATTGTTAGCACCGTGGATATAGCCGGTTGTTTTTTCCAAATCCTTTTGTGGAATCATAGCTACTTTTTTATTGCCAGATACTTTGGCGAGCTTTTTTTCCGCCAAATGCTCGGTAATCGGTAGAATGCCGATGACAGGTCCCGTCTTATCTCCCTTTAAGGCAAGCGTTTTATAGATTTGATTTTTGGTTAGCTGTGGAGGGATTTCGCCTTCCAAAGCATTGATTTGCAATCCTTCATGGGGAATTTTTGCCTTGGTTAAGATTTGCTCGACCAAGGTTTTCTTGATTTTTGCTTTTTTAGCCATGAGGTGTATAGGCTCCTTTCTACATAAAAACAATCTCTTCTATTATACCATATAGTCATTTAGTTTTAATTGATTAGGTCGTTAATTCGTCCTGCTCCAACAATCTCCTAGACTGTTGAAGGTTGGAAATGAGGATTATAAAATCATTCTCAGCTAACCTAAGTTCTGCCTGCGACTCGTTGCCTTGTACGAAGTCAAAAGGAAACAACTATACTTAAAAAATGCT